>NZ_CP016162.1:3337857-3638214 GCF_001941865.1 Pseudomonas alcaliphila JAB1 | reverse complement strand
GCTGACCGAAGTGGCCGGCCACGATCAGCTGATCGCCTATTTCGCCACCCCGGCCTCGGTGTACGGCGGCATCTGCGCCAACCTGGCCGCGGTGGGCCTGGCCGAGCGCTGCCGGGTGGTGCTGGAAAAGCCCATCGGCCACGACCTGGCCTCTTCGCGTGCGGTGAACGACGCGGTGGCGCAGGTGTTCGCGGAGAACCGCGTCTATCGCATCGACCATTACCTGGGCAAGGAGACGGTGCAGAACCTGATCGCCCTGCGCTTCGCCAACAGCCTGTTCGAAACCCAGTGGAACCAGAACCACATCTCCCACGTGGAAATCACCGTGGCCGAGAAGGTCGGCATCGAGGGGCGTTGGGGCTATTTCGACCAGGCCGGCCAGCTGCGCGACATGATCCAGAACCACCTGCTGCAGTTGCTCTGCCTGATCGCCATGGACCCGCCCAGCGACCTGTCCGCCGACAGCATCCGCGACGAGAAGGTCAAGGTGCTCAAGGCTCTGGAGCCGATCAGCGCCGAACAGCTTGGCCAGCGCGTGGTGCGCGGCCAGTACGTCGCCGGCAGCAGCGACGGTCGGCCGGTGCCGGGCTATCTGGAGGAAGATAATTCCAACACCCAGAGCGACACCGAGACCTTCGTCGCCCTGCGTGCCGACATCCGCAACTGGCGCTGGGCCGGCGTGCCTTTCTATCTGCGCACCGGCAAGCGCATGCCGCAGAAGCTGTCGCAGATCGTCATCCACTTCAAGGCGCCGCCGCACTACATCTTCGCCCCTGAGCAGCGCCAGTTGATCGGCAACAAGCTGATCATTCGCCTGCAGCCGGACGAGGGCATCGCCCTGCAGGTGCTGACCAAGGATCAGGGCCTGGACAAGGGCATGCAGCTGCGCAGCGGCCCGCTGCAGCTGAGCTTCTCCGATACCTACCGCAGCGCGCGGATTCCCGATGCCTACGAACGTCTGCTGCTGGAAGTGATGCGCGGCAACCAGAACCTGTTCGTGCGCAAGGACGAAATCGAATACGCCTGGCAGTGGTGCGATCAGTTGATCGCCGGCTGGAAGCAGCTCGGCGAGGCGCCGAAACCCTATACCGCCGGTAGCTGGGGCCCGATGGCCTCGGTGGCGCTGATCACTCGTGACGGGAGGAGCTGGTATGGCGATCTCTGACCTTGAACTGCCCACGGGCGTCGTTGCCCGTAGCGATGCCAGTGCAGAGGCACATGCCGACGCCCTGGCCCAGCGCGTGGCCGACGCCCTGCGCCAGGCCATCGACAGCCGTGGCAGCGCCACCCTGGTGGTGTCCGGCGGACGCAGCCCGGTGGCCTTTTTTGGCGCCCTGGCGCAGCAGGCCCTGGACTGGCGCCAGGTGCTGGTGAGCCTGGCCGACGAGCGCTGGGTGCCGGTCAATCACGCCAGCAGCAACGAGGCGCTGGTGCGCCGTCATCTGCTGCGTGGCGCGGCCTCCGAGGCGAAGTTCCTCGGCCTGTACCGGGTCGCCGGTAGCCTGGAGCAGGCGGCCGAGTTGGCCGATGCGGCCTTTGCCGAACTGCCGCCGATCGACGTGCTGGTGCTCGGCATGGGCGACGACGGCCACACCGCCTCGTTGTTCCCGGACAGCCCCAATCTCGATCTGGCGCTACGCGCCGACTGCTCGCGCCGGGTATTGCCGATGCAGGCGCCGAGCCAGCCCGCACAGCGCCTGACCCTGACCCTGCCGCTGCTGGCCGGCGCGCGCCTGCCGCTGCTTGCGATCCAGGGCCAGGCCAAGCTGGCCACCCTGGCCGAGGCGCTGGCGCCCGGCGAGGTGGCGCGCATGCCGATCCGCGCCTTCCTGCATTCCCCTCTCGAAATCTATTGGTGCCCCTGACATGACCAGCCTCGACCAAGGCCAGCGCGCGCGCATGGCCGACAAAATCGCCGAGATCGACCGCATCTGCGCCCAGGCACGGATCATGCCGGTGATCACCATCGCCCGTGAGGCGGACATCCTGCCGCTGGCCGATGCGCTGGCTGCCGGTGGCCTGCGCGTGCTGGAGGTGACCCTGCGTTCCGAGCACGGCCTGGAGGCGATCCGTCGTCTGCGCGCCGAGCGCCCCGAGCTGTGCGTCGGCGCTGGCACCGTGCTCGACGAGCAGATGCTGGCCGCCGCCATCGAAGCCGGCGCGCAGTTCATCGTCACCCCAGGCAGCACCCGCGAGCTGCTGCTGGCCGCTCTGGACAGCCCGGTGCCGCTGCTGCCGGGCGTGAGCAGCGCCTCCGAGCTGATGGTCGGCTACGCCCTCGGCTATCGCCGCTTCAAGCTGTTCCCGGCCGAGGTCTGCGGCGGCATCGCTGCGCTCAAGGCGCTGGCCGGCCCGTTCGGCGGCGTGCGTTTCTGTCCCACCGGCGGCATCACGCCGGACAACCTGCAGCGCTACATGGCCCAGCCCAACGTGATGTGCGTTGGCGGCACCTGGATGTTCCAGCGTGAATGGGTCGAGCAGGGCGATTGGGTGCGTATCCAGCAGTGCAGCACCGAGGCGTTGCAGTTGTTGGGCTGAAATCTCTGATCGGCCTAGTGGTGCGCACAGCGCACCCTACGCTTCGTCACCATCGCGTAGGGTGCGCTGTGCGCACCACCGGTTACCTGGAATCCTTTATGACCGCATTTCCGATCCGGCAACCCCTGCTGCTGGGCATGATGCGCCTGCTCGAATGCGCCGAACTGGCCACACCGCAGGCGCTGCTCGGCTTTATCGAGCGCAGCGTCGAGCGTGGCCTCAATGGTTTCGACCACGCCGACATTTATGGCCTGGGCGAATGCGAAGCGCGTTTCGGTGCGGCGCTGCGTCTGCGCCCGCAATTGCGGGCGCAGACGCAACTGATCAGCAAGGCCGACATCGTGCCGGCGGCGCAGGACGTCTCGCGCTGGCGGATCAAGCACTACGACACCACGACGAGCTACCTGACTCGCGCAGTGGACGCCTCGCTGCAGCGCCTGGGCGTTGAGCGGCTGGACGGCTTTCTGCTGCATCGCCCCGACCCGCTGCTGCAGGTCGAGGAAGTGACGCGCGCCCTGCAGGCGCTGGTCGAGTCCGGCAAGGTCGGCTGGGTCGGGCTGTCCAATGCCGAGCCGCTGCACTGGCAGGTGCTTGGCCGCGAGCTGGAGCTGCGCTGCAACCAGATCGAACTGTCGCTCGCCGCCCAGCAGGCGGCCTGGGATGGCCGTCTGCAGGCGCTGCAGGCCGACGGCTTGCAGGTGCTGGCCTGGTCGCCGCTGGCCGGCGGCCGCTTCGCCCCGGCGCTGCAACTGGCGCTGGAGGAAGTGGCCGCGGCGCTGCAGGCAACACCGCTGCAGGTCGCCCTGGCCTGGCTGCGCCGCCTGCCGGGACGCCCGGTGCCGATTCTCGGCAGCCTGCGCGAGGCGCGTATCGAGGAGGCCCTGGCCGGTGCCGAGCTGCAGCTGGATGCGCCGACCTGGTTCTACCTCAGCGAGGCGGCGCGCGGCGAGCGCGCGCCCTGAAGAACCCGCCCCGGCGAGCGGGGCAGTCGCACGTGAATGATTGTTCGCGAAATTTTTCCCTGCCTATGTGCCTAGAGCGGCGCGCGGAGCGTCAGCACAGGCCTTGTGCTGGCTCTACAAAAACAATTCTCCAGCTAAACCCGAACTGCCTGTCATCGAACAGTTGGAGAATTGTCATGAATACCTGGTTTGCCAACCTCAGCGTCACCCGCAAGCTTGCCCTTGGCTTCGGCCTGGTGCTGGCTCTCACCCTGGCTCTGGCCTGGACCGCCTGGAGCGGCCTGGGCAGCGTGATCCAGCGCAGCACCTGGATGAGCGAGATCACCCAACTCAACGCAACGCTGACCAACCTGCGTATCGCCCGCCTGCAGTTCATGCTGGCAAAGGGCGACGCCGCCAGCACCGAGCGTCTGCTGACCAACCTGAACCTCTATCTCGAGCAGCAGAAGAAGCTGCTGGGGACCTTCACCAATCCGGTCAACGTCAAGCTGCTGCAGGAGCAGGACCGCTACAACCAGGATTACCAGCGCTCACTGGCGGGTATGCGTGCTGCCTACACGGCCGCCGAGCAGGCACGTGGCCAGGTGAATAGCGAAGACCAGCAGCTGAGCGAACTGCTGGGCGCGATGCGGCGCAGCGTGGAGCTGCTGCCGGAATACGACGGTCGCCGCTTCGAGCAGCTGCAGGCCCTGACGCTCACTCATGGTGAGCTGCTGCGTCTGCATTATCTGCTTGAGCGCTATGAAAGCGCAGCCGATGCCCAGACCGAGCAGGCCCTTGCCGAGCGCATCGGCACTGCCCGCGCCAGCCTCGCTGCACTGGAGCAGGTTTTCGGTAGCGCCCAGCAGGATGCTGTGCGGCGGATCTCCACGGCGCTCGGCCAGCTCGAGCAGACGGTGCAGGCGTTCAAGGCCGCCACTGCCGATATCGCCCGTACCCGTCAGGAAATGACCGATCAGCAGGGCGAAATCGTCCGTATCAGCGATACGCTGTACAAGTTCCAGATGGAGCGCATGGCCATTGAAAGTGCCCAGGCGCGTAGTCTGCAGGTCGGCGCCACGCTGCTGGCCCTGCTCTTCGGCGTTTTGGCTGCCTGGATCATCACCCGTCAGATCACCCGCCCATTGCAGGACACCCTGGGTGCGGTGCAGCGCATTGCCGATGGCGACCTGACCGCCAGCGTGCGGGTCGATCGCCGTGACGAGATGGGCCTACTGCAGCAGGGCATCCAGCACATGGCCACGACCCTGCGCGAGCTGATCGGCGGCATCCGCGACAGCGTCACCCAGATCGCCAGCGCCGCCGAAGAGCTGTCGGCGGTCACCGAGCAGACCAGCGCTGGCGCCAACAGTCAGAAGAGCGAGACCGATCAGGTGGCCACCGCCATGCATGAGATGTCCGCCACTGTCCAGGAAGTGGCGCGCAACGCCGAGCAAGCCTCGCAGGCGGCTAACGACGCGGACGGCCAGGCGCGCCTGGGCGACCAGGTAGTGGCCGAGGTGATTTCGCAGATCGAGCATCTGGCTGCAGAAGTGGGGCGTTCCTCCGAGGCGATGACCGGGCTGCAGCAGGAAAGCGACAAGATCGGCAGCGTGATGGACGTGATCAAGTCGGTGGCCGAGCAGACCAACCTGCTGGCGCTCAACGCCGCCATCGAGGCGGCGCGTGCCGGCGAAGCGGGACGCGGTTTCGCCGTGGTCGCCGACGAGGTGCGTGGCCTAGCGCAGCGCACGCAGAAATCCACCGAGGAGATCGAGGCCCTGATCGCCGGCTTGCAGAGCGGCACCCAGCAGGTCGCCGCGGTAATGCGCAACAGTCGCAACCTCACCGACAGCAGCGTCGAGCTGACGCGCAAGGCCGGCGACTCGCTGGGCAGCATCACCCTGGCGGTGTCCAACATCCAGTCGATGAACCAGCAGATCGCCGCCGCTGCGGAAGAACAGAGCGCGGTGGCCGAGGAAATCAGCCGCAGCATCCTCAGCGTGCGCGACGTCTCCGAGCAGACCGCCAGCGCCAGCGACGAAACGGCCAAATCCTCGGCCGAGCTGGCGCGCCTGGGCGGCCAGCTGCAGTCCATGGTCAGCCGCTTCCGCGTGTAGAGCGGGAATCTTGCGCACGGCGTAGGGTGCGCCGTGCGCACCAGGAAAGTAGTGGGCTCCGGCGCGAAGCGGGGGCAAACCACAGCAACGGTCAACGCGCCATAGCCCATCCAGATGGTCTACCGACACAGCGCCATGGCGGGTTACGCGGCGCTCGAGTTGCGTGGAGATGCCCATAACTTGACCCTGCGCCGCCCACCCTACCCAAGCTGGGGCATCGCCAAAAAAGAAGGCGGCCGAAGCCGCCCGAATGTCCCTGGAGGGGATTGGAGAGTGGGGCCGCTCAGAGCGACCCCGCCGTGGAGTCGGCAGCTGGATAATGGCGACGGCGCCAGGCCTGCACCTCGCCGGCGGCGCGCAGGCGTTGGGCGATCTGTTCCAGGGTGGCGGCGATCGGCTTCTCGCCCTTGAACATGGCGCCCAGACGAGAGCTGAACAGAGCCCAGAAGCGCTTCATCTCCGGGATGTCCGGCATGATCTCGCCGCTGGCGGCTGACTCGTAGGTGTGATCGATCAGCGGGTCGTGGCGCAGCTGGGCCATGACCTCATGGTTGGCCACCGCACCCAGCGGCTTGTCGGCGTTGAGGCTATGCAGGCCCTCGGCGCTGCTCAGGTAGTCCTCGACGAAGCGTCGTGCCTGCGCCTTGTGCGGGCTGTTGGCGTTGATCGCGGCGGCGAGGATGCCGACGAAGGGGCGGCCGCGGCGCGCGTCGTCGATGCCCGGTACGTGGTCGATGGCGAAGTCGAGGCCGGCGTCACGCAGCTCGTTCCACACCCAGGGGCCATTGACGATCATGGCGATGCGACCCTGCTTGAAGCCTTCCAGAGCACTGGCGTAATCGTCACCGGGTTCCAGCACGCCGTCGTCGAGCAGTTGCTTGAGCGCCTGCATACCGGCGATGGCGCCAGGGGTGGCGACGCCGACATCGGCCAGGTCGTAGATGCCGCCCTGCTTGCGCAGGCTGTAGCCGCCGGCGCCGGCGATGATCGGCCAGGAGAAATACAGGTTGTTGTAGTCCCAGGCGATGGCGCGCCTGCCCTGGGCGCGCAAGCGTCCGTCCAGCGCGGTGACCTCGGAGAGGGTGCGCGGCGGGTTGGCCAGCAGCCTGCGATTGTAGATCAGGCTGACCACTTCGGTGGCCAGGGGATAGCCGAAACGCTGGGTGCCCACGGTCAGCGCTTCCCAGGCGAACCCGGGGGCGCGCTGAAGGGCCTCTGCGCTGGGCTGGACCGCTTCGAGCAGGCCGTTGTTGATCCACGAGCCGAAGCGGTCGTGGGCGAAGATGACGATATCCGGACCCTTGGCCGTGGCGGCGAACTTGTCGTACTGGACGGCGAGGTCGTCCGGGGTGGCGACCCTGACCGGCATGCCGCTGTCGGCGGTAAAGCGCTGGCCGATCTCGGCAAGGCCCTTGAAGCCCTTGTCCTGGCCGATCCAGACGGTCAGCACGTTCTTCTCGAAGGCCAGAGCAGGCCAGGTGGCAGTGCACAGCAGAATCAGTGTCGCGAGCTTTTTTGTTGTTCTCATCTCGACCTCTGGTTGTGCGGTCAGTCGTTCAACCTGCCCGCCTTTGTAGAGCTGCGCCCCGCGGCGAATGCGCGGGGCGGCACCCGGAACCAACACAGCTTCGCCCCGTGGCGGGGCTCCTACGGCTACGGCATTGACGCCGGCCGGGTCACCCCGGGACGATCGTTTCAGCGGATCTGGATGCGTTCGAGCAGATAGGCCTTGGCGCTGGCGTCGCCGACCCGCGCGGCTTCGTCGGCCAGGCGCAGGGCGCGTTCGAGGTCCTTGTTCGCCAGCGCAGCGTCGATGCCCTGGCGGTAGTAGGCCTGGGTTTCCGGCAGTACCGCCGGGGCCGGCACGCTGGGCAGCTGGTTGCCCATCTCGCGACCGATGCTGAACGGCGGCACATAGGTGTTGGCCTGCTGGCCGGCCACCTTGTCCTCGATCAGCACCATCTTGATCATCCCCACCGGCGCATGCCTGGCCACCGGGTCGGGGATGTTCGGCGCCTCGTTGCCGAGGGCGCGGGCGAAGGCCTTGGCCGGGTGTTCGATGACGGTCTGGCCGCGCATCTGCGCCTCGCTGGTGTAGAGCACCAGGTAGTGTTCGTTGCCCGGATTGTCCGGATACAGGCGGTCGACGCGCAGGCGCGCGTCCAGGCTGTCGCCCTTGAAGCCGGAGGCCGGGGCGTAGACGAAGTCCTCGGCGCCGAGCAGGCGGGTAACGCGGAACTGGCTGTCGAGCAGCATGGCGTTGGGCGCCAGCACCGTCTCACCGGCCTGGCTGTACAGGCGGATCTCGAACGACTTACTGGCGGCCGGCAACTGGAAGGCACGGAAAAAACTCTTGCCGCTGTCGAAGGCGAACGCCGGGGCGCTGGTGTCGATGCGCGCCTCGCCGCTGAAGTTCACCGGTATCGGCTGGTAGGGCAGCTCGCGCAGCGAGGCGCAGCAGGAGGGCGCGGTGGCCAGGGCCTGTTCGGCGCTGCCGGCGGAGGTCTGCAGGGGCGCCGGGCTGGCGCTCAGGGCGTCGATGCGGCGCAGCGGTTCGCTGGCGCAGCCGGTTAACAGGACAGTGAGCAGCGCGAGGCTGGCGATCTTGAACGGTGGCATGGATTATTCCTCTTTTTATGTCACGCCTGGTAAAAGGCCCCGGCCTATTGCAGAACCGGGGCAAGGACCACAGGAGCAGCGTTACGGTATTGCCGGGCATCCGGATGCAACGGATGCCCGACCGCTTACCACCAGGCTTCGGCCTGGACGCCAAAGGTGAGGCCGTTGTCGTCGCCGGCATCGATGGATTCGCTGGCGGCGTTGTACTTGCCGCCGTCCCACATGGCGTAGGTGGCGAACACACGGATCTGCGGACGCGCCCAGAAGCTGCGGCCGGCCGACCACTGCTGGGCCAGGGTGATTTTCTTCAGGTCGCGGGACTTCTCGCCCTTGGCCTGCGGGTCGATATGGTCGTAGCCGAACTCCAGCGCGGTGCTCATGGTGTTGGTCCATTTGTACACCGGGCGCACGCCGAACGAGGTCCAGGTCTGGCCGGAGTCGTTGTCGAAGTCCTTATCCTCGTAGATCTGCACGTACATCATCTCGATGTCGTCGGAGAGGCCGACCACGCCCTGGTTGACCAGGCGCAGCATCTTGCCGTCGCTGTTGCCGGTGCTGTTGCGCCCGGTGCTGCCGATGATGCCGTCGGTGCCGTACTGCAGAGCGAGCTTGTTGAAACCGCCGAACCAGTTGCCCTGGATGTGCTGCACGGTGACCAGATGCCCCTTCTGGTTGGTGTAGCCGGGGTCCTTCTCCTGCAGGTCGCTCAGGTTGGCCTTGCCATAGTCGTAGCCGAGCTCCAATTTGGCGTCGGTATTGAAGTCGATGTCGGTCAGGCGCAGATCGAGGGTGTCGTTGGCCACGTTGGTACCGGTGCCGGTGCCTTCGTAGACGTAGTCACCATCGTTGTTGCGCATCCAGGCCACGTGCGCCTTGGCGAAGCCCAGGTCGATGTCCTCGATACCGGCGCCGGGACCGGAGACGTCCCAGTAGTAGTAATCGTTGATGTGCACGTCGTTGCGCTTGTAGTAGCGCTTGCCGGCCCACAGGGTGGCGCCGGGCAGGGCCGGCAGGAAGTTCTTGGCCTGCACGTTGAACTGGCGGATCGAGCTGGTGCCGTTGTTGAAGGCACTGCCGCCGTCGCTGTCGGTGGCTTCCCAGTCGTTCGCCTGGTCCGACTTGTAGGCGATCATGCTGTCGATATAGAAGCTCTGCTCGCCCTCCTTCCAGGCTTCGTGGCCGAGGCCGATCTCGGCATAGGTCTCGCATTCGTTGCCGAGTCGGTACTTGGCCGGCGCGCCGGCGGCCTGGAAGCAGGCCTGGTCGCCGCCACCGGCGGTGGCGCCGATGCCGGAACGCATATAACCGTGGAAATCCACGGCCAGGGCCGGGGTGGCCAGCAGTATGGCGGCGAGCAGGGCGCAGGGACGCAGCAGCTGGGCGGGTTGCATGGTGTTCATCGTGGGGGTCCTTTGTTCTTGTTGGATTCGGCGTCGGACTGACAGGGCGCGGCCGGAGCAGGGCAGTCGGCCCGGTGGCGCTGGGGCAAGAGTCGGGCAAGGTATGGCGCCACCACATCCTCCCTGCAGCGGTTTTTTCGAGGCGGAGCGGCGAGGCGTAGCGAAGCGGCGGGGGATGGCGGACCGGGGGCGTTTCTACGCCTGCGCCCTACGCCGGCGGAAACTGCGCGGGGGAGGTTTGGCGGTGGCGCCGGGCGCGGCAGGCTGGCGTCATCGGCTCGCCTGTGCGGGCGGCCGATCAGTCCATCCGGGGGCAGCCCCCGTAGTCGGATGCTCACAACAATGACAAGAACGGAGCTTCAAGATGAACCGATACCTGCGACTGGCCGCGCTGACCCTGGCCCTGGCGCCGCTGGCCTACCCCTGGGGCAATCTGGTGCGTGCCGCCGACGCGCCAGGCAAGACCACCAGCGGCGTGCGCTACCACGGCGGCGACGAGATCATCCTCCAGGGCTTTCACTGGAATACCGTGCGTACTTCGAGCAACTGGTACGCGACGCTGGCCAGCATGGCGCCGACCCTGGCCGCCGATGGTTTCAGTGCGATCTGGATGCCGGTGCCCTGGCGCGACTTCTCCAGTTGGAGCGACCCCGGCAACGGCACCTCGGGCGGCGGCGAGGGCTACTTCTGGCACGACTTCAACAAGAACGGTCGCTATGGCAGCGACAGCCTGCTCAGGCAGGCCGCCGGCGCGCTCAATGCGGCCGGGGTCAAACCCATCTACGACGTGGTGCCCAACCACATGAACCGCGGCTACCCGGACAAGGAGATCAACCTGCCGGCCGGCCAGGGGCTGTGGCGCCACGACTGCAATGATCCGGGCAACTACGCCAACGACTGCGACGACGGCGACCGTTTCATGGGCGGCGACGCCGACCTCAATACCGGCCACCCGCAGAACTACGCGATGTTCCGCGACGAGTTCGCCAGGCTGCGCAGCCAGTATGGCGCCGGGGGCTTTCGCTTCGACTTCGTCCGCGGCTACGCCGGCGAGCGGGTTGCCAGCTGGATGAGCGATGCCCACGACAACGGCTTCTGCCTCGGCGAGCTGTGGAAGGCGCCGGGCGAGTACCCGAGCTGGGACTGGCGCAACGGCGCCAGCTGGCAGCAGATTCTCAAGGACTGGTCTGATCGCGCCAAGTGCACGGTGTTCGACTTCGCCCTCAAGGAGCGCATGCAGAACGGCGGCATCGCCGACTGGCGCCACGGCCTCAACGGCAACCCCGATGCGCGCTGGCGCGAGGTGGCGGTGACCTTCGTCGACAACCACGACACCGGCTACTCGCCCGGCCCGCACGGCGGTCAGCATCACTGGCCGCTGCCGGACGCGCGGCTGAAGCAGGCCTACGCCTACATCCTCAGCAGCCCGGGTACACCGGTGGTGTACTGGCCGCACATGTATGACTGGGGTCATGGCGACTTCATCCGCCAACTGATCCAGATCCGTCGTGCGGCGGGGGTCAAGGCGGCCTCGGCGATCCAGTTCCACTCGGGTTTCTCCGGCCTGGTGGCGACAGTCAGCGGCAGCCGGCAGCAATTGCTGATCGCCCTGGACTCCAACCTGTCCACGCCCGGCCAGGTGGCCAGCGGCGACTTCACCCAGGCGCTCAACACTGACAACGGCGCGATCCGTATCTGGCGCAGCGGTCAGAGTGACGATGAGGAGCAGGGCGATCTGGTCAGCGTCAACTTCCGCTGTGACAACGGCGTGACCCAGCGGGGCGACAGCGTCTACGCGGTGGGCAACGTCGCCCAGCTGGGCAATTGGAGCCCGGCCGGCGCCGTGCGCCTGACCGATACCAGCGCCTACCCGACCTGGAAAGGCAGCATCGCCCTACCGGCCGGCCAGCAGGTGCAGTGGAAGTGCATCGTCCGCAGCGAAAGCAACCCGACCCAGGTCAAGACCTGGCAGCCGGGCGGCAACAACAGCGTGACGGTGGCGGCAGGGGCCAGTACCGCGGGGAGTTTCTAGTTCGCGGGTTGGTGCGCATAGCCCAGGCGGCCCCGCGACACCCTACGACGACGCCGATGCCACGAACCGTAGGGTGCGCCGTGCGCCCCGATCCATCGAGCCCGCTGCAACACTGCCACCACCGACTATCCTGAAGCGGCGACAGCGTTCAGGAGACAGGGAATGTCCGACTACCGCCGCGCCCGGGAACAGGGCGCCTGCTATTTCTTCACCCTGGTCAGCCACCAGCGCCGGCCGCTTCTTACCGAAGCGCCGGTGCGCGCCGCATTGCGCGGCGCCATCGAGCAGGTGCGCCAGAGCTATCCATTCATCATCAAGGGCTGGGTGCTGCTGCCCGATCACCTGCACTGCCTGTGGCAACTGCCACCGGGTGATGCCGAGTTCAGCCTGCGCTGGTCGATGATCAAACGCCTGAGCAGCCAGGCCCTGCCGCAATCCGAGGGCGTCAGCCTGAGCCGGCGTCTGCGCCGCGAGGCGGGCTTGTGGCAAAGGCGATTTTGGGAACACCGCATCCGCGACGAGCAGGATCTGCGCCGACACCTGGATTACCTGCATTGGAGTCCGGTGCGCCATGGACTGGTGCAGCAGGTGGTGGATTGGCCGTGGTCGAGCTTCCATCGCCTGGTGCGCGAGGGCGTGTATCCGGCGGATTGGGGCGGGGTGGCGGAGGACGAGGGCGCGTTTGGCGAATAGCCGAGACGCCGGGTAATTTGGCGGTTGTGGTGCGCATGGCGCACCCTACGGTTGGGCGTCGCCGGGCTCGTAGGGTGCGCCGTGCGCACCAAGCCGCCGCTCTCGCGCCTATTCCCTAACCTGCCACTCATGCGCCTGCTGCAGCGCCCGCTCCAGCTCGGCGCGCCAGGCGTCCGGGGTGCGCCCGGCGAGCAGCTCCAGGTGCTGCAGCTGGGCGCCGCATTCGTGCAGGCACTGCTGCAGCCAGTCGATGCGCTGCAGGGTCAGCGCTGTGCAGGTCTGGCCGCCGAGATCATCCTCCAGATCGCTCAGATGCGAGCGCCAGGCCTCGCGCAGGTACAGACCGTCCAGCCCGCCGCGTAGCGCCGTGTGCCATTGGCCGATGATGCCGCCCAGCCAGGCCAGCACCGAGGCGCTGGCGCCGCGCTTGATCAGCCTGCTGCGCAGACGCTGGTAGCACTCCAGGGCGATGCGCTTTTCCAGCTCCAGCGCGGCCAGGGCGGCGCTCTGCCCGCGCTCGCGCTCCAGGCCCAGCAGGTAGGCGTAGTAGCAGCGCGTTTCGAAGCGCTCGGCGCCGTGGTGCTGCGGCGTCAGCAGCCCGTTGCTGTTACACGCGCGCAGCGGGTCGAAGCGGTACATGTAGCCGAAGTCGAACAGGCGGATGCGGCCGTCGTCGAGCAGGTTGCCCGGGCACAGGTCCCACTCGAAGAAGCCCAGCTGCAGCAGCGCCAGCAGCGTATCGAACAGTTGCAGCAGGCGCCGCTCGTCCCATTCACTGATCGCCTCGCCGGCGATCCAGGGCGACAGCAGCAGGCCGTGGCGGTAGCTGGCGTAACGGGTCTCGACGATGCCGGCCAGGGCCTCGTGCCAGTCCGCCTGGCGCTTGAGCGCCTGCAGTTCGCCGCGGCGCTGCACCTCGTTGAGAAAGGAGGTCTGGCCGTCGGGGTTCTGCACCTTGCACGGGTTGCGTGCGCGCTTGAGGGTCCACAGGCGGCCGCTGGCCTCCAGTTGGTAAACCTCGGCGGTCAGCCCACCGGCAAAGTGGCGGCGTACCCAGGGGCTGCCGGGGCGGGTGGCCAGCAGGTGTTCGAGAGGCAGCGGGCAACCGGCGAGCGAGCCCACCTCCAGTTCGGCGCGGCTAGCGGCGAAGGCCAGTTGGCTTTGGCGGCGTTGTTGTTCGGGAGGCATGTCGGGTCCTGTTGGTGCGCGCGGCCTAAGCGGCCCCGCGACACCCTACGGGTTGGCGTTTGTTCTGGTGTCATGTCGGGCACCTGTTGGTGCGGCGTTGGCGTAGGGTGCGCCGTGCGCACCTAGGTATTTACCGTCCCTGCACTATCACCACCCGGTCCTTGCCGAGGGTGCGGGCGAAGGCGTAGGGCTGGGTGGACAGCTGCTGGTGGCGGCCGGCGCCGATCGCCGGGTGGCGCGCGCGGAACTGGCCGAGCAGGCGCCAGTGCGTCAGCAGTTCGGCGATCGGCGCCTGCTGCTGGGCGTCCCAGTTCATCGACGAGCGCGTACCCTGGTGCGGGTCCGAACCCGTGGGGCCGAGCGGGCGGGCGCTTTCGTCGCCGTAGTAGATCTGCACCGCGCCGGGGGCCAGCAGCAGCGCACCGGCCAGGCCGCGCTGGCGCGCCAGTCGCTCGCCCTGTTCGGCGAAGAACAGCGAGGTGTCGTGGGACGAGGCGTAGCTCATGAAGTTGTGCCGCGTGTCGTTGGCCAGCAGTTCGGCGTAGTCGCGGTAGCCGTCCTCGATCTGGCGCAGGCACTCGCTGCCCCTGGCGGCCAGCTCGCCCTGGAAGTCGAAGTTGATCAGCGCGTCGAAACCGTGGTCCTGGTAAACGCTGGCCTGCGGGCCGTGGCCGAACATCTCGCCGACCATCCAGAACGGACTGCCGCTCATGGGATCATCGGGGTTTGCCGCCGACCACTCGGCACGCGCCTTGTCGGCCGCCTGGCGCAGCGCCGCCCAGCTGTCCAGTTCGACGTGCTTGACGGTATCGGCGCGAAAGCCGTCGACGCCGAATTCGCGTACCCAGAAGCTCAGCCATTCCACCAGGTAGTCGCGCATCCGGTAGCCCTCGCGTGGCACCGCACGGGTGTCGGCCTTGCGCAGCAGGAAGAGCGGCAGGGATACCGGCTGCTGACTCTCGGTCTTGAAGTCGGGGAGGAAGGCCAGCGAGCCCTGGCGCGGGTCGACCAGCACGCTGGGCGGGCTGTCATAGTCGGCAATGTCGGCGCGCACCCAGTCCTTGCCCCACCACTGGCGCCAGGCGTCGTGCTGGTAGTCGATCAGGTTGTGGTAGGCGTGCAGGTTCTCGAAGCTCTCCGGCTGCCAGTCGCTCCAGCGCGGCGGCAGGTACTGCTGCATGCCGCTGCGCAGTGCGCCGAAGCCGAGCGCCTGCATGTCGGCCAGGGTCGAATAGCCGGGGTGGTTGAGCACCACATCGAACAGCACGCGGATGCCGCGGGCGTGAGCCTGGGCGATCAGCTCGCGCAGCTCGTCTTCCGTACCCATGTTGGCGTCCAGGCGGGTGAAGTCCAGGGCGTAGTAGCCGTGGTAGGCGTAATGGCGAAAGTCGCCCTTGTCGCCGCCGCCGACCCAGCCATGGATCTGCTCGAAGGGCGCGCTGATCCACAGCGCATTGACTCCCAACTGCTGCAGATAGTCGAGTTTGCCGGTCAGACCGCGCAGGTCGCCGCCATGGAAGGTGCCGATCTCCTGCTCGCCGTCGGGCTGGCGTCCGTAGCTGCGGTCGTTGCTGGTATCGCCATTGGCGAAGCGGTCGGTGATGACGAAATACACCGTGGCATTGCGCCAGTCGTGCTTGACCTCCGTACTCGCTTCGGCCGGCTCGAGCAAGAGCAGGCCGTCGCTATGCGCCGCCGGGGTCAGCTCGACGCGGCCGTTCTCCACCGTGGCCAACTGGCCGCTGTAGGCATCGCGCAGCACCTCGCCGTCGGCGAACACCTGGCCGACCGCGACGCTTAGCGCCTCGCCCTGCCAGGCGCGACAGACGCTGCGCGGCGCGTTCTCGCGCAGCGGCAGCAGGCGCAGATGGGGTTGAGCGTCTTCCTGGAACATCAGGCGATAGCGACCGGGCGCGCTGATCTGCAGGCTGAGTGAGCTGCCCGCGTGCCAGTCCTGACGCCGGTACAGGGCCAGCGGCTGGGCGCTGCCGCTGGCATTGGGCGCCTGCAGACGCAACTCGCCGGCCTTCAGCTCCAGCTCGACGCTGTAGCGCTGCGGCGCCGGGTTGCTCCATTGCAGCGGCACTGGCCGTTGATCCAGCCAGGCCTGCAGCTGTGGCTCGGCGCTGGCAAACTGGCAGAGCAGGACGCAGGCCAGGGTGGTGAGCGAAGTCGGCAACGAAGAGCGGCGCATGGGGTTCTCCCGCAACTGGTGAGCCTCCAGTACACCCGCACCACGCCGCCTGCAACAGGCGCAGAAGGGGCCGGGGCGCATGCTTTTTTCCGGAGTCGCAGGCAGACTACGCCCCCGCCTCTACGCCCTCGAGAGGGCGGGCGGGGAGGATGTGGCGCTTGCGCTTTCGGCCGAGGATGACCGAGCTGGCAGAGCGCTCACCGGCTCGCCGCAGCAGTTGTGGATCAAAAACAAGAAGCCACGAGGACAATTAGACATGAACAAGATGCTGCTCAGCGCAGTTGCCATCGGCCTTGCCGCCACCCTGAGCCATTCCCTGCCGGCCCAGGCCGCCATCGAGGAAGGCAAGCTGGTCATCTGGATCAACGGCGACAAGGGCTACAAGGGCCTGGCCAAGGTCGGCGAGCGCTTCACCGCCGACACCGGCATCGCCGTCGAGGTGGCCCATCCGGACAGCGCCACCGACAAGTTCCAGCAGGCCGCCGCCACCGGCAACGGCCCGGACATCTTCATCTGGGCCCACGACCGCCTCGGCGAATGGGCGCAGAGCGGGCTGATCTCGCCGATCACCCCCAGTGCCAAGACCCAGGACGAGATCGAGGACTTCGCCTGGGAGGCGGTGACCTACGGCGGCAAGCTGTGGGGCTACCCGATGGCAGTCGAGGCCATCGGCCTGCTCTACAACAAGGCGCTGGTGCCGACCCCGCCGGCCAGCTTCGACGAGGTGCTGGCGCTCAACGCCGAGCTGGCCAAGTCCGGCAAGCGCGCCATCCTCTGGGACTACAACAACACCTACTTCACCTGGCCGCTGCTGGCCGCCAACGGCGGCTATGCCTTCGCCGCCGCCGAGGGCGGCTACGACACCAGTCGCACCGGGGTCAACAACGCCGGCGCCAAGCAGGGCGCGCAGACCCTCAAGGCGCTGATCGACGCCGGGGTGATGCCCAAGGGCGCCGACTACAGCGTCGCCGAGGCCGCCTTCAACAAGGGCGAGTCGGCCATGTTCATCAGCGGCCCCTGGGCCTGGGCCAACGCCAAGAAGAGCGGCATCGATTTCGGCGTGGCGCCGATTCCCGCGGTCGGCGACGCGCCGAGCCGGCCCTTCAGCGGGGTGATGGCCGCCGCGCTGAACGCCGCCAGCCCCAACCAGGCGCTGGCCGTGGAGTTCCTCGAGAACTACCTGCTGCAGGTCGAGGGGCTCAAGACCGTGAGCGCCGACGTGCCGCTCGGCGCCGTGCCGAACAAGGCCTATATGGCCGAGCTGGCCAGCGACCCGTTGATCAAGGCCACCTTCGACAACGCCCAGCTCGGCCAGCCGATGCCCAACGTGCCGGAGATGGGCGCCTTCTGGTCGGCCATGGCGCCGGCGCTGAGCAACATCACCTCCGGTCGGCAGACCGTGGACGCCGCGCTGGACGACGCCGCCAAGCGCATCGCCAAGTGAAATCCGGCCGCCGTCGACGCCTGGCGTCGCGGCGGCCCCGCTCCGAGGCTATAAACCTGATGTCCGTCGTCAATCTTTCCGCCGCCGTGGCCAGTACGCCCATGAAACTGTTTTCCCTGCCATCCCTGCGTGCCGGCCTGCGTTGGAGCCTGTGGGGCCTGTTCAACGCCCTGGCGCTGTACCTGGTGCTGGCGCTCTACGCCCAGCAGCAGTTGGCCTTCGCCCTGCTCGGGCTGGTGGTCACCGGCATCGCCAGCTACGTGTTCATCAGCCGCCGCGCCTACGCCCATCGCTATATCTACCCGGCGCTGGCGGGCATGCTGGTGTTCGTCATCTTTCCGCTGCTGTACACCGTGGGCATCGGCTTCACCAACTACAGCGGCAGCAATCTGCTGAGCTTCGAGCAGGTGCAGCGCTATCACCTGCGCCAGACCTACCTGGCCGGCGAGCGCTACGCCTTCAGCCTGCACCGCGATGAGGCCGGCGAGCTGCGTTTGCGCGTCGACAAGGGCGAGCGCGGCGCGTTCGTCTCGCCGCCTCTCGTTGGGGATGCGACCGGCGACGCGGCCGGCGAGCCGCTGGCGCTCAGGGCCGAACGCGAACCCGGCGAGCTGGGCGAGGCACTGGCGCTGCGCGAGGTGATCCAGCGCCGCGCCGAGCTGGAGCAGTGGGTGCTGCGCGGCAGCGACGGCGAGCTGCTGCGTCTGTACGGCCTGCGCGAGGTGGCGGCGGTCAAGCCGCTGTACCGCCTGCTGGAAAACGGCGACCTGCTCAACACGCGTAGCAACGAGCGCCTGGAGCCCGACCATACCACCGGCTTCTACCTCGACAGCCACGGCAACAAGGTGGCGCCGGGCTTCACCGTGTTTGCCGGCACCAGCAACTTCACCCGGGTACTGACCGACCCGAGCATCCGCGGCCCGTTCCTGGAGATCTTCGTCTGGACCGTGGCCTTCGCCGGCCTCACCGTGCTCTTCACCCTGGCCGTCGGCCTGGTCCTGGCCAGCCTGCTGCAGTGGGATCTGGTGCGCGGCAAGGCGTTCTACCGGCTGATGCTGATCCTGCCCTACGCGGTGCCGGCCTTTATCTCCATCCTGGTGTTCCGCGGCCTGTTCAACCAGAACTTCGGTGAGATCAACCTGTTGCTCAACGGCCTGTTCGGCATGCGCCCGGACTGGTTCAGCGACCCGACCCTGGCCCGCTCGATGATCCTGATGGTCAACACCTGGCTGGGTTACCCCTACATGCTGCTGCTGTGCATGGGCCTGCTGCAGGCCATTCCGCGCGACCTCTACGAGGCCTCGGCGATGGATGGCGCCACGCCCCTGGACAACTTGCTGAAGATCACCCTGCCGCTTCTGATCAAGCCGCTGGCGCCGCTTTTGATCGCCAGCTTCGCCTTCAACTTCAACAACTTCGTGCTGATCACCCTGCTGACCCGCGGCGGCCCGGACATCATCGGCGCCACCACCCCGGCCGGTACCACCGATCTGCTGGTGAGCTACACCTACCGCATCGCCTTCCAGGACTCGGGGCAGAACTTCGCCCTGGCGGCGGCCATCGCCACGCTGATCTTCCTGGTGGTGGGCGCGCTGGCCTGGCTCAACCTGAAACTGTCGAAAGTCAAAGTCTGAGGAACCCGCCATGGCGATGGTGCAACCGAAATCCGTGAAATACCGCTTGTGGCTGACCCATGCAGGTCTGCTCGGCTTCATCGCGCTGATCGTCTTCCCGCTGCTGATGGTGGTGTCGATCAGCTTCCGCGAAGGCAACTTCGCCACCGGCAGCCTGCTGCCGGACAACCCGACCCTGGAGCACTGGTCGCTGGCCCTTGGCATTCCCTACCAGCATGCCGATGGCTCGGTGACCCAGCCGCCGTTCCCGGTGCTGACCTGGCTGTGGAACTCGGTGAAGATCGCCTTCATCAGCTCGGCGCTGATCCTGCTGCTGTCGACCACCAGCGCCTATGCCTTCGCCCGTATGCGCTTCGCCGGCAAGGGGCCCATCCTCAAGGGCATGCTGATCTTCCAGATGTTCCCGCCGGTGCTGTCGCTGGTGGCCATCTACGCCCTGTTCGACCAGCTCGGCAAGCACGCCGGCTGGCTCGGGGTGAACAGCCACGGCGCGGTAATAGTCGCCTCGCTCGGCGGCATGGCCCTGCATATCTGGACCATCAAGGGCTACTTCGAAAGCATCGACGCCTCGCTGGAGGAGGCCGCCATCGTCGACGGCGCCACCACCTGGCAGGCCTTCGTGCACATCCTGCTGCCGATGAGCGTGCCGATCCTCGCCGTGGTGTTCATCCTCGCCTTCATCACCAGCATCACCGAATACCCCATGGCCTCGGTGCTGCTGCTGGACGTGGACAAGCTGACCCTGTCGGTCGGCGCCCAGCAGTACCTGTACGAGCAGAACTACCTGTGGGGCGACTTCGCCGCCGCCGCCGTGCTCTCCGGTCTGCCGATCACCCTGGTATTCCTCTATTGCCAGAAGTGGATAGTCGGTGGGCTGACCGCGGGGGGCGTTAAGGGGTAGCCACGATTTGGTGCGCACGGCCTAGGCGGCCCCGCGACACCCTACGGGTTAGGCGTGATCAACCGCAAGGCGGTTGAAACCCGCCACCCGATACCGATGTAAGATTCGCCAAAACCCGGACAACGATAAATAACGGGAGAGGATCATGACCACAGCGGCCCGTCCGCCACTGCCTTTGATACCGGCCAAGCTGGCCGCGCCGTCCATTCATCCCGGCCTGCTGCCGCGGCCGCGCTTCGACGAGTGGCTGCAGCGCCTGCCCCAGGTGCGCCTGGCCGTGCTGCAGGCGCCCAGCGGCTTCGGCAAGACCGTGCTGGCCAGCCAGTGGGCCGCAGCCTTTGCCGGCGCCGTGGCCTGGCTCAATCTCGACGGCAACGACAACAGCCCGCGGCAGTTCGGCCGCTACCTGCTCAATGCCCTGCATCGCCAGCTCGAGGGCGGTTGTCCGCAGTGCGTCAATCGCGCCGAGCAGGGCGACGACGGGCTCGACGGTCTGCTCACCCGCCTGCTCGCCGAACTGCCGGCCGAGCATCCGCCGCTGTTGCTGGTGCTCGACGAGTTCGAGGCGCTGCGCAACCGCGAGGTGATCGCCGCGCTGCGCTTCTTCCTGCGCAACACGCCGCCCTGGCTGACCCTGTTGGTGTGCAGCCGCGGCCTGCCGGACCTGGGCGTGGCCGAGCTGCGGGTCAAGCGTCAGCTGCTGGCGCTGGACGCCAGCCACCTGGCCTTCGAGCTGGACGAAGTGCAGGCGCTACTGGATCTGGGCTTGCCGATCGCCATCAACCGCGAGCAGGTCGAGCGCCTCAACCGGCGCATCGGCGGCTGGCCCTGCGCGCTGCAGCTGACCCTGCAGGAGGTGCAGACCGGGCGCGGCATGGACCTGTTTCTCGAGGCGCTGCAACTCGGCCATCCTTACGTGCGCGACTATTTCCGTGAGCAGGTGCTCTACGGCCTGGACGGCGCCACCCAGGATTTTCTGCAGTCCACCTGCCTGCTCGAGCGCTTCAGCGCGCCGCTGGCCGACCGCCTGACCGACAGCTGCAACGGCCGCGAGATGCTGGAAAACCTCGAACGCAGCGGCCTGTTTATCCAGGCGGTGGACCCGTTGCGTCAGTGGTTCGCCTACCACCCGCTGTTCGCCAGCTTCCTGCGCAACGAGCTGTCCACCCATCATCCGCAGCGCATGGGCGAACTGCACCTGCGCGCCGCCGAGGCGCTGCTCGAGGAGAAGATGGCCGAGGAGGCCGCCCGCCATGCGCTGCTGGCGCATGATCCGCAGCGAGTGGCGCAGATTCTCGAGACCCACGGCCGTCACTTCTATCGCCAGGGGCGTCTGGAGCTGCTGCAGCGCTGCCTGGCCGTGCTGCCGGAGAGCCGTGTGGCCGAGTCGCCGCTGTTCACCCTGTTGCAGGCCTGGGCCTCGCAGAACCAGTACCAGAGCGATCAGGTCGAGCGCTGGCTGCAAGCCGGCGAGGCGGTACAGCGCGAGCAGTTCAGTGCCGAGCAGTGGCAGCGCATCGAGGCCGAGTACCAGGCGGTGCGCGCCCAGGTGGCAATCAACCAGGGCGACCAGCAGCGCGCCATGGCCTTTGCCCGTCAGGCGCTGGTGCTCGAGCCCCTGACCATGCGCACCTCGCGGGTGGCGGCGCTGTCGGTGCTGGCCGAGTCGCACTTCGTCCAGGGCGAGCTGGCCAAGGCTCAGCAGCAACACGAGGAAAACGTGCGCCGCGCGCAGCAGATCAACGCCTCGCACCCGGTGCTGTGGAGCCTCGGCCAACTGTCGGAGATCGCCGTCGCCCAGGGCCACCTGCAGAAGGCCTACAACCTGCAGGAGCGGGCACTGCAGTACATCGAGCAGGAAAAGCTGCCGGTCACCCCGATCATGGAGTTCATCCACCGCGTGCGCGGCCAGGTGCTGCTCGAATGGCACCACCTCGATGCCGCCGAGCAGTGCGCCCTGCAGGGGCTGGAGATACTCGATACGGTGGGCGACCACTGGTTCCTGCAGTGCTACGTGCTGCTCGCCCGCGTCGCCCATGCGCGCGGCCAGCAGAGCCAGTGCGCCGACTACATCGGCCGGCTCAAGACCCTGCTGGCCGGCGACGACTACCACATCGACTGGCAGGCCAACGCCCACGCCGTGATGCTCACCTACTGGGACTCGACCCAGGACAAGGACAGCATCCGCCAGTGGCTTGCCACCGCGCCGCCGCTCAAGCCGGGGGCCAACCACTTCGCCCAAGGCAACGCGCGCAACCACGTGCGCGCCTACCTGGCGCTGAACCAGGGCGACCGCGCGCTGCCGATCCTGCGTCAGCTGCAGCTCGATGCCGAGCGCCACCAACTGGTGATGGACCAGAACCGCAACCATATCCTCCAGGCGCTGGCCTACTGGCAGCGCGAGGAACGCCAGAGCAGCCTCGACCATCTGCATCAGGCGCTGACCCAGGCCAGCGGTACCGGCGCCATCGGCAGCTTCCTGCGCCTGGGCAAGCCGCTGATCGCCATGCTCAAGGCGCTGCAGCACGAGCGTCGCCTCGACGAGCTGGAACACCAGCGCGCCGAGCGCCTGATCCAGCTGTCCCAGCAGCAGCGAGACTTCAGCCGGGCGATCCGCATCACCCTGGACGAGGCGGTGATCCAGGACATCATCAACCGCCCCGACGTACCGGAGCTGATCCGCCAATCGCCGCTGACCCGGCGCGAATGGCAGGTGCTCAGCCTGATTCACGCCGGGCTGTCCAACGAGCAGATCTCCGAGCACCTCAACGTCGCTCCGACCACCATCAAGACCCATATCCGCAGCCTCTACCAGAAGCTCGCCATTAGCCAACGCAGCGAAGCGGTGCAGCTGGCGCGCAGCCTGTTGAGCAAGATTCAGGGCGAGTAGGGAAGAGTCGATATCCCGGCACCCGGGTGCGCCGTGCGCACCAACCCGCGTATATCGAAGCAATAGCACATACGACAGGCACCCCGGCCGCGAGACGCGAGACGTCAAAGGCGAGGCGATAAGCCCCTCTCTCCAGTTTGTTGTGGCTCAATGATTCTGGACACCCCGATAGGGCGTTAAGCTTCGCCCAGCCATGAGGTGTTTGCGTGACCAGAAGATCATTCAGTACAGATTTCAAACTCGAAGCAGCCGGCCTGGTTTTGGACCAGGGGTACTCTGTTCCCGAAGCCTGCAAATCGATAGGCGTAGGCCCGACTGCATTGCGTCGCTGGGTAGAGCAACTGCGCAGCGAGCGTGGCGGCACTACACCACCACGCAGCAAAGCCCTGACTCCTGAGCAAAGGCGCATACAGGAACTGGAAGCCCAGGTTCGGCGCCTGGAGCGGGAGAAAGAGATCCTAAAAAAGGCTACCGCTCTCTTGATGTCGGACTCCCTCGATCAGTAGCGCTGATTGAGGCATTGGGCGAGCGGTATCCACGAGCCGAACTGTGCCGCGTGTTTGGCGTAAATCGCAGCAGTGTTTATGACGCTTGCATGCGACGTCATCGGATAGATCATCGACGGGTTGCTCTATGTCAGCTGGCCACTGAGCTTCATCTACAAAGTCGAGGCTCAGCTGGGGCCAGAACATTGTCAGCGGCGTTGCGGATACAAGGTGTCGCGGTGGGGCGTTTTCTGGCCGGACGCTTGATGAAAGAGGCTCGACTGTTCAGCACGCAATGCCGCAAGCATCGTTACCGCAGAGCAGATGGCGAAAGCGCCATTGCGGCCAACACACTGGATCGGCAATTCGCAGTGAGCGGCCCCAACCAAGTGTGGTGCGGTGATGTGACATACATCTGGGCGGGTAATCGCTGGATCTACCTGGCAGCAGTCATAGATTTGTATGCGCGCCGCATCGTCGGTTGGGCACTGTCCAATCGACCTGACTCGCAGCTCACGACGCGCGCGTTACGCGTGGCCTACGAGTCCCGAGGTTGCCCGCAACAGCTGATGTTTCACTCTGACCAGGGTTGCCACTACACCAGCATTGAGTTCTGCCAGATGCTCTGGCGCTACCGTATCAAGCAGAGCATGAGCCGCCGCGGTAACTGTTGGGACAACGCACCGATGGAGCGCTTTTTCAGAAGCCTGAAAACGGAGTGGATGCCGGAGCATGGCTATGCCAGCCAAGGGCAAGCTGAGGCTGATGTGCTGCGCTACCTGACGGATTACTACAACCATCAACGACCACACAGCTACAACGGATACAGAACGCCAGCGGAAACCGAAACACTGGCCGGATAAACCTAAACCAGTGTCCAGTTTTTGTTGACCACAACAGTTGGGAGACGACTCCAGGGATGCGGGAGGTAGGGTGACGCAGGACGCCAAAACCGAGGGGCTGGGGGTGAGGTGGTCGGGCGCGCCGAGATTTCTCGCCTGCCCCGCTGCGCACGACCTAGGCGGCCCCGCGACACCCTACGGGCGCGCTCATGACGCCCGTGTAGGAGCCGCGCCCCGCGGCGAATGGGATCGATCCGACAACGCAAGGCTCAAAGCTTCACCCCGGGGCTCCCACAGGTTTCGTCCTGGGATGCCTCGCGCGCGGTCGTCGCCCCGAAAACTCCTCCCTCATACCCGCCACCAGCTACGCCGTCGAAAACCCCGGCGGGGAGGATGTGACGCCTTGCCCCCTTGCCTAGAGTGGGGGCGTCATCACGAACAACAAGAGGCTTGCTGTATGGCTGTTATTCGCAAGGACTGGTGGCGCGGCGGCGTCATCTACCAGGTCTACCCACGCAGTTTCCTCGATAGCAACGACGACGGCATCGGCGATCTGCCCGGCGTAATCGCCAAGCTCGACTACATCGCCAGCCTCAACGTCGACGCCATCTGGCTGTCGCCGTTCTTCACCTCGCCGATGAAGGACTTCGGCTACGACGTCTCCGACTACCGCGGCGTCGACCCGATCTTCGGCACCCTCGACGACTTCCGCACGCTGGTCGCGGCTGCTCACGAGCGCGGCCTGCGCATCATCATCGACCAGGTGCTCAACCACTGCTCCGATCAGCATCCCTGGTTCGCCGAGAGCCGTTCCAGCCGCAGTAACGACAAGGCCGACTGGTTCGTCTGGGCCGACCCCAACCCGGACGGCACGCCGCCGAACAACTGGCTGTCGGTATTCGGCGGTTCGGCCTGGACCTGGGAGGGCCGGCGCAGGCAGTACTACCTGCACAACTTCCTGGCCAGCCAGCCGGACCTCAACTTCCACTGCGAGGCAGTGCAGCAGCAACTGCTCGAAGACATGGAGTTCTGGCTGCAGCTGGGCGTCGACGGTTTCCGCCTGGACGCCGCCAACTTCTATTTCCATGACCTGGCGCTGCGCAACAACCCGCCGAATCTGGACATCCGCGAGGGCGGTATCGGCGTGCGCGTCGACAACCCTTACGCCTACCAGCGCCACCTCTACGACAAGACTCAGCCGCAGAACCTCGACTTCCTGCGTCGCCTGCGCACGCTGCTGGATCGCTACCCCGGCACCGCCACGGTGGCGGAGATCGGCTGCGACGACTCGCTGCGCACCATGGCCGCCTACACCAGCGGCGGCGATACCCTGCACATGGCCTATTCCTTCGACCTGCTCACCGCGCAGTGCAGCCCGGCCTACATCCGCAGCACCATCGAAGCCGTCGAGGGTGAGCTGGGCGACGGCTGGCCCTGCTGGTCGGTGGGTAACCACGACGTGGTACGGGTGATGAGTCGCTGGGCCCATGAGGGCGAGGCCACGCCGGAGCGCGGCCGGTTGCTGATGTCGCTGCTGCTGTCGTTGCGCGGCAGCGTCTGCCTGTACCAGGGTGAAGAGCTCGGTCTGCCCGAGGCCGAACTGGCCTTCGAGGACCTGGTCGACCCCTACGGCATCACCTTCTGGCCCGAGTTCAAGGGGCGCGACGGCTGCCGCACGCCGATGCCCTGGGTACGCGACGGCGTCCATGCCGGCTTCTCCAGCCAGCAACCCTGGCTGCCGCTGGACGAACGCCACCGCGCCCTGGCCGTGGACGTGCAGGAGGACGACAGCGCCTCGATGCTCAACAGCTACCGGCGCTTTCTCGCCTGGCGCCAGGAGCAGCCGCTGCTGATCGACGGCGATATCCAGGTGCGCTACCACGACGACGATCTGCTGGTATTCGAACGGCGTCTGGGCGAGCAGGCCTGGTTGTGCCTGTTCAACCTGGGCGACCGCGAGCGCCGCTACGACCTGCCGCTGATGGTCGAGCCGGTGGAGGGCGTGCCGTCCAGCACGGCCGAGTTCCTCGGCAGTTGGGTACACTTGCCGGCCCATGGGTTCGGCTTCGCCCGGCTGCTGGGCTAGTGTCGCGACATGCATGAAGTGTCGGGGATCGCGGTCTTACCCAGGTACTGCGATCCCCCGTAGATACCGTCTTGAAGCTCACCTCGCAATAGCAAGTGCTGGATCAAAAGGCCGACCAGATTTCAGCACACCATAAGCGATACACAGCAGCTTACGCATAGCCGCGCAGGCGATCTGCTTGCCGGCTTTGCCCTTGGCTTTCATACGTTCGCCCATTTCTCGAATGGCCTGGTTGTGAGTCAGGGACGAGACGGCTGGCATATAAAGACCTGCACGCAAACGGGCTGGACCCATGCGCGAAATTCGCACATGTCCCTTGTGCTTACCCGACTCCTGCAACCTGGGGTTGAGGCCGGAAAAAGCGGTGACCGCTTTGCTGCTGTTGAAGCGTTGAATATCGCCCAACTCAGCCAGCAACAGCGCAGCGGTTCTGTCGGCGATACCGTCGATGCTGGTCAGCAGGTCTCGCTTGCCACGCAGGTCATCGTTGTCATCGAAGAGCTGCTTGATCGCTTTCAATGTTTCATCGGTCTGCTTTTTCAAATGATCGAGAACCGATTGAATCGAGACTCTGACCTTGCTTTCCTGGGTGCTCTCCAAGCGATTGCGCTCGATCTGCTCCAGCTCCTGAATATCTTTCAAACGGTGCACCAGAGCTCTTAAACGACGAATCTCAGGAGCCTCTGGCTGCCAGCTGCGCAGCTCAGCCAGATGCCTACTGCCATAGTCGGCCAGCAGCTTGGCATCGACCTTGTCCGTCTTCACTCGCTGCAACTGGCTACGGGCATAGAAGGCCGGCTGGGCCGGGTTGAGCACACAGACGCGGTAACCTTGCTTGAACAGCCACTCGGCCAGCGCTTCGTGATAGATACCCGTGGCCTCCATCACGATCCAGGCCTGGGGCTCTGCGTGCTTGAGCAACCACTGCTGTAGCGTCTCAAACCCTTTGAGATCGTTCGGCAATTTGGCCTTCGTGCGGTACTTGCCGTTGCTTTGCAGGGTCGCGATGTCGAATGTTTGTTTGGCAATGTCGATGCCGACAACAGCTGTCATGTCGCTTTCTCCTCAACGAACTCCAATGATCGCCACTGCATCCGTCCAACCTTGTCGATGCGAGCTCGAGGCCCTGGATACCGTTCGGACTTATGGATGAGTGCGGAGGAGTACAGCGCAATCTACGGAGCAAGCTCGAAGCTTAAGGGTGGGTGCGGCTTGTACTCTCTCCCCCGATGATCAGTCGGGAACCATAGCCTCACTGAAAGGCTGTGGTCGAGATACAAGGGTGGGTTAGCCGCATACCGCCATTAACCGGCATCAGCGCATGAGTGACGCGGCGTAACCCACCATCGGTGCAACGCGCTCAATCGCCTGGTGGGTTACGCGGCGCGCCAGCATAGGGAGTGTCCTGGCGTTCGCGGTTGGCGCCGCTAACCCACCCTACGGCGATCCGATATCTCATGCTTGTCGCGACACCAGGACCCTTGCGTTTGCAGGAGCCTGTCCGGCTCCTGCAGGTTCTTAAGCTTTCCGGCCGGGCTGAGTGCATCGGTTCCCGGCCCCGTTCGAGAGGCATCCCATGGCCAGCGTTACCCTGCGCAACATCTGCAAGCACTACGACGGCACCGCCATCACCCGCAACATCGACCTGGACATCGAGGACGGCGAATTCGTGGTCTTCGTCGGCCCCTCCGGCTGCGGCAAGTCCACCCTGCTGCGGCTGATCGCCGGACTGGAGGAAATCAGCTCCGGCGAGCTGCTGATCGACGGTCAGCGGGTCAATGACCTGCCGCCCATGGATCGCTCGGTGGGCATGGTGTTCCAGTCCTACGCCCTCTACCCGCACATGACGGTGGCGGAGAACATGGCCTTCGGCCTCAAGCTGGCCAAGATCGGCAAGGCGCAGATCCGCAGCAAGGTGGAGGAGGTCTCGCGCATCCTGCAGCTCGACGCGCTGCTCGAACGCAAGCCCAAGGACCTCTCCGGCGGCCAGCGTCAGCGTGTGGCCATCGGCCGTACCCTGGTGCGCGAGCCCAAGGTGTTCCTGTTCGACGAGCCGCTGTCGAACCTCGACGCCTTCCTGCGCGTGCAGATGCGCATCGAGATCTCGCGCCTGCACCAGCGCCTGAAGTCCACCATGATCTACGTCACCCACGACCAGGTCGAAGCCATGACCATGGCCGACAAGATCGTCGTGCTCGAGGCCGGGCGCATCGCCCAGGTCGGTGCGCCGCTGGAGCTCTACCACTATCCGCGTAACCGCTTCGTCGCCGGCTTCCTCGGCTCGCCGCAGATGAACTTCCTCCAGGTGCGCGCGCTCAGCGCCAGCAGCGAGGCGGTGGAGATCGAGATGCCCGGCGGCTACCGCATGCGGGTGCTGGTCGACGGCACGGGCGTCGAGCCCGGCGAGGAGTTGACCCTGGGCGTGCGCCCGGAGCACTTCGTCGCGAGTGAGCAGGCCGACTTCGCCTTCTACGGGCAGATCAGCGTGGCCGAGCGCCTGGGCGATCACAACCTGATCTACCTGAGCCTGGAAGGGGTGGATCACATCATTACTCTGCGCAGCGACGGCGATCGCCGCGTGGCGGTGGGCGAAACCTTCGCCGCGGGTCTGATGGCCAACAAGTGCCACCTGTTCCGCGCCGATGGCCAGGCCTGCCCGCGGCATGACCGCGAGCCGGCGATCTACGGCTGATCACGGCCGCCGTGCGACAGCCCGAGGCGTCGCTGGCAGGCTGCCTCTGCGCTGGCCTGCCAAAAAAGGTGGCACTTCGACGATGCGCCGGACCTCGAAAGAGACAGGTTCATGCTCATCGGAGTCGTTATGCCTCATCTGCCATCACGCACCTGGATTCACGCCCTGGTCGGTATCGCCGCCGCGCTCGGCACCTTCGAAGCCACGCGTCGCTATCGGCAACTGGCGAGCGCGCCGGCGCTGAGCGACACCAGTCGCGCCCTGGGCATCGACGGTCATCATGTTCAGGCCGGCCTCTGGCGGCTGTTCACCCGCAGTGTCGGCGCTGCCGATGCACCGGTGGTGGTGCTGGTGCACGGGCTGGTCATCTCCAGTCGTTACATGGAGCCGCTGGCCAGGGCGCTGGCCGATATGGGCTACCGCGTGCTGGCGCCGGACCTGCCGGGCTACGGCGAGAGTGCGACGGGCACGCCATGGCGTGTGCTGAGCGTCGAGCTGCTCGACCTGTGGCTCAGCGCCTGTGCCATCGACAAGGCCGCCTTCATCGGCAATTCCTACGGTTGCCAGATCCTCACGACCCTGACCGTGCGCCACCCCCAGCGGGTGGAGCGCCTGGTGCTGATGGCGTCCGACACCGCTCCCGAATGCGGGCCGCCCCACGGGGGGCATCAAGGGTTGCTCGATTTCCCTGCAGGTGGACAACGTGCCGGAGGCCGAGCGTCTGTATGAGGCGCTGTCGGAAGGTGGGTCGGTGCAGATGGAGCTGCAGGCCACCTTCTGGGCGACGCGCTTCGCCATGCTCACCGACCGCTTCGGTGTGTCGTGGATGATCAACTGCATGGTCGATAGCCAGCAGGGTTGACGGCGAGGTTCTCGGCAAACGTAGCCCGGATGAAATCCGGGGAAACGAGACTGCGCCTTCGCGGCTGAAACGGAGTGCCGCCCAGCCGCGATGAGCTATCTAGCTCACCAGCGTCAGCGGCTCAGGCTCTTCCTGTACTTGCACGCCCGCGAGGAACTCCTCGCCCCAGCGGCGAATGTCGTTGTAGCAGACGATATCGAACAGCTCGCGCAGGCGCGCCTGGGCCTCGCTCTTGGGCAGGTTCAGCGCCAGGTAACAGGTCTGCGCCAGGTCGGCCGGGTCGTGCGGGTTGGTCAGCAGCGCGCCCTTGAGCTCGGCCGCCGCGCCGGCGAACTCCGACAGCACCAGCACGCCACGTCCACCGAGCAGGCCTTGCGCTGCGACGAACTCCTTGGCTACCAGGTTGAGGCCATCGCGCAATGGGGTGATCCACATGACGTCGGCCATGGCGTACCAGGCGCTGACTTCCTCGAAGGGCAGGCTGCGGAAGAAGAACTGCAGCGGCGTCCAGCCGATGCGGGCGAAACGGCCGTTGATGCGACCGACTGCCTGTTCGATCTGCGTTTGCAGTTCGTCGTACACCCTCATCTCGCGCGCTGCCGGTACGCACACGGTGACCAGGGTGACCTTGCCGATCAGCTCGGGGTTCTCGGCCAGCAGGCGCTCGTAGGCGTTGAGCTTTTCCAGAATGCCCTTGGTGTAATCGAGGCGCTCGACCGAGAGGATCAGCTTCACGCCTTTCATTTCCTCGCGCAACTGGCCCATCAGCTCCTTGATCTTCGGCGCTTCCAGCGCATTGCGTACGCGGTCGATATCCAGCCCGACCGGGTGCGCGCCGAGCTTGACCTGGCGCGTGCCGGTATCCAGCGCGGTGGTCATGCGCTCCAGGCCCACGGCGCAGCCATAGGTGATGAAGCGCGGCGCGCAGCTCTGCCGCTCCAGCGTCTTGAGCGGGAACACGCCGCGGGCGACGTCGACGAAGTTCTCCACCTGACGTGGAATATGAAAACCGATGTAGTCGCACTGCAGCAGGCTGCCGATGATCTGCCGACGCCACGGCAGCACGTTGAAGACATCCGCGGAGGGAAAGTAGGTGTGGTGGAAGAACGCGATGCGCAGGTCCGGGCGCAGCTCGCGCAGGTAGGCCGGCACCATCCACAGGTTGTAGTCGTGTAGCCACACGATGGCGCCTTCGGCGGCCTCCAGCGCGGTGCGTTCGGCGAAGGCGCGGTTGACCTTGAGGAACACCTGCCAGTCGTCCTCGTTGAATATCGCGCGTTCCCAGAACGTATGCAGGGTTGGCCAGAAGGCTTCCTTGGAGAAGCGCTTGTAGAAGATGTCGACTTCTTCCTTGCTCAGCTTGACCCGCGCGGCGGTGAGCTTGGGATAACGCTCGGCGTCCACCGTGGTGTGGCTGTCGAACGGCTCGTCGCCGTCCTCGTGTACGGCCCAGGCCACCCAGGAGCCGGGACGGCCATCGCCGAAGAAGCTGAGCAGGGTGGGGATGATGCCGTTGGGCGAGGTCGGGCGGCGACGCTGCAGCTTGCCGGCGGCATTGCGGTATTCCTCATAGGGCAGGCGGTGATAGACCATCACCAGCTCGGCCTTGCCTGGTTGCGCGGCCTGGCGGCGTTCGGCTGCGATGCCGTGCTCGCCGAGAAAACCGAAATGGGCGAAGGCTTCGAGAATGCCGCCGCAGCCAGGGCGGCTGGCATGCAGAGTGCGCGAGTGGTTGGCGGTGGCTTCCAGCAGCGCAGTTTCCGATTGACCGACGCACACTCCGTGGAAGCTGGCGCTGAGCATGGACAGGTCATTGAGCGTGTCGCCGGCTGCCAGTACCTGATCGTGGCTCAGCTCCAGCCAGTCGGCCAGGGCCTGCAAACTGCTGCCCTTGTTCACGCCCTTGGGCAGGAAGTCCAGGTACAGCTCGGCGGAGTACAGCAGGTCGCAACCCAGCTCATCGGCGATCTCGCGCAGTGCCGGGTTGGCCGCCTGTTCAGGCGTGCAGAAGTAGGAGCAGCGGCGCGCCTGCGGCACGTCCTGACGCTCCAGGCCGAACGGCTCGATGACGCTGGCTACCTGGGTTTCGCCGGGCCAGCGGGCATCGACCACACTCTGCAGCGGCTGGATCGGCTGCAGGCTGTCGCCATGCACCAGGGTCGCGCCGACGTCGGCGATGATGTAGTCCGGCTGCGGCAGCGTCGGGTCGGCCAGCAGCGGCAGCACCGCCTCCAGGCTGCGCCCGGTGACATAGGCGAGCTTGATCTCGGGGTGGGCGGCGATGGTCTGGTAGAGGCTCAGGCGATCTTCGGGATCGCCAGCGAGAAAGGTTCCATCCAGGTCGGTGGCTAATAGCATCGTTGTTTCTCCAGAAGTGGCCGGTGCGGCGTTGCTCGGTTGCGAGCGGCCGACGGGCCGGGTTTCTGGCTGCTTGGGGTAGGCTCAAGGCCTTGCCGAAACAGCCTTTAAGAACCCGTCCAAAGACTGCTGCGCGTCGGCCATGCTGCGTTGAAGTCGAGCTCAGAATGCTCATTTACAGCACGTAAACTCCGCTTCTTCGCTCGACTTCGCCTTGCCTGGCTCTAGCTCGCGAGTCTTTGAACAGGTTCTATGACTTCAGGACTGAATCGTCTCCTCTGTCGATTCATGGGGCGGCGCATCGGGCATCAGCTCCAATACCGTGGGGCTGGTGCGCAGCATGGGCGTGAAGTGCGCAGCGTCGCCGCTGACCAGATCGCTGACATGGCGCAGCCGGTAAAAGGTGTAGGCGGCCAGCAGGCCGAGGGTGCAAGCGAAGTACAGCGGCAGCGCGCTGGCGCCCAACTGCTCCATCAGCAGACCGGCCAATAGCGGGCCGCACACCGAGCCGATGCCATTGACCATCAGCAAGCTGGCGGAGCCGGAGAGGATCTCGTCGCTGTGCAACTGGTCGATCAGTTGTGCGACGGCGATGGGGTAGATGGCGAAAGCCAGGCCGCCCCAGATGAAGATGGCGCCGAGCAGCAGTGGGCCGGCCGGCAGCAGGCTCATGATCAGCGCCAGGGCGACTGCCAGTATCACCACCCAGAGCAGTACCTGGCGCCGGTCGTGGCGATCCGAGTAGATACCGATGGGCCATTGCAGCAGGGCGCCACCGAGAATGGTCGCGGTCATCAGCAGACCGACGCCGGAGGTATCGAAGCCGGCCAGACTGGCGTAGACCGGCGCCATGCCCCAGAAGCCGCCCATGGCAAGGCCGGAGAGGCCGGCTGCGACTATCGCCAGCGGCGCAATATTCCACAGTTGGCGCAGGTTGCTCGGCGGTGTCTCGGGCAGGCTCGGCTGTGCCTGGCGGGTCAGGGTAATGGGCATCAACGCGGCGCTGATGAGGATAGCGGCGATGGCGAACAGGGTGAACTGCACCGGGTCGGCCAGGTGCAGCAGTTGCTGGGCCAGCGCCAGGGCGCCGAGGTTGACTGCCATGTACACGGCGAACACCTGGCCGCGCTTCTCGTTGGGTGCCTGGGCGTTGAGCCAGCTCTCGATGACCATGTACAGCGTCACCAGCGCCAGACCGTAGAGCACACGCAGCAGCAGCCAGACCCACGGATCGATCAGCAGCAGATGGAGCAGGGCGGCAATGGCAGCCAGGGCGGCGCAGCAGGCGAACGCGCGGATATGTCCGATGCGTCGAATCAGCGGAGTCGCCAGCCAGGTGCCGAGGAGGAACCCGACGAAGTACCCGGACATGATCAGGCCGAGCATCGTGGTGGAGTAGCCTTCGGCGACGCCACGCAGGGTCAGGAGGGTGTTGAGTAGACCATTGCCGAGCAGGAGCAGAGCCACGCCGCTCAGCAACGAGCTGATGGGGGCAATGAGAGACAACATGCAAACTACCCTAGGGAACTATGCCGCTGATGGCAAGCATGAAGCAGGCCAGTGCTTCCCTGGATAACTATTTAAGTATCTGATTTATATGATTTATTTTTACCGATAAACGGTCTTTGAATATTTTCTGACCGTTTTGCTGCGCGGCTTTAGGGCGCCGAAACCTGTGCCTGCACCGATCTCGGCGCCTCGCTCTGGCTATGTCAGAGACTGACTTGGGCGATGGCGCTGGCCAATTGGTCGAGCCGTGTGGCGTCCAGTCCGGCGACGTTGGCGCGGCCACTGCCGACCATGTACACGCTGAATTCCTCGCGCAGACGTTGCACCTGTATAGCTGACAGACCGGTGTAGGAGAACATGCCACGCTGCACGGCGATGTGCGCGAAACGCTCGCTCAGGCCGTGTGGCACCAGTGCCTCGACCAGGCCACGGCGCAGGCTGGCGACGCGCAGGCGCATGCTTTCCAGCTCGTCCAGCCAGAGCCCTTTCAGCTCGTCGTCACCGAGTATCTGCGCCACCACCGCAGCGCCATGGGCGGGCGGCGTCGACCACAGGTTGCGGGCGATGCAGGCCAACTGACTGCGGATGTCGGCAAGCTTTTCGGCGTTGCCGGCGCAGACGAGCAGGGCACCGGTGCGTTCGCGATACAGGCCGAAGTTCTTCGAGCAGGAACTGGTGATCAACAGCTCCGGCAGTTCGGCGGCGAACAGGCGCACGGCCCAGGCGTCTTGCTCCAGGCCATCACCGAAGCCGTGGTAGGCGAAGTCGATCAGCGGCAGCAGTTCGCGCGCCTTGACCACCTCCAGCACGCGTTTCCAATCGCGCGGAGTGAGGTCGAAGCCGGTGGGGTTGTGGCAGCAGGCATGCAGCAGGACCACGTCACCCTTGGGCAGGTGGGTGAGGGCGGCGATCATGGCCTCGACGTCGAGGCGATTGTCGGCGCCGACGTAGGGGTAGTGGCCGACCTTGAGCCCGGCTTCGGCGAACAGGGTTTCATGGATTGGCCAGGTCGGATCGCTCAGCCAGATACCGCGCCCCGGCAGGCAGTGACGAATGAAGTCACCCGCCAGACGCAGGGCACCGGTGCCACCCGGCGTTTGCGTTGCACCGGCGCGCTGCTCGGCGAGCAATGCCGAGTCCGCACCCAGCACCAACTGGCTGAGCAGCGTGCCGAACGCCGCGTCGCCATGGCCGCCGATGTAGGTCTTGGTCAGCTCGAAGTCGATCAGCCGCTGCTCGGCCAGCTTCACTGCGCGGGGGACCGGCGTCAGGCCCTGAGCGTCCTTGTACACGCCAACGCCAAGGTCCAGGCGCGCCGGGTTGCTGTCAAGACGATAGGCTTCCATCAGGCTGAGGATGGGATCGCCCGGCACGCGGGCGATCTGTGCGAAATGGCTCACTTGCGGCCCTCGGCGCTGGCGGCCAGCACGTCGGTGCGCGCGGCCATGATGAAGTCGTTGCGGTGCAGGCCGCGCATCTCGTGGCTCCACCAGGTGACGGTGACCTTGCCCCATTCGGTAAGCAGGGCCGGGTGGTGGCCGACTTCCTCGGCAATGGCGCCCACGGCGTTGGTGAAGGCCAGGGCATGGCGAAAGTTCTTGAACAGGTACACGCGCTCCAGTTCCATATGGTCGCCGCGTACCTCGATGTTCCAGTCGGGGATCTCGCGGATCAGCTCGGCCAGTTCTTCATCGGTCACTTTCGGCGCATCGGCGCGGCAGGCTTCGCATTGGGCTTGGGCAAGGCTCATTGGGGTTCTCCTGGGTAAACAATGTAATGACAGTAGTTGATCATCGAGTGTAGGAGCCGCGCCCTCGCGGCGAATCGCGGGGGCAACGCCGATAAGGGAGTCAGGCCACAATCGTTTCGCGCCGGGGGCGGCGCTCCTACAGGGCGATGCATCGCACCAAGGTGTAGGAGTCGCGCCCTCGCGGCGAATCGAGCGGGCAACGCCGATGATGGAGTAAGGCCGCAATCGTTTCGCGCCGGGGCGGCGCTCCTACAGGACGGCGGATCGCACCATCGTGTAGAAGGCACGCCCATGCGGCGAATCGAGAGGGCAACGCCATTCGTGCGTAATGGGAAGTCACGGTCTACGCGGCTTTCGGCGGAAACTTCGGCGTGTGCAGGCCCAGCGCCATGGCCTGATGCACCAGCGCCATGATGTCTTCCTGAGCCAGCTCGAACAGGTGCTTGAGCTCGGGCAGGACGAAGTACACCGGCTGCAGGATATCGATGCGATACGGCGTGCGCATCGCTTCCAGTGCATCGAAGGGCTGGTGTTCGGGCACGTCGGACAGTGCGTAGAGAGTTTCCTTCGGCGAGGAGAGGATGCCGCCGCCGTAGATGCGCCGGCCCTGCGGGGTGTCGAGCAGGCCGAACTCGATGGTCAGCCAGTACAGCCGCGCCAGATAGACGCGCTGCTCTTTCGTGGCCTGCAGGCCGAGCTTGCCGTAGGTGTGGGTGAATTCGGCGAACCAGGGGTTGGTGAGCATCGGGCAGTGGCCGAATATCTCGTGGAAGATGTCCGGTTCCTGCAGGTAGTCCAGCTCCTCGGGCTTGCGGATGAAGGTGGCCACCGGAAACTGCTTGCTGGCCAGCAGTTCGAAGAAGGTCTGGAACGGGATCAGTGCCGGTACCCGCGCCACGCGCCAGCCGGTGCTGGCTTCGAGTACACGGTTGATCTCACCGAGCTGGGGGATGCGTTCCAGCGGCAGGCCGAGCTGTTCGATACCGTCCAGATACTCTAGGCAGGCGCGGTTCTGGATCACCTTCAACTGGCGAGTGATCAGGGTGTTCCACACCTGATGTTCGCTTTCCGGGTAATGGATAAAGCCACTCTCGTCCGGTTCCCGTGCCAGGTACTGCGTACTCTTCATCGCTGCCTCCTTCAGGGGGCTGTTGTTCTTGTCTTGACCCGAGCATGCCGCTGATTGCTCGGGTTGAAACGGTGACCAGAAGCAGCGCGGCTCAGGATTACCCGGAGAATCTGTAAACTTTTGATTACGATAATGGCGGTATGGCGATTTATCGGCTTGCTGCTGTGTTTGGCTGTCACATATTCTTGACGGAAATTATGCTGCCATCGTCGATTTCAGCGACCTGGCGGCGGCCACAACAACAAGAGCCTGAGCCATGCGTATCAAAGTCCACTGCCAGAACCGTGTCGGCATCCTGCGTGACATCCTCAACCTGCTGGTCGACTACGGCATCAACGTCGCCCGCGGCGAAGTGGGCGGCGAGCAGGGCAACGCCATCTACCTGCACTGTCCAAATCTGATCAACCTGCAGTTCCAGTCGCTGCGGCCCAAATTCGAGGCCATTCCCGGCGTATTCGGCGTCAAGCGCGTCGGGCTGATGCCCAGCGAGCGCCGTCATCTGGAGCTCAACGCGCTGCTCGGTGCGCTGGATTTCCCGGTGCTGTCGATCGACATGGGCGGCAGCATCGTCGCCGCCAATCGCAGCGCCGCGCAGTTGCTCGGCGTGCGTGTGGACGAGGTGCCGGGCATGGCGCTGTCGCGTTATGCCGAGGACTTCGACCTGCCCGAGTTGGTGCGCGCCAACAAGGCGCGGATCAACGGCCTGCGGGTGAAGATCAAGGGCGACGTGTTCCTCGCCGATATCGCCCCGCTGCAGAATGAACACGACGACAGCGAGGCGCTGGCCGGCGCGGTGCTGACCCTGCACCGCGCCGACCGGGTCGGCGAGCGCATCTACCACGTGCGCAAGCAGGAGCTGCGCGGCTTCGACTCGATCTTCCAGAGCTCCAAGGTGATGGCCGCGGTAGTCAAGGAAGCGCGCCGTATGGCGCCGTTGGATGCACCGCTGCTGATCGAGGGCGAAACCGGCACCGGCAAGGAGCTGCTGGCGCGCGCCTGTCACCTGGCCAGCCCGCGCGGGCAATCGCCGTTCATGGCGCTCAACTGCGCCGGCCTGCCCGAGTCCATGGCCGAAACCGAGCTGTTCGGCTATGGCCCCGGCGCCTTCGAGGGTGCGCGCCCGGAAGGCAAGCTTGGCCTGCTGGAACTGACTGCAGGCGGCACGCTGTTTCTCGATGGCGTCGGCGAGATGAGCCCGCGTCTGCAGGCCAAGCTGCTGCGCTTTCTGCAGGATGGTTGCTTCCGCCGTGTGGGCAGCGACGAGGAGGTGTACCTGGACGTGCGAGTGATCTGCGCCACCCAGGTCGATTTGTCCGAACTCTGCGCCCATGGCGAGTTTCGTCAGGATCTCTACCACCGCCTTAACGTGCTCAGCCTGCATATCCCGCCGCTGCGCGAATGCCTCGATGGCCTGGCACCTTTGGTCGAGCACTTTCTCGATTCAGCCAGCCGGCAGATCGGCTGCGCGCTGCCGAAACTGGCGCCGCAGGCCTTCGAGCGCATGGCCCATTACCACTGGCCGGGCAACGTGCGGCAGCTGGAGAACGTGCTGTTCCAGGCGGTTTCGCTATGCGACGGCGGCACGGTAAAGGCCGAGCATATCCGCTTGCCGGACTATGGCGCGCCGCAGCCGTTGGGCGAGTTCTCGGTGGAAGGCAGCCTCGACGACATTCTCGGCCGCTTCGAGAAGGCGGTGCTGGAGCGGCTGTTCCGCGATCATCCCAGCAGCCGCCAGTTGGGCAAGCGCCTCGGTGTTTCCCATACGACCATCGCCAACAAGCTGCGGCAGCACGGGCTGGGGAAGGACTAGGGTCTGTTGCCGTTTCGACGCGAGCCGCGTTGCTGCGCCAAATTGCGCCACGCGAGGCGCGGGATGCAGGTAATGGTCGTTCCCTTGCCAAATCCCGCAACGACGCATGGCGCAATTTGCCGCGCAACCCGAAGGGACGGGCCAGTTTTTGCGTGGTACGTCGTTACTCGACGGCTCATTTGGGCGACCAAACTTCGCGTCTCGCGCCTAGCCCCACGCAAAAACTGGCTCCGTCGCGGCCGTGCGCGAAACGGCAACAGACCCTAGGCGTAGGGTGCGCCGCGCGCACCAATGCTTCGCTGGCCCTGGCTGATGCCTGTAATTTTTGGTGCGCACGGTTTTCAACCACCGCCGCGCCAGGCCGCGATCACACGCTCGCGCATGGCCTGACGGTCCTGCAGGCGCTCGATAATCCGCTCGGCCAGGTCGAGCCAGTAGGGATCGGCCTTGGCCTGAACCACCGCAAGGCCGGAAGCGAGATTGGCCCAGGCCGGAGGCAGGCGGCCGTGACGCAGGGCGAAGCCGCCGTCACGGTCACGCGCCAGATAGCGTACGCGGGTGATGCCGGCCAGCAGGATACGGCCGTAGCACATCAGGCAGGGTTCGAGGCTGACGTACAGGGTCAGACCTCGGCGGTCGACCTGCGCATGTTCGCTTTCGAGCTGGTCGAGCACCTGCATCTCGGCGTGAGCGGCGCTGCTGTAAGTCGAGACGAACACCTGGTTGCGAGCGCTGCACAACAGTTCACCTGCGCCATCCACCAACAAGGCGCCGACCGCATAACAGCCTTCCTCGACTGCCAGCAGGGCCTGTTCGCAACAGAGCCTGGCCCAGGTGTCATCGGCATGAGTGCTGGCTGGCGCCTGCTGCAACAGGGCGAGGTATTCCGGGTGCATGCGTGCCTCCAAGGCCCAAAAGGCGTCGCGGGAGTATGGCCTGCCATGTGACTGGCGCCCTACGACCTTGGTGCAATAGGCAGGGCAGGGGGCTGCGGCGACACTGAGTACGTCCCGATCATCCTGCGTGATTTGGGTGCAAGCGTTTCCGCATTCCTTTCGAGGAATGCCTTGAATGGGCGGGCGACCAATTTGGTCGCCCTTTTTTTGCCCGGAATTTTACCTGGCGCTACACACCCTGGTTCAGCCGGTCGATCAGCGCGCGCACGCTGCTCGGCAGCGCGTCCAGCTCACGCACCAGCATGCTGCGTTCGCGCACCGCCCAGGCTTCGTCCAGTTGCAGGATGGCCAGCTGCATGGTGCGGCTGTGCCTCCGCGCGGCCGACTCGGGAATGATGCCGATGCCGACGCCGCCTTCGATCATTCGGCAGATCGCCTCGAAGCTCGATACCTGGATACGCAGGGCCAGGTTGCCGCCGAGTTTCTCCACCTGTTCACGCAAAAAACTCAGCAGCGTGCTGCCCTCGTGCAGGCCGATGTGCTGGTAGGCGAGGGTGTCGTTGAAGCTCACCGATGGCCGCCGCGCCAGGGCATGGCCCAGCGGCACCGCCAGCACCAGGCGGTCGGTGCTGAAGTGCAGCACCTGCAGGCCGGGCGCCTGCACCGGGCCGGCGATGATGCCGAGATCCGCCGCGCCGTCCAGCACACCACGTACGATGTCGCGGCTGAGGCGCTCCTGCAGATCGACGGTGACGCCGGGGCGTTCGGCGAGAAAACCGGCCAGCACCTCGGGGAGAAATTCGGTCACTGCCGTGGTGTTGGCGAAGATGCGGATATGCCCTGCTGCGTCGGTGCCGTATTCGGTGAATTCGCTCTTCAGATAATCCACCTGGCGCATGATCAGCCGCGCGTGCTGCAACAGGCGCTGGCCGGCCGGGGTCAGCTCGACGCCACGGCTGTCGCGATACAGCAGGCGGCTGCCGAGCTGGCTTTCCAGTGACTTGATCCGCGCGCTGGCGGCGGCCGGCGAGAGAAACGCCTTGCGCGCGCCCTGGGTCAGGCTGGGCGACTCGGCGATGTGGATGAACAGGCGCAGGTCGGGCAGATCGAAATGCATGGTGGCCATTTCCTGAGGTCATTCGTAGGAGCCCGCTTGCGGGCGATCACTGGCGATCTGTAAAGCATCGCCCGCAAGCGGGCTCCTACAGGATTGGCGTTAAGCATATCCGAACGCTGGTTTAAATAAATGCGGATTCTCTGAACGCATGCGGCATCGCATGCTCCAGCTCACACAAGAACCGAGCTGGAACCTGCCCCATGAGTGATTCTGCTTTTTCCGCCTGGATCGGTCGTAGTGAAGAAGTCCACGACCAACTCAGCCGCAACCTGGTCAAGCGCATCGCCGCCACCTTCGGCGAAGCCACGCCGGCCCATGGCGAGGCGCTGCCGCCGCTGTGGCACTGGGCGTTTTTTCAAGAGCCAGTCGCCGAGAACGGTCTGGGCGAGGACGGCCATCCGGCGCGCGGAGGCTTTCTGCCGCCGGCCGACAACCGCAACCGCATGTGGGCCGGTGGCCGTATCGAGTTCATCCAGCCACTGCGGGTGGGCGGCGAAGCCAGCCGGGTATCGACCATCAAGCACATCGAGGAAAAGCACGGCCGCACCGGCGCGCTGCTGTTCGTCACCGTGCAGCACGACTACCTGCAGGACGGCCAACTGGCCATCCGCGAGGAGCAGGACATCGTCTACCGCGAGCCCAGCCCGCCCAAGGCCAGCAGCGGCGAGCTGCTGGTCGCTGGTGACTGGCGCGAGGCGGTAACGCCGTCCAGCACGCTGCTGTTTCGCTACAGCGCCGTGACCTTCAACGGCCACCGCATCCATTACGACTGGCCCTACGTCACCGAAACCGAAGGCTACAGCGGCCTGGTGGTGCACGGCCCGCTGATCGCCACCCTGAACCTGCGCGCTTTCTGCCGCGCCAACCCGCAGGCGCGCCTGCGTCATTTTGCCTATCGCGGCCTGCGCCCGCTGATCGCGCCGCAGCCGTTCGAGGTGGGTGGGCGCATCAGCGGCGAGGGCCAGGCCGAGCTGTGGGCGGGTAACGAGGTCGGCCTGGCGCAGCGCGCCGACGTGCAATTCGACTGATTAGTAGGGCGAACCGGGATGCTGATTTCGTAGGGCGGCCTCAGGAGCCTAAGCGAACAGCCCGCCGAACCATGCCAATACTGGCACCGCACCTAAGGCTCAGCTTTCTAACGGCGTACTGCTTCGCGAGTACGCCCTACATCGTTACCGGGCAGTGCCACGCCCACATGATTTCGAGGAAGACCGATGGACTACAACAATAACGAAGAACTCAACGCCATCCGTGAAGGCGTGCGCGCGCTCTGTGCGGAGTTCCCGGCCGAATACTGGCGCAAGATCGATGAGGAGAAGGGCTTCCCGGAAGCCTTCGTCACGGCCATGACCGAGGCTGGCTGGCTGTCGGCGATGATCCCGGAAGAATACGGCGGCTCGGGTCTGGGCCTGGCCGAGGCGTCGGTGATCCTCGAGGAGGTCAACCACTGCGGCGGCAACTCCGGCACCATCCACGGGCAGATGTACAACATGTTCACCCTGCTGCGTAACGGCAGCGAGGAGCAGAAGCGCCACTACCTGCCCAAGCTGGCCAGCGGCGAGCTGCGTCTGCAGTCGATGGGCGTCACCGAGCCGACCACCGGCACCGACACCACCAAGATCAAGACCACCGCCGTGCGCCAAGGCGACAAGTACGTGATCAACGGGCAGAAGGTGTGGATCTCGCGCGTGCAGCATTCCGATCTGATGATCCTGCTGGCGCGCACCACGCCACTGGCCGAGGTGCAGCGCAAGTCTGAAGGCATGTCGATCTTCCTGGTCGACCTGCGCGAGGCCATCGGCAACGGCCTGACCGTGCAGCCGATCGCCAACATGGTCAACCACGAGACCAACGAGCTGTTCTTCGACAACCTGGAGATTCCCGCCAGCAGCCTAATCGGCGAAGAGGGCAAGGGTTTCCGCTACATCCTCGACGGCCTCAATGCCGAGCGCACGCTGATCGCTGCCGAGTGCATCGGTGACGGTCGCTGGTTCATCGAGAAGTCCGCGCAGTACGCCCGCGACCGCGTGGTGTTCGGTCGGCCCATCGGCCAGAACCAGGGCGTGCAGTTCCCCATCGCCGAGGCGCACATCGAGATCGAGGCCGCCGACCTGATGCGCTGGCGCGCCTGCGAGGAATACGACGCCGGGCGCAACGCTGGGGCAGCGGCGAACATGGCCAAGTACCTGGCGGCCAAGGCCAGCTGGGAGGCGGCCAACGCCTGCCTGCAGACCCACGGCGGCTTCGGTTTCGCCAACGAATACGACGTCGAGCGCAAGTTCCGCGAAACCCGCCTGTACCAGGTGGCGCCGATCTCCACCAACCTGATCCTGAGCTACGTGGCCGAGCACTTGCTCGAACTGCCCCGTTCCTTCTGAGGCCGCGACCATGAGCAAACATACTCAACAACTGGCCGCGTTCCTTGCCGAACTCGCCTACGAGCAGATTCCCGAGCACGTACTGGACCGCACCGAAGACCTGTTCCTAGACTGGCTAGGTTCGGCCCTGGCCAGTGAAGGCGCGCGGCCTATCCCGCTGTTCGAGGCCTATGCGCAGAAGATGGGCCCGGCCGATGGTCCGGCGCGCATCCTTGTCAATGGCCGCGGCACCTCGGCGTACTTCGCCGCGCTGGTCAACGGTGCCTCCTCGCACCTGGTGGAGCAGGACGACCTGCACAACAGCTCGGTGCTGCACCCGGCCACCGTGGTCTTCCCGGCCGCTTTGGCGGCGGCGCAGGACCTGGGCAAGTCCGGCCGCGAACTGCTGCTGGCCTCGGTGGCCGGCTACGAGGCGGGCATTCGCATCGGCGAATTCCTTGGCCGCTCGCACTACCGCATCTTCCACACCACGGCCACGGTGGGCACCTTGGCCGCTGCCGTGGCGGTGGGCAAGCTGCTGGACTTCGACCAGCAGCAGTTCGTGCACCTGCTCGGCAATGCCGGTACCCAGGCTGCAGGCTTGTGGGAATTCCTGCGCGACGCCGCCGACTCCAAACAACTGCATACCGCCAAGGCCGCGGCTGATGGCCTGCTGGCCGCCTACTTTACCGAGCAGGGCCTGACCGGCGCGCAGAACATCCTCGAAGGCGAGCAGGGCATGGCCGCCGGCATGTCCCGCGATGCCGACCCAAGCAAGCTGTCGGACCGTCTCGGCCGGCGCTGGGCGCTGGTGGAGACTTCGTTCAAGTTCCACGCCTCCTGCCGCCATACCCATCCGGCGGCTGACGCGCTGCTCGACCTGATGCAGCGCGAAGGTTTGCGCCACCAGCAGATCGAGCGAGTCGTCGCCCGCGTGCATCAGGGCGCCATCGATGTGCTCGGCCGCGTGACCGTGCCGCAGACCGTGCACCAGGCCAAGTTCTCCATGGGCACGGTGCTCGGCCTGATCGCCGTGCATGGCAGCGCGCAACTGACCGAGTTCGCCAACCTGGCGCTGCAGGACCCGGCCGTGGCCGCCTTCCGCGACAAGGTGCAGATGCGTCTGGACCCGGAGGTGGATGTGGCTTACCCGCAGCGCTGGCTGGGCCGCGTCGAGGTAATCACCACCGAGGGTCGCACCCTGCGTGGCGCCATCGACGAGCCTAAGGGCGACCCCGGCAACACCCTCAGCCGCGCCGAGCTGGAAGACAAGTTCCGTCGCCTGCTGGCTTTCGCCGGCCAGCGCAGCAGCGATGAGGCCGGCGTGCTGATCGAGCGGGTCTGGCGCCTGCGCGAAACCGACGACCTGAGCCAGTTTGCCTGACCGAGGACATGGACATGAACAACGCACAACAACCACGGCCACTGGATGGCATCACCGTGGTCAGCCTGGAGCACGCCATCGCCGCGCCGTTCTGTACCCGCCAGCTCGCCGACCTCGGCGCGCGGGTGATCAAGGTCGAGCGTCCCGGCAGTGGCGATTTCGCCCGCGGCTATGACGAGCGGGTCGACGGCCTTGCCTCGCATTTCGTCTGGACCAACCGCTCCAAGGAAAGCCTTACCCTCGACCTCAAGCAGGACGATGCGATGCAGGTGCTCGGCAGCCTGCTGGCCAAGGCCGATGTACTGGTGCAGAACCTTGCACCGGGCGCTGCCGCGCGCATGGGGTTGTCGTTCGAGGCGCTGCACGAGCGCTTCCCGCAACTGATCGTCTGCGACATCTCCGGCTACGGCGAGGGCGGCCCGTACGAGCAGAAGAAGGCCTACGACCTGCTGATCCAGAGCGAGGGCGGCTTTCTCTCCGTCACCGGCGGCGCTGGCGAGGAGGAGATGGCCAAGGCCGGCTGCTCCATCGCCGATATCGCCGCCGGCATGTACGCCTACACCGGCGTGCTCTCGGCGCTGATGCTGCGCGGCAAGACCGGTGTCGGCAGCCGCGTTGACGTATCGATGCTGGAAAGCCTGGTGGAGTGGATGGGCTACCCGCTGTACTACGCCTACGACGGCGCCACGCCGCCGCCGCGCGCTGGCGCCGCGCACTCGACCATCTACCCCTACGGCCCGTTCCCGGCCGGCGACGGCGGCACGGTGATGCTCGGCCTGCAGAACGAGCGCGAATGGCAGGCGTTCTGCGCCAAGGTGCTGGAGCAGCCGGAGCTGGCCAACGATGAACGCTTTTCTGCCAACTTCAAGCGCTCGGCCAACCGCAGCGAGCTGCGTGCGCTGATCGTCGAGGCGTTCTCACGCATGAGCTCGGCGCAGGTGATCGAGCGTCTGGAGCTGGCACAGATCGCCAATGCCCAGGTCAACGACATGGCGGGCGTCTGGGCTCACCCGCAACTCGAAGCGCGCCAGCGTTGGCGCCAGGTCGACAGTCCCAGCGGCAGCCTGCCGGCACTGCTGCCGCCGGGGCGCAACAGCGCCTTCGAGCCGCGCATGGATGCCATCCCGGCGCTGGGCCAGCACACCGATGCGTTGCTCGCCGAGCTGGGCTACGGCGCCGGCGATATCCAGCGCCTGCATCAGCAGGGGGCTGTATGAGCGATTCCGTGATCCGCAGCGCCCTGTTCGTGCCGGCGAGTCGCCCGGAGCGCATTCCCAAGGCGCTCGCCGTCGGTGCCGACGCGGTCATCGTCGACCTCGAAGACGCCGTACAGGAGAGCCTTAAGGTCGAGGCCCGGGCTCATCTCGATGCCTTTCTTACGGCCAATCCTGAAGCGCGGCTGCTGGTGCGCATCAACGCGCCGGAACACGCTGGGCACGGCGCCGATATCGAACTCTGTGGCCGTCATGCCGGTGTCATCGGCGTGCTGCTGCCCAAGGTGGAAAGTGCTGCGCAGGTGGCGCGTGTGGCGGCCTGCGGCAAGCCGGTGTGGCCGATCATCGAGAGTGCAGCGGGGCTGCTGGCGCTGGCGGAGATCGCCCGCAGCGAAGGCGTCGAGCGCCTGTCCTTCGGCGCCCTCGACCTGGGGCTGGACCTGGGCCTGAGCAGCGGCAGCGCCGCGGCCGAACGGATCCTCGACCAGGCCCGTTATGCCTTGCTGCTGCATTCGCGCACGGCCGGTTTGGCAGCGCCGCTGGACAGCGTATTTCCCGCCATCGAGGACCGCGAAGGCCTTGCCCGCACGACGCGCGATGCCCGCGACATGGGCTTTGACGGTTTGCTCTGCATCCACCCGACTCAGGTGGCGATCGTCCACGACGCCTTGCGCCCGACCGACCAGGAATTGGCCTGGGCGCGCCGGGTGATGGCAGCGGCCAGCAGCGGCGAAGGCGTTTTCGTGGTCGACGGCCAGATGGTCGACGCTCCCGTACTCGGTCGCGCTCGTCGTCTGCTGCAACGCGCAGGAGAACCGTAGGAGCCCGCTTGCGGGCGATGCTTCTCAGTAGATCGCCGACAAGCCGGCTCCTACAAAAAACGGCTGGCTGCCGAGGCAGTCAGCCACCTTGTAACCACGTACCAACCTACAAAAACAATGAGGTAACGTCATGTTCAAACTCACCGCCAAGGCGCTCGCCTGCGCCGCCATCTTCTCTTGTGCCGGCCTTGCCCAGGCTGCTGATGCGCCCATCCTGATCAAGTTCGCCCATGTGGTTGCAGACAACACACCCAAGGGCCAGGGCGCGTTGCTGTTCAAGCAACTGGCCGAAGAGCGTCTGCCGGGCCGGGTGAAGGTGGAGGTCTACCCCAACTCGTCGCTGTTCGGCGATGGCAAGGAGATGGAGGCGCTGCTGCTCGGCGACGTGCAGATGCTGGCGCCGTCGCTGGCCAAGTTCGAGCAGTACGCCAAACCGGTGCAGATCTTCGACCTGCCATTTCTGTTCGACAACATGGAGGCGGTCGATCGCTTCCAGGCCAGCCCCGAGGGGCGTGGATTGCTGACCTCCATGGAGGACAAGAACATCACCGGCCTGGCCTACTGGCACAACGGTCTGAAGGTGATGTCGGCCAACAAGCCGCTGCGCGATCCGGCCGATGCCCGGGGTCTGAAGTTCCGCGTGCAGGCGTCGGCGGTGCTGGAGGAGCAGTTCAAGGCGGTGCGCGCCAACCCGCGCAAGATGAGTTTTGCCGAGGTCTATCAGGGGCTGCAGACCGGCGTGGTCAACGGCACCGAGAACACCTGGTCGAACTACTTCAGCCAGAAGGTGCACGAGGTGCAGAAGTACATGACCGAGTCCGACCATGGCCTGATCGACTACATGGTGATCACCAACACCAAATTCTGGAAGGGTCTGCCGGATGACGTGCGCAGTGAGCTGGAAACCATCATGGCCGAGGTTTCCGTCGAGGTGAACAAGCAGGCTGACGAACTCAACCGCACGGCCAAAGAGGATATTGCCAAGGCTGGCACCACCGAGATCATCGAGTTGACCCCGCAGCAGCGCGCCGAATGGCGTGAGGCGATGCGCCCGGTGTGGCAGAAGTTCGAGAAGGAGATCGGCGCCGAACTTATCCAGGCGGCAGAGAAGTCCAACCAGGGCTGAGTGTTCCCCCTGGCATGAAAACGCCCGGCTTGTGCCGGGCGTTTTCGTGTCGAATGAGGGCGTCGCGGCTAAAGCCCCTCCCACATTATTTTGTCAGCCTCTGGCCGCAATTGGCTGTTGCAACTCAGCGCAGACCATAACGCCGCGACGGTGTGACCTCATTACCCGTGTAGGAGCTCCGCCTCGGGGCGAAGCGATTGCAGCCATTGAGTGACTTTAGCGTTGGCCATGGCATTCGTCGCGGGGCGCGACTCCCACGAAAAGCATCAACTCCGTGCTTTGGGGCTTAGCCTTTGGGGGCAGGCGATGTGGGACGGCTAAAGTGGTATGCCGACGGACCGACGCTATCTTGTGGGAGGGGCTTTAGCCGCGACTTGGCAGCCGAGCCTCAGAGCCCGGCCTCCTGCATCCACTTCGGCTTGGGATAGCGGCGATCGGATTTGCCCGCCTTGAGGATGGCGCCCGGCACCTCGTGGCCGATCAGGCCGGGCAGGGTGGCGGCGGCGTCGAGCAGGGCATCGAGGTTCACGCCGGTGTCCAGGCCCATGCGCTGGAACATGTGCACCAGATCCTCGGTGCAGATATTGCCGCTGGCGCCCGGTGCGTAGGGGCAGCCGCCAAGGCCGCCGAGGGAGGCGTCGAAGCGGTCGATGCCGGCATTCAGCGCCGCCAGTGCATTGGCCAGGCCCATGCCACGGGTGTTGTGAAAATGCGCGGTAAATACTGCTTCGGGCCAGCGCTGCAGGGCCTCGCGGCAGATACGCTCGACCTGTGCCGGGTCGGCCATGCCGGTGGTGTCGCACAGGGTCACGCCTTGCACGCCAATTTCCAGCAATCGCTCGGTCAGTTCATATACGCGCGTCTCGGGCACCTCGCCCTCGAACGGGCAGCCGAAGGTGGTCGACAGCGAGGCGTTGATAAATACGCCGCTGCCGCGGGTTACCTCGATGATCTCGGCGAACTGCGCCAGCGATTGCTCCGGCGTCATGCGCAGGTTGGCCAGGCCATGGGTGTCGCTGGCCGACATCACCAGGTTGATCTCATCCACTTCGCACGACAACGCGCGTTCGCAGCCCCTCACGTTGGGCACCAGCACGGTGTACTCGACGCCGGCGACGCGCTGGATGCCGCGCATCACCTCTTCGGCATCGCGCAGGTTGGGGATGGCCTTGGGCGAGGTGAAGGAGGTGACCTCGATCTTGGCCAGGCCGGTGTGGGACAGGCGATTGATCAGGGCAATCTTGCCTTCGGTGGGTACGAAGGTGGCTTCGATCTGGAAGCCGTCACGGGTGGCGACGTCCTGGATATAAAGGCGTTTGCTCATGGGTAATCCTCAATCTTTGACTTGATCGTTCCCACGTCGAGGCGTCGAACCGTCCGCGTGGGAATGCATCCGGGGACGCCCTGCGTCCGTCGCTATCACGGGCGGACGCAGAGCGTCCTGTGCTGAACTCCCACGCGGAGCGTGGGAGCTATCGGTCGTTCCTCACTTCAAATCCTCCGCGTGGGCATGCATCTGGCGACGCTCTGCGTCCGTTAGAGCCAAGGGCGGACGCGGAGCGTCCTGGGCTGAGTTCCCACGCAGAGCGTGGGAACTATCTGCAGCCATCTGGCTAGATGATCCCGCGCTCGCGCAGGCCGGCGACCTGTTCCGCGCTGAGGCCAAGCCCGGCGAGGATGTCGTCGCTGTGCTCGCCCAGTTGCGGGCCGCCGGTGCCGATGCGGCCCGGCGTACGGCTGAGCTTGGGCAGTACGCCTGGCACCTTGAGCGGGCCGACGCTGGTCTGCACCTGCTCGATCATCTGTCGCGCCAGGTAGTGCGGGTCCTGCACGATGTCGGCGGCGGTGTAGGGATAGCCGGCCGGCACGCGCGCGCCCTTGAGTGCTTCGATCACCTCGTCGCGGCTGCGCTGGGCAGTCCACTCGGCGATGGCGCCGTCGATCAGTTCGGCGTGCTGGCTGCGCCCGTCGTTCTGCGCCAGGCGCGGGTCGTTGCCCAGGTCGTCGCGGCCGATCAAGCTCATCAGGCGCTTGTAGATGCTGTCGCCATTGCCGGCGATCAGCACGTAGCTGCCGTCGTTGCACGGGTAGGAGTTGGACGGCGTGATGCCTGGCAGGGCGCTGCCGGCCGGCTCGCGGACGTAGCCGAAGGCGTCGTATTCGGGGATCAGGCTTTCCATCATGGCGAATACCGACTCGTACAGTGCCACGTCGATTTCCTGGCCTTCGCCGCTGCGCGCACGCTCTTGCAGGGCCAGTAGCACGCCGATTACGCCGTACAGCGAAGACAGCGAGTCGCCGATGCTGATGCCCACGCGCACCGGCGCCTGGCCAGGGTAGCCGGAGAGGTGGCGCAGGCCGCCCATGGCTTCGCCGATCACGCCGAAACCGGGCAGGTCGCGGTAGGGGCCGGTCTGCCCATAGCCGGAGATGCGCAGCATGATCAGTCGCGGGTTGATCGCCTTCAGCGCGTCATAACCCAGGCCCCAGCCTTCCAGCGTGCCGGGGCGGAAGTTCTCCACCAGCACGTCGGCCTCGGCCACCAGCTTGCGCACGATGTCTTGGGCTTCGGCCTGTTTCAGGTCGAGGGTCAGCGAGCGCTTGTTGCGTGACTGCACGTGCCACCAGAGCGAGGTGCCGTCCTTGATCTTGCGCCATTTGCGCAGCGGGTCGCCGACGCCCGGCGGCTCGATCTTGATCACGTCAGCGCCGAATTCGCCGAGCAGCTTGCTGGCGAAGGGACCGGCGATGAGCTGGCCCATCTCGATCACCTTGAGCCCCTGCAGGGCCATGTTGCTGGTGTTGTTTTGAGTCATGGCTGCACCTGATTTGCCTGTGCGTTTCTCGTGGTGCGCAGAATGGCGCAGCGGCGCGGTGCCGACAATTGCTCAATGGCCAAGCTAGGCTTCGCGTATCGCGAAGTGGCATGCTGTAAATCAGGTGTCTGGCTGCTTCACTTCGCCAGGCACGAAATGGAGACCCTCATGCGCCGCATCGATTTCGTCACCCTCAAGCTGTTCGTGGCCATTGCCGACGAGCGCAGCCTGACTCGCGCTGCCGAGCGCGAGCACCTGGCCCTGGCAGCGGTAAGCAAGCGCGTCAGCGACCTGGAAAACCAGCTCGGCATCGCGCTGCTCTATCGCCAACCCAAGGGTGTCGAACTGACCCCGGCCGGCCACGCGCTGCTGCACCACGCGCGCAACATGATGGACAACCTCGAACAGCTCAACGCCGATCTCAGCGAGTTCAGCGAAGGGGTGAAAGGCCATGTGCGCATCCACGCCAACACCTCGGCGGTGATCGAGTTTCTGCCTGAGGATCTGGCCAGTTTCAGCCGCCTGCACCCGCAGGTGAAGATCGACCTGGAGGAGCGGGTCAGCAGCGAGACTATTCGCGCGGTGCGCGAGGGGCTGACCGATATCGGTATCTTCGCCGGGCATGTGCCGGCCGAGGATCTGCAGGTATTCACCTACCGTCACGATCAGTTGGTGCTGGTCACCCCGCGCGAACATCCGCTGGCTGAGCGTGACGGCCTGTTCCTGCGCGAGGCGGTGGGCTACGACTTCATCGGCCTGCAGCAGGACGCGTCCTTGCACGGCCTGCTGCAACATTCGGCGCACAGCCAGGGCGTGGCCCTGCGCCTGCGCATTCAGGTGCGTAGCTTCGAGGCCATTTGCCGGATGATCCACACCGGTATGGGCGTCGGTGTGTTGCCGGACCTGGCGGTGCGTACCTACCTGCCCGCGCTGGATGTGCGGGTGATCCCGCTGCACGACCCCTGGGCGCGGCGCGAACTCAAGGTGGCGGTACGTAATCAGGACAACCTTTCGCTGACCGCGAAGCAGATGCTCGACCATCTGCGTAACAGCTCATCAACAGAGGATCTTTCAACACTGCCTTCGTGAATGCCGAAGGCTCGGTTGTTCAAATGTGAATTTCAGCTTGTGGAAGGGCGCAGTAGAGTCCGGGCCAATCGAAGGGTTTCTCCCTCGACGCTCAGACAAAAACAACAGGAGCCTTCCATGAAGTTTTCTTTCTTCCGTCGTGGCCTGGCCGGTGTACTCGCCGGTTGCGCACTGCTTGGCGCACTCTCGGCACACGCAGCCGATCCGATCTTGATCAAGTTTTCCCACATCACCGCCGACAGCACGCCGAAGGGGCAGGGCGCGCTGCTGTTCAAGAAGCTGGTGGAGGAACGGCTGGCCGGCAAGGTCAAGGTCGATGTGTATGCCAACTCCTCGCTGTATGGCGATGGCAAGGAAATGGAAGCGCTGCTGCTCAACGAAGTGCAGATGCTGGCGCCGGCACCGTCCAAGCTGGAGCAGTACACCAAGCAGCTGCAGCTGTTCGACATGATGTTCCTGTTCGACGACGTCGCCGCCGCGCAGCGCTTCCAATCTTCGGAAAAGGGCAAGGCGCTGCTCAAGTCGATGGAGAGCAAGGGCATCACCGGCCTGGCCTACTGGCTCAACGGCATGCGTCAGCTCACCGCCAACAAACCGCTGATCGAACCTGCCGATGCCCGTGGGCAGAAATTCCGCGTGCAACCGTCCGACCTGCAGGCTGCGCAGTACAGCGCCCTGCGTGCGGTGCCGCGCAAGATGGCCTTCGCCGAGATCTACCAGGGCCTGCAGACCGGCGTGGTCAATGCTCAGGATAACCCCTGGTCGAACATCTACTCGCAGAAGTACTTCGAGGTGCAGAAGTACATGACCGAGTCCAACCATGCCATCGGCAACTACCTGCTGATCACCAACACTCAGTTCTGGAACGGCCTGCCGGCGGATATCCGCAGCGAGCTGGAGCAGATCGTCGACGAGGTGACCGTCGAGGTGAACAAGCAGGCCGAGGCGCTGAATACCGAAGCCCGTCAGGCCATCGTCGCTACCGGCAAGAGCGAGATCATCACCCTGACGCCCGAGCAGCGCGCCGTCTGGCGTGACGCCGTACGTCCGGCCTGGAAGAAGTTCGAGGCCGAGATTGGTGCTGACGTGATCGAGGCTGCGCAAGCCGCCAACCAACAGTGAGCCCCATGACCGCCCCGGGCCCACGCACCTGGGGCGGTCTTTCATTCGCCGTCGCCTAAGGCGGCGTTTGCCAATGACGAATATCGCGCCGGTCCTTGCTCGGTTAGATTCGCCCAACTCCTTAGAGCCTGTTCAAAGTCTGCTGCGCGTCGGCCCTGCTGCGTTAAAAACAGGCTCGGATGCTCATTTACAGCTCGTTAAGTCGAGCGCGACTCCGACCGCTCCTCGCCTGTTTTTGTGGGGCCGCCGTCGGTATTGCATGGCTCTAGCTCGCGAAACTTTGAGCAGGCTCTTAATAACCACAACAATGTTCGGAGATGCCATGAACGCCTTGCGGCGCGTCTGGGAGCACTTCGAGGAAGGCTTTATCGCTTTCCTCCTGGCGGCCATGACGCTGATCACTTTCGTCTATGTGATCCTCAACAACTTCTACACCCTGTTCTATTGGCTGGGTGACCATTTCGGCGGTAACGAGTTTCTGCTCGGTATCGGCGATGCCATTCTCGACATGGCCCAGGCGATGACCTGGAGTAATGCCCTGACCAAGGCGCTGTTCGGCTGGCTGATCTTCTTCGGCCTGGCCTATGGCGTGCGTACCGCCGGCCACATTGGCGTCGACGCGCTGGTCAAGCTTGCCCCGCGCCACATCCAGCGCGTCATCGGTGTGATCGCCTGCTCGGCCTGCCTGGGCTACGCCGGCCTGATCGCCGTCGGCAGCTACGACTGGGTATACACCCTGTTCAAGGCCGGTATCGGCGCCGAAGACCTCGGCCACTACGGCGTGCAGCAATGGCATATCGGCATGATCGTGCCCTTCGGCTACGCCATGGTGTTCGTCCGCTTCCTGGAAATCCTCGTCCGTATCCTGCGCAACGAGCAGACCGGCCTCGGCCTGGCTGACGAAGCCGCCGATGCGCTGAAAATCAATGAGCACGAGGAGCCCAAGCAATGACCGTTCTGTTCCTCTTCCTGCTGCTGTTTTTGCTGATGTTCATCGGCGTGCCGATCGCCGCGTCGCTCGGCCTGGCCGGTTCGATCACCATCATGCTGTTCAGCCCCGACTCGGTGCGCTCGCTGGCGATCAAGCTGTTCGAGACCTCCGAGCACTACACCCTGTTGGCGATCCCGTTCTTCCTGCTCTCCGGTGCGTTCATGACCACCGGCGGTGTGGCCAAGCGCCTGATCGACTTCGCCAACGCCTGCGTCGGTCACATCCGTGGCGGTCTGGCCATCGGTGCGGTGCTGGCGTGCATGCTGTTCGCCGCGCTGTCCGGCTCCTCGCCGGCGACCGTGGCCGCAGTGGGCTCGATTGCCATCGCCGGCATGGTGCGCTCCGGTTACCCGCAGGCGTTCGGCGCCGGCATCGTCTGTAACGCCGGTACCCTGGGCATCCTGATTCCGCCGTCGATCGTGATGGTGGTGTACGCCGCCGCCACCGAGCAGTCGGTGGGCAAGCTGTTCATGGCCGGGGTGATTCCGGGTCTGATGCTCGGCCTGGTGCTGATGATCGCGATCTACATCGTCGCGCGCATCAAGAAGCTGCCGGCCCTGCCGCGTGCGAGCTTGCGCGAGTGGCTGCGTTCCGCCCGTGAAGCGTTCTGGGGCTTGCTGCTGATGGTGATCATCCTCGGCGGTATCTACACCGGCATGTTCACCCCGACCGAGGCCGCGGCCGTGGCGGCGGTGTACGCCGGCTTCGTCGCCCTGTTCGTGTACAAGGACCTGACCATCCGCGAGTGCCCGAAGGTGCTGCTGGAGTCCGGCAAGCTGACCATCATGCTGATGTTCATCATTGCCAACGCCATGCTCTTCGCCCACGTGCTGACCACCGAGCAGATCCCCCAACAAATCACCGCCTGGGTGGTGGAGCTGGGCCTGCAGCCTTGGCAGTTCCTGCTGGTGGTGAACATCGTGCTGCTGATCGCCGGTGCCTTCATGGAACCGTCGGCGATCATCCTGATCCTGGCGCCGATCCTCTTCCCGATCGCCATGCAGCTGGGCATCGACCCGATCCACCTGGGTATCATCATGGTGGTGAACATGGAGATCGGCCTGATCACGCCACCGGTGGGGCTGAACCTGTTCGTCACCTCGGCGGTGACGGGGATGCCGCTGACGGCAGTGATTCGCGCGGCGATGCCATGGTTGATGCTGCTGATCAGCTTCCTGATGGTGATTACCTACATCCCGGCAGTTTCCCTGGCGCTGCCGAATCTGCTCGGCATGTAAGGGTTCGACCGAACGCTACTACTTCGGTACCTTGTGTACCCACTACGCCCGGCCTTGTGCCGGGCTTTTTTATCTGCGCGCCTCGACGTATCCATGACGCTGTCGAATTGGCTCGACATATGCCAGGCAGGGCTTCAAGACCATGGTCTTAGAGCGGTAAGACCATGGTCGAATGGCCTCACGGAGGGTCGGGGGATACAAAAGGCACCATACAAAAACAACTCCCCGTCGAGGTGATTCCATGAGTGCTGCGTCTCTTTACCCTGTGCGTCCCGAAGTGGCCGCGCGGACCCTCACTGACGAGGCCACCTACAAGGCCATGTACCAACAGTCCGTGGTCAACCCCGAGGGTTTCTGGCGCGAGCAGGGCAAGCGGATCGACTGGATCAAGCCCTACGACAAGGTCAAGCAGACCACCTTCGACGATCACCACGTCGACATCAAGTGGTTTGCCGACGGCACCCTGAACGTCTCCTACAACTGCCTGGATCGTCACTTGGCAGAGCGCGGTGATCAGATCGCGATCATCTGGGAAGGCGACGATCCGTCCGAGCACCGGGAAATCACCTACCGCGAGCTGCACGAACAAGTGTGCAAGTTCGCCAACGCCCTGCGCGGCCAGGACGTTCACCGCGGCGACGTGGTGACCATCTACATGCCGATGATCCCGGAAGCCGTGGTGGCCATGCTGGCCTGTGCGCGCATCGGCGCAATCCATTCAGTGGTGTTCGGTGGTTTCTCGCCGGAGGCTCTGGCCGGGCGCATCATCGATTGCCAGTCCAAGGTGGTGATCACCGCTGACGAAGGGCTGCGTGGCGGCAAGAAAGTGCCGCTCAAGGCCAACGTCGACGACGCCCTGACCAACCCCGAGACCCGCAGCATCCAGAAAGTCATCGTGGTGCAGCGCACCGGTTCCGAAATCAAGTGGAACCAGCACCGTGACATCTGGTACGAAGACCTGATGAAGGTGGCAGGCAGCGTCTGCGCACCCAAGGAAATGGGCGCTGAAGAAGCCCTGTTCATCCTCTACACCTCCGGTTCCACCGGCAAGCCCAAGGGCGTGCTGCACACCACCGGCGGCTACCTGGTATACGCCTCGCTGACCCATGAGCGCGTGTTCGACTACCGTCCGGGCGAAGTCTTCTGGTGCACCGCCGATATCGGTTGGGTCACCGGCCACACCTACCTGGTCTACGGGCCGCTGTCCAACGGTGCCACTACCGTGATGTTCGAAGGCGTACCGAACTATCCGGACGTTTCCCGCGTGGCCAAGATCGTCGACAAGCACAAGGTCAACATCCTCTACACTGCCCCGACTGCCATTCGCGCCATGATGGCCGAGGGCAAGGCTGCGGTCGAAGGCGCCGATGGTTCCAGCCTGCGTCTGCTCGGTTCGGTCGGTGAGCCGATCAACCCGGAAGCCTGGCAGTGGTACTACGAGAACGTCGGTCAGAGCCGTTGCCCGATCGTCGACACCTGGTGGCAGACCGAAACCGGTGCCTGCCTGATGACCCCGCTGCCGGGTGCCCATGGCCTCAAGCCGGGCTCCGCTGCACGTCCGTTCTTCGGCGTACAGCCGGCGCTGGTGGATAATCTGGGCAACATCATCGAAGGCGCTGCCGAAGGCAACCTGGTGATCATCGATTCCTGGCCGGGTCAGGCACGTACCCTGTACGGCGACCATGACCGCTTCGTCGACACCTACTTCAAGACTTTCCGTGGCATGTACTTCACCGGTGACGGTGCGCGCCGCGACGAAGACGGTTACTGGTGGATCACCGGCCGCGTCGACGACGTGCTCAACGTCTCCGGCCACCGCATGGGCACCGCCGAGATCGAGAGCGCCATGGTTGCCCACCCGAAAGTGGCCGAGGCTGCAGTGGTCGGTGTACCGCACGACATCAAAGGGCAGGGCATCTACGTCTACGTCACCCTCAATGCGGGCGAGGAAGCATCGGAGCAACTGCGTCAGGAACTGCGTAACTGGGTGCGCAAGGAGATCGGCCCGATCGCCACACCGGACGTTATTCAGTGGGCTCCGGGCCTGCCGAAGACCCGCTCGGGCAAGATCATGCGCCGTATCCTGCGCAAGATCGCTACCGCCGAATACGATTCCCTCGGCGACATCTCCACGCTGGCCGATCCTGGCGTGGTGCAGCACCTCATCGACACGCATCGTCAGATGCAAGCCGCCTGCGCCTGATCGGCAACGGCAACCGAAAGCCCCGCCCGGCCACAAGCCCGGCGGGGCTTTTCATTCCCGGATGCCAGGATTTGCTTAAAATTGTACATAAGATTTAATTTGTACAATTATTGTATCGATATGCATAATGGCGCAGTGCCAGTCGGTACAGTCGAATGACGCACCTCTGTCCGTTCATTCCTGACGACTCAGAGGTCTCCCCAATGCTTGCCAATCTCAACATTTCCCAGAAGCTGTACGCGGGGTTCGGTATCGTTCTGCTGATCATTCTGCTGCTGGTGCTGTCCACCTGGCGTGGCTTCGACCAGGTCGAGCGTGCGGTGCGGCTGAATATCCACACCTATGACGTGATCAACGAATCTGCCGATCTGCTGGCCAACCTGATCAATATCGAAACCGGTGCGCGGGGATTCGTCATTACCGGGCGAGACCAGTTTCTCGGCCCTATGGAATCCGGCGAGAGAGAGCTCCAGGCGCATATGGCGCAACTGCGCCAACTGACCAGGGACAACCCTGCTCAGCAGCGCCGCCTCAGCGAGCTGCAGGCCTTGCATGATCAATGGCTGGGCGAAGACATCAACGGTAATCTGGAATTGCGCCGCCAGGTGAACGCCGGCACGCAGCGTTTCGATGCTCTGGTCGAACAGGTTTCGTCAGGTAGCGCCAAGGTTAAGATGGATGCCATGCGCCGTATTTTGAGCGAGATCCAGAGCGAGGAGCGTGCGTTGCTGGAGCAGCGCACGGCGTCGATGAATGCTGCCAAGTCCGAGTCGCTGATGATCTTGCTGGTCGGCGGGCTGATCGCTGCAGTGCTCGCCATTAGCGTGGCCTTCCTCCTCTCGCACAGTATTGCCGGGCGTTTGCGGCAGGTGGTGGAGGTGGCGCGCAATGTTGCCCAGGGGCGCCTTGACTCGGATATCGAGCGGGCCGGCCGTGACGAGATCGGTGTGCTGCTGGATGCCTTCGCCACCATGCAGGAGCGGTTGCGCGAGATGATCGGGCAGATCCGTGCCGGCGCGGTGCAGTTGGTTGAAGCTGCGCAGAACATCTCCAGTGCTTCCACGCAGTTGTCGGTTTCCACCCAGGAGCAGTCGCAGGCCGCTTCGAGCATGGCGGCGACGGTGGAGGAGCTGACCGTGAGCATCAATCACGTCGCCGACAACGCCAAGGAAGCGCATGGGCTGTCCAGCGACTCGGGCAGGCAGTCGGCCGAGGGTGGTGCGGTGATCCAGGAAACCCTCGCCAGCATGCAGCGCATCGCTGACACGGTGCAGGGCGCAGCGGCCCAGATCGCTGAGCTCGGCCAGCATTCGGATCAGATCTCCTCGATCGTCAACGTGATCAAGGAAATCGCCGATCAGACCAACCTGCTGGCGCTCAATGCCGCCATCGAGGCGGCGCGGGCCGGCGAGCAGGGCCGCGGCTTCGCCGTGGTAGCCGACGAGGTGCGCCTGCTGGCGCAGCGTACCGCCAACTCGACCCAGGAGATCACCGAGATGATCAAGAAGATTCAACTGGGCACGCGCAGTGCGGTGAGCAATATGGAAATCGGTGTGCAGCAGGTCAGCAGCGGGGTGGAGCAGGCCAGCCAGGCCGGTGATGCCATCGTCACCATTCGCCAGGCCTCCGCCAGCGTGGTCGGTGTGGTGGATCAGATCTCCCTGGCGCTGCGTGAGCAGACGGTCGCCAGTCAGGACGTGGCGCGCAATGTCGAGCGCATCGCACAGATGTCGATGGAGAACAGTGAGGCGGTGGCCGATACATCGCGTACCGCACAAGGCTTGCAGCAACTGGCGTTGTCGCTGGAAAAACAGGTGGCTTCCTTTCGTTTTTGACTAGGATGACAATGACGGAGTCTCCACGTCTTGTTCTATAAGGAAGCGCCTATGGGTATTGTCAGCCAGAGCATCTTTCCTCAGCCATTTCGGGCTGTGGGCTGCGCCGAGTGTCGCAACCCCGAGGCACTGGGGTTCGACTTCACCATGGCCTTTCAGCTGATTCTGGATGTCGAGGAGCAGCGACCCTTCGCCTACGAGGCGCTGGTGCGTGGTGTCAACGGCGAGTCGGCGGGGGAGATTCTCGGACGGGTCAACGATGGCAACCGCTACCGCTTCGACCAGGCCTGCCGGGTCAAGGCCATCGAGCAGGCCGCCAAGCTCGGCCTGCTCGACATCCCGGATTGTCTGCTCAGCATCAACTTCCTGCCCAATGCGGTGTATCGCGCCGAGACCTGCATTCGCGCCACGCTGGAGGCGGCGCAGCGCTTTGACTTCCCGCGCGAGCGGCTGATGTTCGAGGTAACCGAAGGCGAGCAGATCCATGATGCCGAGCACCTCAAGCGGATCTTCGCCGAGTACGGCAAGCAGGGCTTCACCACCGCCATCGACGATTTTGGCGCGGGCTACTCCGGGCTCAATCTGCTGGCCGAGTTCCAACCGCACCTGCTCAAGCTGGACATGGCCTTGACCCGCGGCATCGATCAGGACCCGGTGCGCCAGGCCATCGTCGCCGGCATCGTCCTGGTCGCGCAGCGCCTGGGCATTCGCATCATCGCCGAGGGCATCGAAAGTGTTGGTGAGCGTGATGCGCTGATCGAGCTTGGTATCCGCTACATGCAGGGCTTTTTCTTCGCCAGGCCTGCGTTGGACAGGCTCTGCCTGCCCTAAGCGCAAACGCACCGCTGGTGGGGACAGTTAAGCGCTGACGTAGCGAATGTGAGCGGCGCCCTGCCGCGAATCAGGGCGGCGTGCTATGGCCAAAAACGGATAACCCGCAGGTCACATCACCCCGTAGGAGCCGCGCCTCGCGGCGAATCGAAAGATCACCGCAAAGCCAAAGGCTTCGCCCCGGGGCGGGGCTCCTACTCAGGCTGCGTCAGGGGCTTTTCTCAGAGCGCGCCGAATACTTTCTTCGCCAGGCTGGTAGCGGCACCGGCCGGGTTTTGGCGGATACTGGCTTCCTGCTTGGCAATCATCTCGAACAGGCCATCGAGCGCCTGTTCGGTGACGTAGCTTTCCACCGTGCTGCTCTTGGCGTCGACCACGCCAAAGCTGGCGGCCTGACCGGCGAAGGCGTTGTACTGCTGGGCCAGACCGACCTGGTCGGTGGCCTGCTTGACGATGGGCAGGAACTTGGCGCGGATCTGTTCGCGGCTGCTCTTGTTCAGGTACTGGGTGGCCGAGTCCTGCGGGCCGCTGAGAATCGACTTGGCGTCGGCTACGGTCATCTTCTTCACCGCGTCGACCAACAGAGCCTGAGCCTGCGGCACGGCGGCTTCGGCAGCCTTGTTCATGCTCGCTTCGAGCTGATCGACCTGGGCACCCATGCCCATCATCTTCATGGTCTTGGCGGCTTTGCCGAGTTTGCCGGGCAGTTCGATGCGCACGTCCGGGTTGTTGCTGAAGCCGCCGGGCGTGCCCAACTGCTTGACGGCCACCTGAGCGCCCTGGATCAGCGCGTCTTTCAGGCCGCCGCTGGCGTCCTGCTGGCTCAGATCGGAGAGGGACAGCGCGAAGACGTTGGCCGAGAGCAGCAGGCCAGCGGCAAGAGTAGTGAGGCGCAGCATGATGGTGATCCTTGCATCGGGGGAAATGCTGTGAGCTTAACGGACTCTGCGTTACTGGCAAGTCGGCCGATAGCCGTGGATGGGCAGCGCGTTTCGCTATGGCTATGATCAGGGCCATGAATTCGCCGCTGCTGTTCCGAAATCCTTGCCCGCCAGGCGCTTGCGACTGCCAGCGTGATGAGCTGCTGGACAGGCCGGGTGCCGATACCCGCGTGCTGCTGTTGACCCGGCAGGAGGAGCAGCGCCTGCTCGAACGCCTGGAAAACCTGCAGAGCTTGGAAGACCTTGAGCGCATGCAACAGCGCATGTTCGACAACCTGGGTATTCGCCTGCACATCGAGCCGGCCCATGGCGAGGTGCGCAGCATGCGCGGTATTCACATGCGTTTCGAGGCGCACCCGGGGTTGTGCCGCAAGACCCGGCAGAACATTCCGGCGGCAATTCGACGAGCCATGGAGAAAAAGCCGGAAATCGCCTGGCGCCTGCTGGATTCTTTCGACCTGTTCGGTGGCTTGTAGGTGGTGCTACCAGGGCAGTGGTTGGCCGTCGTAGGCGTGGAAGCTGCCACTGTGTTCCGGCCCCAGGCTATCGATCACACGCAGCATTTCCGCTGCTGCCTGTTCGGCCGGTCGTGCCGCTGTGGCGCCGCGAAAGGGCTGTGACAGGGGCGAAATCACTGTGCCGGGATGCAGGCTGAGCAGTCGTGCCTTGGGCTTGCTGCGTGCCAGCTCGATGGCGGCGGTCTTGATCAGCATGTTCAGCGCCGCCTTGGATGCACGGTAGGCGTACCAACCACCGAGGCGGTTGTCGCCGATGCTGCCGACCTTGGCCGAGAGCATGGCCATGGCACCCTGATTGTCCAGCAGAGGCAGGAAGTGGCGCAGCACCAGCGCCGGTCCCAGTGCGTTGACCTGAAATACCGCCTGCAGCGCATCGGCCTCAATGGCAGCCAGGCTTTTCTCTGGTGCGATACCGTCGCGGTGCAGCAGACCGGCCGTGTGCAGGATCAACTGATACGGTGCTTCGCCGGCCAGTGCGGCTGCAGCTTCGGCGATGCTGGTGGGAGTTTCGAGATCGAGCGCAGGTGAGCTGCTGCGGCTCAGCTCACGCACGCTGGCGCAGTTTGGGTCGGCGCGCAGTAACCGGCAGAAGGCCTGGCCAATGCTGCCGCTGGCGCCAATCACCAGCGCCTTGTAGCCGTTGCCCAGGCTGTGCAGGGTCATGGTGTGGCAGCGCCCCGGCGGAAGAACAGCGTGACCTGGCCCAGCTCGATGCCGAACTTGCTCATGGCTGAGCGGTTGATCAGGGTGTCGTCATCCATCAGGTACATCCAGTCGTCGAAGTAAACGACATAGGTTGTATCGTCCACCGGCAGGTTGAGGTGATAACGCCAGCGCAGGGCGTTGCCGGCCACTTCACCGATGGCTTCGCCGATCACATCGTCAGCGGTGCCGATCCAGCGTCCTTCGCCGTCCGGGGTCAGGGTCCAGACCCGGCGCTGACGGGTGCCGTCGCTGTACAGAAAGCGCTCGTCGAGGATCAGCTTGTCGCCCTCGCGGCGGCTCTGGATATCGACGTGGAAGCGCTTGATCACCTCACCGGAGCGATCCTGGAACATGCCCCAGGCCTGCACCGGCCCGGAGAAGTAGGTGGGCAGATCCAGCACGGGTTTCTCGTTGGCGTAACGCTCGACCGGGACCTGGCCGCAGCTGATCAGCAGCAGGCTGCTCAGCACGATCAATAGGGCTTTCATGTAGTACCTCATGGGTTAAGGCCAAGCAGGGCGGCACGCAGTTTCGGGCTGCGGGTCTGCGGGTCGAGCCAGATGGAGAAGAAGGCGCGGGCGAACTCCGGGTCGTCGATCACGTGCTGCAACTCACCGTCGACGTAGAAGCGGCAGCCCTCGCCGGGCAGGAATACGCCGGTGATGCGCGTGCCATCCTTCACGTCGACGAACGCCTGGCTCATCTGTTTCGTCCAGACGCTTTGCTGTTCGCTGTCGAGGGGCTCGCCGTTGATCCGGCGAATTTCGTCGAGGCTGGTATCGACCAGGGTTTCCCGGCTGATGCTGCGCCGGTAGGTCAGTTCCAGGGCGAAGGGCTGAGAGAAATCCACGCGCTGCACTGGGCTCCACAACTTGGCGTTGTAGACCGAGAAACCGAACCAGCTGAAGTCGCCGCTACCCACCAGACTGGCCTGCGGTAGTTGTTCACGCCAGCCGTCCTGGGTGGTGGCTTGCACTGGCTGGCCGAGCAGCAGCAAAAACAGCAATACGGCAGGGGGCAGAGGTCGAATCAGGGTGGCCATGGTCGTTGCCTCTGAGGCGGCTGACGGGGGGGCGCGTCCAGCCGTTGATTCGGAGCCCGGCGGCGACGGGCGTTGAGTAAAAAAATCCGGCAACCAAAAAAGGGGAGAGAGTGTTGCCGGATTGCGCAGCTTGTTTGGGCTGTCGTCGGTCGTGGCAAGCAGGCCTGGAGCAAGGTGTGCAAGCGTTGTACGAGCCCTGTTTGAATCCAATATATGTACAAAAAATAAAGTTGTACAGTTTTTGTAAAGATGCGGGGCGCGAAGGTGGGCCTTACCGTTCATACGAGCGGCGCGTCTGGCGCGGCGTTAGGTGGGGCAATAGCAGCGCACGGGGGCGCTGTAGGCGGTGGGAGGGGTATCACCATGGCGGAGTCCGATGGACTTGATGGCCGAACGCTTGGCCAGTGAGGCGTACTGGCTGCATTAAAAACATCTGGGAAACTTGCATTCGGCCAGGCAGCTTCAAGAATGAAGTGATCGGATCAGGACTTCATCATGCCATCACTCTCGAGCTTCGGCAGGCGCGTTCGCAAACTCTGGCATGGTGCAGACCTGGCTCTGGTCGGTCAGCGCCGTGAGCGTCGGATGCGCATGCTGTCGAGCGTGGTGATGATCGTGATGGGCCTGCTCTGGGGGCTGTTCTTTTCCTCTCGCGGCTACTGGGCCATCGTCATCATGGATGTGGCTATCGTCTGCAGCGGTGTAGCGGTTTTCGCGCTGACCCTGCGCAACCAGACGCGCAGCGCCAACCTGATTCTGTTCGGTGCGCTGATCCTTATCGTCGTCGCCTCGACCCTGCTGCTCGATCCGCCGACGCTCACGGCGCCGCGTGCGACTCATCTCTATCTGCTGCCGGTGGCCGTCGGTGCGTTGATGGCCTTCCGCGATGAGCCCCTGTGGCTGCGTTACGGCATGTGCCTGCTCTGTCTGCTGCTGTTCGTTGCACTGGCCGCGTCCAACTGGCGGCCCACCGATCTCTATGCGTTGCCGGACGACGTGCGTATCGTCGGCTCCTGGGTGCAGGGCGTTTCCGCCATGGCGCTGTTTTTCCTGCTCCTGCACATCCTGCAAAGCGATACCGCCGAGCGCTCGGAGCTGGATCGCGACCTGCGCGCGGCCGTGCGTGAGCGGCAGTTCGTGCTGTATTACCAACCGCAGCTCAATGACGCCAACCGGGTGATCGGTGCCGAATTGCTGATTCGCTGGCAGCACCCACAGCGTGGTTTGCTGGCGCCGGGTGAGTTCATCGACCACGCCGAGAACACCGGGTTGATCATCCCCATTGGCCAGTGGGTGCTGGAGCAAACGGCCGCGCGCTTGCGGCAATGGAAGGATGACCCGCTCTTCGGCGACCTGGGCCTGGCGGTGAATATCAGCCAGAAGCAGTTCTCGCAAAGCAGTTTCGTCGCCGAAATTCTCGGTCTGATCGAGCACCACGGTATCGATGCCCGGCGCCTGGAACTGGAGTTGACCGAAACGCTGATCGTGCATGACATGGAAGACCTCACGCGCAAGATGACGGCGCTGGTTGAACATGGCGTGCGCTTCTCGCTGGATGACTTCGGTACCGGCTTTTCTTCCCTCAGCCACCTCAAGCGCCTGCCGCTGAGCAAACTGAAAATCGACCGTTCGTTCATCTGCGACGTGCTCACCGATGCCAACAGCGAAACCATCGTGCGTACGGTGATTGCCCTGGGGCAGAGCATGGGCATGACGGTGATCGCCGAGGGCGTGGAAACTGAGGCGCAGCGGCGGTTTCTGGCTGATAACGGCTGCAGCCAGTTCCAGGGCTACCTGCTTGGCCGGCCAATGCCATTGGCGGACTTCTGCTCCTTCGTGCAGCGCCACAACGCCTGAGAACCTGTTAACGATCTGCTGCGCGTCGGCCATGCTGCGTTGAAACCACGCTCAAAATGCTCATTTACAACTCGTAAACTGCGCTTTTTCGCCTGGTTTCGCCTTGCCTGGCTCTAGCTCGCGAGATCGTGAACAGGTTCTGAGACGACGCTCCGTCCATCTACCATCTCCTGTTGCGAGTGAACTCTAAGCAAGTGGTCAATGTCTGTCTGCTGTCGGCCCGTACCGGCAGGATTTGATGGCTATTGGCCGTTACTGTGGCGTCTACGTCGCGGATTCTGCCTGGATCGTGCTTGAGCATGTGCTCGTGCGTGTGGCCGGCATCGTTCATCCCGTTCGCCGGGTTCGTCTGACTGCCATGTGAAGATCGCCCCATGTTTTTATCTCGTCATGCTCCACTCCAACCCCGCATTCTCGGTGCCTGCCTGCTGCTCGGTGGCCTGCTTGGCGGCGTGCAGCCGTCACTGGCGGAAGAGGCCGCCAGTAACCAGCGCTGGGTCAGCGACAGCCTCAATACCTACGTGCGCAGTGGCCCTACCGATGGCTACCGGATTGTCGGCACCCTGGTGTCCGGGGAAAAAGTCGAGCTGTTGCGTACACAGGGCGACTACAGCCAGGTGCGCAGCGCCAGCGGCAGTACGGTATGGATTCCCAGTCGCGACCTGCAATCGGTACCAGGCCAGACTGAACGCCTGCCGCAACTGGAACAGAAAGTCGCCGACCTCAGCGCTGAGCTCAAAGGCATCGACGATGCCTGGAAGGCTCGTGTGCAAGGCATGCAGGAAACCCTCGATACGCGCAAGAACCTGATCGACGAACTGCAGGTCGCCCGCGGCGCGCTGGACGCCGAGCTGACCACCACCCGTTCACAGCTGCGTGATGCCCAGGCGCAACTGGGTGAGGAGCAGCAGCAGGTGCTGATGCGCTACATGGCCTATGGCGGTAGCATCGCCGGCGCCGGGCTGCTGCTCGGGCTAATCCTACCGACCATGCTGCGGGTCAAGCGCAAGCGTAATGATCAGTGGGTCTGAGCGCCCTCAGAACTCCTGCTGTCCCTGATGCTCGCAGCTCCCGCTGCACGTACCGGGGCAGGCGCAGCCGCGGGTGCTGCGCCCGGTATTGCGCTCGACCCGTCGGGCCACTTCGGGATCGTCGGCAAACGGCAGCATGGTGGCCTCGTTGAGGTCACGCTGGCTGCTGCGCCCGAGGCTCAGTTGCACGCCGAGGAAGAACACCGCCAGGGCGATCATCCACCAGGCTTCAGCCAGCATGAGCGGCCTCTGCGGCATCGTGCGACTCGGTGGCCGGGCGACGCAGCGTCAGCCAGGTGTTGAGCGCCATCAGCAGCATGCCGGCGAGGAAGCACAGACCGCCGACCAGGCGTACCACGAAGCCGGGGTGACTGGCCTCCAGCGCCTCGACGAAGGAGTAGGTGAGGGTGCCGTCCTCGTTCACCGCGCGCCACATCAGACCCTGGGTGATGCCGTTTACCCACATCGAGGCGATGTACAGAACGGTGCCGATGGTCGCCAGCCAGAAGTGCGCGTTGATCATGCCGGTGCTGTACATGCTTTCGCGAGCGAAGACTTTCGGGATCAGGTGATAGAGCGAGCCAAAGGTGATCATGGCCACCCAGCCGAGGGCGCCGGCATGCACGTGGCCGATGGTCCAGTCGGTGTAGTGGGACAGGGCGTTGACCGTCTTGATCGCCATCATCGGGCCTTCGAAGGTGCTCATGCCGTAGAACGCCAGGGACACCACCAGAAAGCGCAGGATCGGGTCGGTGCGCAGCAGGTGCCAGGCACCGGACAGCGTCATCATGCCGTTGACCATGCCGCCCCAGCTTGGCGCCAGGAGGATGATCGACATCACCATACCCAGGCTCTGCGCCCAGTCCGGCAAGGCGGTGTAGTGCAGGTGGTGCGGGCCGGCCCAGATGTACAGAGTGATCAGCGCCCAGAAGTGGACGATCGACAGACGGTAGGAATACACCGGCCGGTTCACCTGCTTGGGCACGAAGTAATACATCATCCCGAGGAAACCGGTGGTGAGGAAGAAGCCCACCGCGTTGTGCCCATACCACCACTGCACCATGGCGTCGGTGGCACCGGAGTAGATCGAGTAGGACTTGAACCAGCTCACCGGCACCGACAGGTGGTTGACGATGTGCAGCATGGCGATGACCACGATGAAGGCGCCGAAGAACCAGTTGCCGACATAGATATGGCGGGTCTTGCGCTGCGTCAGGGTGGTGAAGAAGACGATGCCGTAGGCGACCCAGACGATGGCCATCCACACCGCGCCGGTGAATTCGATCTCGGCGTATTCCTTGGTGGTGGTCAGGCCCATGGGCAGGGTCACCAGCATGATCAGGATGGTCGCCTGCCAGCCCCAGAAGGTGAAGGCGGCCAATTTGTCGGAAAACAGTCGTGTCTGGCAGGTGCGCTGCACGGCGTAGTAGCTGGCAGCGAACTGCGCGCTGCCGGCGAAGCCGAAGATCACCAGGCTGGTATGCAGTGGGCGCAGGCGGCCGAAACTCAGCCAGGGCGTGTCGAAATTGAGCTCCGGCCAGACCAGTTGGGCGGCGATGAGCACGCCGTTGCACATGCCCACCACGCCCCAGAAGAGGGTCATTATGGTGAATTGGCGAACGACCTTGTAGTTGTAGGCCGGGTGGGGAGCAGCAGATTGCATCGCGGTAACCTTCCATACAGTAATGCGGGCGAAGCCGCGCGAATGGCGAAACTGTATGGAGGCTGGGGAAAACAAAACAGACTCAGAAACTGCTGTCTGATGCGTATCAGATGGGACGGCAGGTGACGCACGCCACGCTCGGCGCGCGCTTGCAGGGCTCAGGCCTGGGCGGTCAGGTGGCGAGCAATGCCCTTCTTCAACGGCAGCAGACCCTGCGCCACACGCAGGCCGGCGCCGCGCAGCAGGCGGGCGGGCAGGTGGTCGTTGGTGTACAGCTCCACCAGCAGGTTGGTGGCCTGGTACAGCGGCCAGGTAGCCAGACGCAGCTGGCGCTCGTAGCGGGCCAGTGGGGCCACCGCGCCGATGTCCTGGCGTTTGCCATAGGCGGCAAGTAGCGCCTCGCTGAGCAGCTGCACGCCAATCAGACCGAAGTTGAAGCCATGCGCGGTGACCGGGTGCATGCCTACGGCGGCATCGCCGAGCAGGGCGCAGCGATTGCCGACCATGCGCCGCGCATAGGCGCCCACCAGCGGGTAAATGTGGCGGCTGCTGAGCAGTTGCATGGCGCCCAGGCGGCGGTCGAAGCGTTGCTCCATCTCGCGGGCGAAGCTGGCTTCGTCGAGTTTCTGCAGGCGTTCTATTTCGCGCGGCGGCAAGGTCAGCACCACGGACGATTGCCGGCCATTGAGCGGCAGCAGGGCCAGGGTCTGGCCATAGCCGAACCATTCCCAGGCCACTTGCTGGTGATCTTGTTCATGCTGCATGCGGCACACCAGCATGCTCTTGCCGAAGTCCTTGAGCTGCGCACCGATGCCTAGCTGACGGCGGGTTTCCGAGAAACGGCTGTCGGCGGCGACCAGCAAGCGTGGTTGCAGCACCTGGCCGTCCTGCAGTACCAGCTTCACTTCATGCTCGCCTTGTTGGATGGCGCGCACGCTGGTTTCGCACAGCAATTGCACATCGGCGCATTCGCTTACCGCCTGATAGGCGGCGCTGCGAATGGCCTGGTTGGCCACCAGATGGCCGAGGCGCTCGGCACCGGCCTGCTCGGCCCGGATCTTCAGGGCGAACAGCGAGGGGCCGTTGAATACCTGGGCGTCGCGCAGCACGGCAATGTCGACGGCAGGCAGGCGTGCCCACAGCCCCAGGCGTTCGAGCAGCGCCTGCGAGCCATGAGTGAGGGCGATCTCGCGGCCGTCGAAGGCCGGTTCGGCCAGGGCCTGCTCGGCCTGGCGTTCCAGTACCACGATGGACAGGCCATGCCCGGACAGGGCGCATGCCAGGCACAGGCCGGCCGGGCCGGCGCCGACGATGACGATATCGGGTGACATGCTGCAGCTCTCCATGCGGATGACCAGTAGGGCGGGTGAAACCCGCCATGCGCCGGTGCGAGTCTAGGTCGCCGCAACGCCGCCGATATTGTCCGGGATCATGCCGAGGGCTGAATCTGTTGTGTGGGGCGCAGGCTATGAGTTGGCATTGAATATTGTTGTTATTACAACTTTAGCTGGCTTGATAGGCGTAATTTTCGGGTTTAATGTGGTGCGCGTTGTCTGAACTACAAAAATAATTCGGGTTTGGAGTCTATGCCATGCATCCTCACTTTTCTGCAGTTGCCGATCAGCGAACGGCCTTCGCTCAGGAGACATTCTCGTGAAACTGGCTCTGGTCGGCGATATCGGTGGTACCAACGCACGCTTTGCCCTGTGGCGTGACGAGCAACTGGAGGCGGTGCAGGTTCTGCCGACCGCCGATTTCGCAGGGCCGGAACAGGCCATCGTCGCCTATCTGCACGCCCAGGGGCTGCCGCTGGGGTCTATCGGCTCGGTGTGCCTGGCCTGCGCCGGGCCGGTCAGCGGCAACCTGTTCCGCTTCACCAACAATCACTGGCGTATCGACCGTACGGCGTTCTGCGAGGCGTTGCAGATCGACCGCTTGCTGATGATCAACGACTTCTCCGCCATGGCCCTGGGTATGACCCGCATCGCCGAGCATGAGCGTGTGCAGGTGTGCCCGGGCGAGCCGCAGGCAGACCGTCCGGCCTTGGTGATCGGCGCCGGCACCGGTCTGGGCGTCGGGACGCTGCTGGAGCAGGCCGATGGTCGCTGGCTGGTGTTGCCGGGGGAGGGTGGTCACGTTGATCTACCCATCGGCAGCCCGCGCGAGGTCGAGCTCTGGCAGATTCTTTATCGGCAACTGGGCCATGTGCGCGCCGAAGACGTGCTCAGTGGCAACGGCCTGCTGGTGCTGTATCGAGCCATCTGTGAGCTGGACGGTCAGCCTTTGCTGCACGCGACGCCAGCGGCCATCACTGCCGCAGGTCTGGCCGGCGAGCCCGTCGCCGCTGCGGTGCTGGAACAGTTCAGTTGCTGGCTCGGCCGCGCTGCTGGCAACAATGTCCTGACGTTGGGCGCGCGCGGTGGGGTGTACATCGTCGGCGGCGTGGTGCCGCGTTTTGCCGAGCGTTTTCTTGCCAGCGGTTTTGCCAAGAGTTTCCGCGACAAGGGTTGCATGAGCCATTACCTTGACGGCATTCCGGTGTGGCTGGTGACGGCTGAGTACCCCGGCCTGACCGGCGCCGGCGTGGCCTTGCAACAGGCGTCGGAGCGTAGCCCGTAGCCGGATGCAATCCGGGGCGATTCCTGCTCCGGTTCCCGGATTTCATCCGGGCTACAACAACCCCGCCACCAGGCGCCCGAGCACTTCCATGGCCTGTTCGCTGCGCGGGTTCCACGGGTGGCCGTAGTTCAGCCGTGCGCAGTGGCGAAAGCCCTGGCTGGCGGAGAAGATCGGCCCCGGCGCCAGGCTTATGCCCTGGGCCAGGGCCAGGCGCAGCAGTTGTAGCGAATCCAGGCGTTCGGGGAATTCGAACCAGAGGAAGTAGCCACCCGAAGGTCGCGTGACCCGCGTGCTGGCGGGGAAGTGCCGGGCGGCAGAGGCGAGCATCGCGCTTTGCTGCATTTCCAGGGCGTGGCGCAGCTTGCGCAGGTGGCGGTCGTAGCCGCCGTGCTGCAGGTAGTCGGCCAATGCCGTCTGGGCCGGTACCGAGGGCGAGATGGTGGTCATCAGCTTGAGCCGGGCGATCTGCTCGGCATAGCGCCCACCGGCCACCCAGCCGATGCGATAGCCCGGCGCCAGGCTCTTGGAGAAGGAGCTGCAATGCATCACCAGCCCGTCGCGGTCGAAGCTCTTCACCGGCTTGGGCGGGTGGCTGCCGAAGTACAGCTCGGCGTACACGTCGTCTTCGATCAGCGGTACCTGGTGTTCGACCAGCAACTCATACAGCGCCTGCTTCTTCTCCTCGCTCATGCTCGCGCCCAGCGGGTTCTGCAGGCTGCTCATGAACCAGCAGGCCTTGATCGGCAGTTGCTTCAGGCTCTCCGACAGGGCGCCCAGGTCGATGCCCTCGCGCGGGTGCACGGGGATTTCCACGGCCTTGAGCTGCAGCCGCTCCAGCACCTGCAGGCAGGCGTAGAAGGTCGGCGATTCGATAGCCACCAGGTCGCCCGGCTGGGTGACGCACTGCAGGCAGAGGTTGAGCGCCTCCATGGCGCCGTTGCTGATCACCAGCTCCTCCATCGGCAGCATCACGCCGCTGACCATGTAACGCAGGGCGATCTGCCGGCGCAGGTCGGCGTTGCCGGCGGTCATGTCGGCGATGATCTCGTGCGGCGAGAGCCTGCGCAGCGCGTGCGCCATGCTCTTGGCCAGACGCGGCAGGGGGAACAGATCCGGGCTGGGGAATGCCGAGCCGAAGGGTACGGTGTGCGGGTCCTTGAGCGAGGCGAGCACGGAGAACACCAGCTCGCTGACGTCGACCTCGGTGGTTTGCGCGGCGTGGGCGGTCAGCCCCGGTTCGTGCAAGGGGCGCTTGGCGTGTTCACGCACGAAGTAGCCGGAGCGGGCGCGCGCCTGGATCAGGCCGCGATCTTCCAGCAGGTAGTAGGCTTGGAACACGGTGGACGGGCTGACGCCGTAGGTGCGGCTGGCATGGCGCACTGAGGGCACCTTCTCGCCAGGGCCGAGCACGCCGGTACGAATCAGCTCGGCAATCTCGTCGGCGAATTTTTCGTAGCGTTTCATCCTGTCCTGGTTCACCGGCGCAAAGGGTAAGGACGAACACTTTACGGGGTGAGCGGCAGACATGGCAGTGCCTCGTGAAGGGGGACGTATCTCGGTTGTGGCAACCGTAGCCCGATGCAATCCGGGGAAGGGTCTCGAACCGCCCCGGATTGCTTTGGGCTACGAGTCTGGTGGCCCATTCGCCGCGGGGCACGGCTCCTACAGGGATGTGACAGCACCTGTAGGAGCCCCGCCTCGGGGCGAGGCTTTAGCGCAGCGGCGCGAGGAAGGTGCTCTTGGTGCTCACATGGCTCTGCGAATCGGCCTGGTCGCGTACCTCGAAGCGGACGGTTTGCGGCCCGGCAGGGTTGTGCGAGGCCGTTAGCGCAACGCTCACCGGCAGGTCGCGAATCTCCCCCGGCGCCAGGTTCAATGTGCGCGGGCCATGCAGCTCGAAGTCGCCGGACTCGACCAGGCTGATGGCATAGCTGCGCGCTTGCTGGGTCTTGTTGATGATCTTCAGGCTGTAGATGTTTTCGATCTGGCCCAGAGCGTTCTCGCGGAACAGGCCACGGTCACGGGTCACGTCCAGCGAGATCAGCGGGCGTTCGGCCAGGGCCCAGGTGAAGGCGCCGATCATCACCGCCAACATCGCCGCGTAGCCGATCAGGCGCGGGCGCAACCAGTGGGTCTTGCCGCCGGCCAGCTCGTTCTCGGAGCTGTAGCGCACCAGGCCGCGGGCATAGCCGAGCTTGTCCATCACGCTGTCGCAGGCATCGACGCAGGCGCCGCAGCCGATGCATTCCAGTTGCAGGCCGTCGCGGATGTCGATGCCGGTGGGGCAGACCTGTACGCACATCGTGCAGTCGATGCAGTCGCCCAGACCTTCGGCCTTGTAGTCGGCGTCCTTGCGGCGCGGGCCACGGGTTTCGCCACGGGCGGCGTCGTAGGAGATGACCAGTGTATCGCTGTCGAACATCACGCTCTGGAAGCGCGAGTAGGGGCACATGTCGCGGCACACCTTCTCGCGCAGCCAGCCGGCATTGATATAGGTGGCGGCAGTGAAGAACAGCACCCAGAAGGCCGTGGTGGCACCGACTTGGAAGGTCGCCAGGTCCACCGTCAACTGACGCACTGGGGTGAAGTAGCCGACGAAGGCCAGTGCCGTGACCAGGCTCACCACCAGCCACAGGCCGTGCTTGGCGCTGCGCCGGGCCAGCTTCTGCAGCGACCAGGGCGCGGCGTCGAGCTTGATGCGCTGGCCGCGGTCGCCCTCGGTGATCTGCTCGACACGCATGAAGATCCAGGTCCACACGCTCTGTGGGCAGGCGTAGCCGCACCACACCCGGCCGGCCAGCACGGTGATGAAGAACAGGCCGAAGGCGGCGATGATCAGGATCGCCGAGAGCAGAATGAAATCCTGTGGCCAGAAGGTCGCGCCGAAGATATGGAACTGGCGGTTATCCAAGTCCCAGAGCACCGCCTGGCGGCCATTCCAGTCGATCCAGGCGGTACCGAAGAACAACAGGAACAGCAGGCCTGCACCGAGCAGGCGCAGGTTGCGAAAGCGCCCGGTGAAACTGCGCGTATGGATCGGGCCGCCGGCCTGGGCCGGCGTCAGGCGAGTGGGTTTGGCGGGGTCGATGCTCTCGACGGCCCGCACGGGGATCAGCTCGGTCATGTCGTTGCCCTCATCAGGCGTTTATTCAGGCTGGCGCCATGATCCGAGTGGGGCTGTTTACAAAACAGACTCAGGTTTTTGATAAAAAAGCGGATCAGATGATTGCGTCGAGCGCAGGGAAAAGTGCCACGCAGGCCGCCAGGCCTCGCCATTGCTGACGCCAGGAGCCTTAAGGTCGAGCGCTGCAGATACCGCCCTGCGACATCGCGCCGCGCCAATCAGTGCCTTGTGCAGGTCACTGTCGTACCCATCTGATCTGGTTTTTTAAGGCTTTTCTGGCGCTGTTCTCGGTACACGCCCGGCAGGCATAGTCGACACCCCGTGATCAGGAGGCCTGCCGGCATGTACCAATACGACGATTATGACCGCGCGCTGGTGCGCGAGCGCGTGGCCCAGTTCCGCGACCAGGTCCAGCGGCGCCTGGCCGATGAACTGAGCGAGGAGGAGTTCCTGCCGCTGCGCCTGCAGAACGGCCTGTACCTGCAGAAGCATGCCTACATGCTGCGCGTGGCGATCCCCTACGGCACCCTGTCGGCCAAGCAGATGCGTGCGCTGGCGCATATCGCCCGCGAGTACGACCGCGGTTACGGCCACTTCACCACCCGGCAGAACATCCAGTTCAACTGGGTCGAGCTCGAGCGCGTGCCGGACATCCTCGACTGGCTGGCCGAGCACGACATGCATGCCATCCAGACCTCCGGCAACTGCGTGCGCAACATCACCACCGAAGCTTTCGCCGGGGTCGCCGCCGACGAGTACCTCGACCCACGCCCACTGGCCGAGATCCTCCGTCAGTGGTCGACGGTCAACCCGGAGTTCCTCTTCCTGCCGCGCAAGTTCAAGATCGCCCTGTGCGCGGCCGAACAGGATCGCGCAGCGGTGCAGGTGCATGACATCGGCCTGCAGCTGTACCGCGATGAAGCCAGCGAACTGCGCCTGCGTGTGCTGGTCGGCGGCGGCCTGGGGCGCACGCCGATCATCGCCCAGACCCTGCGCGAGGGCCTGCACTGGCAGGACTGCCTGTCCTACGTCGAGGCCATCCTGCGCGTGTACAACCGTCATGGCCGGCGCGACAACAAGTACAAGGCGCGCATCAAGATCCTGGTCAAGGCCCTCGGCATCGAAGCCTTCGCCGCCGAGGTGGAGCGCGAGTGGCAGCCGATCAAGGACGGCCCGGCGCAACTGACCGAGGACGAGTACCAGCGCGTCGCCGCCTCCTTCCACAAACCGGCCTACGTGCCGCAGGACGCCCTCGACCTCGACTTCGGCACCCACCTGGCGCGCGACGAGGCCTTCGCCCGCTGGGTCTCGCGCAACGTCATGGCGCATCAGGTGCCTGGCTACCTGAGCGTGGTGCTGTCGACCAAGCCGGGCATCAGTGCACCGCCCGGCGACGTCAGCGCCGAGCAGATGGAGACGCTGGCGGACTGGAGCGAGCGCTACGGCTTCGGCGAGATTCGTGTCGCCCACGAGCAGAACCTGGTGCTGCCCGATGTACGCAAGGCCGACCTGTACGCGCTATGGCGGGAGGCCGAAGCGGCGGGGCTGGGCACGGCCAACGCCGGTTTGCTCACCGACATCATCGCCTGCCCCGGTGGTGATTTCTGCTCGCTGGCCAACGCCAAGTCGATCCCCATTGCCCAGGCCATCCAGCAGCGTTTCGACGACCTCGACTATCTGCATGATCTGGGCGAGCTGAGCCTGAACATCTCTGGCTGCATGAACGCCTGCGGCCATCACCATATCGGCAACATCGGCATCCTCGGCGTCGACAAGAACGGCAGCGAGTGGTACCAGCTGACCCTCGGCGGCAGCCAGGGCCAGCAGGCGGCGCTGGGCAAGGTGATCGGCCCGTCGTTCGCCGCCGAGCAGGTGCCCGAGGTGATCGAGCGTATCGTGCGCACCTATGTCGATCAGCGGCAGGTCAACGAAGGCTTTCTCGACACCTTCCAGCGCATCGGCCTGGAGCCATTCAAGACGAGCGTGTACAGCCGCGAGGAGGTGGCATGAACAACCTGATTCGCCTGGTCGAGGGCCAGGCCTGCATCGTCTGTGATGATCCCTGGCAACTCGACGCTGAAGGGGGCGCGCCGCTGATCCTGCCGCTGGCGGCCTGGCGCGAGCGGCAGCCTGCTGCGGTGCTGGAGGGTAGGACGGTTAGCGCCGACGGCCTGCTGTTGCAGGTGGATGACGAGCCGGAGGCGCTGCAGCCGTTTCTCGCCAGCCTGCCGCTGATCGCCATCGACTTCCCCAGCTTTCGCGATGGCCGTGGCTACAGCCAGGCCTACCTGCTACGTACCCGACTGGGTTGGCGCGGTGAGTTGCGCGCGGTGGGTGATGTGCTGCGCGACCAGTTGGCGCACATGCGCCAGTGCGGCTTCGATGCCTTCGCCGTGCGCGCCGACAAATCGCTGGAAGATGCACTCAAGGGCCTGCAAGGGCTCAGTGTGTTGTATGGTCGCTCGGTTATCGAGCCGCTTCCGCTGTTTCGTCGGGGGCGCCATAAGGAGGAGTCGAGATCATGATGGTGCGTGGCCTGTTCTGGCTGGTATTGCTGCAGTTGTTCGGCGTGGCGCTCAATCACTGGCTGTTGCCGATGCTGCCGGCCTCGATCATCGGCCTGCTGCTGCTCTCGGTCTGGCTGATGTGGCGCGGCGCCGTGCCCGAGCCGCTGCAGCAGGCCGCCGGTGGTTTGCTGCCTTACCTGCCGCTGCTGCTGGCGGTGCCGGCCTCGGGGATCATGACCAGCAGTGACCTGCTGCTCGGTGAACTGCCGGTGATCGCCACGGCGCTGGTGCTGTCGCTGCTGGTCACCGTGCCGTTCTGCGGCTGGCTGTTGCAGACGCTGATCCGCCGTCAGGAGCGCAAGGGATGACGCTGCTGACTCATCATCCGCTGTTCGCCATCGCCCTGACCCTGGCCGCTTTTCTGATCGCAGCCTGGCTCTATCGCCGCAGCGGCTGGCTGCTGCTGCAGCCGGTGCTGGTATCGGTGACGCTGATCGTCGCCACCTTGCTGCTGTGCGGCGTGGATTACGCCACCTACCGCGCTGGCGCCGAGCCCGTTGCCTGGCTGCTGGGGCCAGCCACCGTAGCCCTGGCGGTGCCGCTGCAGCACAACATCAAGCGCATCCGCCAGTTGTTCTGGCCGGTGCTGATCACCCTGACGGCCGGCGGCGTCCTGTCGGTGGCGCTGACCCTGGCCATCGGCTGGGTGCTGGGCGCCGACTGGAGCGTGGTGATGAGCCTGGCGCCGAAGTTCGTGACCATGCCGATTGCCATGCCGGTGGCCGAGCAGATCGGCGGCGTCGCTTCGCTGGCTGCGGTGATGGTCATGCTCACCGGGGTGATTGGCACGGCCATGGGGCCGCTGCTGCTGCGCTGGGCTGGCGTCGATCACCCCGCGGCCCGTGGCCTGAGCTACGGCATCAATGCCCATGCCATCGGCACCGCGCACGCCTTGCAGGAAGGTGAGGAGTGCGGCGCCTTCGCCGCCCTGGCGATGAGCCTGCTGGGCATCGGCACTGCCTTGCTGTTGCCACTGCTGCTGGCCTGATTCGGGCGGGATTCCGCCATTTCCAGGGGGCTCCTCCCGTGGATCTGGCGAGTTCCCGCCAGCCCCGTGCCGGCTGTGTGGCAGAAAGCCGCACAGGGACTGCTGAATCCTTTCAGCGGCACGCATATTGCTCCAGCACGCGGCGCGATCGGAATACGCCCGCCAAGAGGCCTGGAAACACCCTTCCTCCCGCCGCGCCGCAGATCTGCGGCTATCGCCCATGTGCGGCTCAAACGGCCGCTGCCCGAAACCTTGCCTGCACGGCCCTTGTCGTCGTGCGACGAATAGGACTGTCCCATGAAAAAAATCCTGCTGACGCTGCTTTGTCTCAGCGTGATCGGTTGCTCCAAGCCCCGCGAGCCCGAGAAAACCGTCGACGTGCTGCTGATCGGCGCTGGCGTGATGAGCGCCACCCTCGGCACCTACCTCCACGAGCTGCAGCCGGACTGGAGCATCGAAATCTACGAGCGCCTCGACCAGGTAGCCGCCGAAAGCTCCAACGGCTGGAACAACGCCGGCACCGGCCACTCGGCCTTCTGCGAGCTGAACTACACCCCGGAAACCGCCGACGGTGGCATCGATATCAGCAAGGCGATCGCGATCAACGAGTCGTTCGAGATCTCCAAGCAGTTCTGGGCCACCCAGGTCGAGCGCGAGGTGCTGAGCAAGCCCAAGAGCTTCATCAACATCACCCCGCACATGAGCTTCGTCTGGGGCGACGATAACGTCGAGTACCTGCGCAAGCGCCATGCTGCGCTGCAGCACAGCAACCTGTTCCGCGGCATGGAGTTCACCGAGGACCACGCGCAGATCGCCCAGTGGGTACCGCTGGTCATGCAAGGTCGCGATCCGCAGCAGAAGGTCGCCGCCACCCGTATGGCCATCGGCACCGACGTCAACTTCGGCGAGATCACCCGTCAGCTGATCGACTCGCTGATCGGCAAGCAGCAGGCCAGCCTGCACCTGGAGCACGAAGTCCGCGACCTCAAGCGCAACGATGACGGCACCTGGCGCGTGATCGTCGCCGACCTGGCCAAGGGCGGCGCCGAGCAGAGCATCAACGCGCGCTTCGTCTTCATCGGCGCCGGTGGTGGCGCGCTCAAGCTGCTGCAGAAATCCGGTATTGAAGAAGCCAAGGGCTACGCCGGCTTCCCGGTCGGTGGCCAGTTCCTGATGACGCGTAATCAGGATGTGGTTGCCCAGCACCTGGCCAAGGTCTATGGCAAGGCGTCGGTCGGCTCGCCGCCCATGTCCGTGCCGCACCTGGACACTCGCGTGATCGACGGTGAGAACGTGCTGCTGTTCGGCCCGTTCGCCACCTTTTCCACCAAGTACCTGAAGAACGGCTCGCTGCTCGACATGTTCAGCAGCATGACCACTGACAACTTCATGCCGATGGTCAACGCCGGTATGGACAACTGGTCGCTGAGCACCTACCTGATGGGCCAACTGATGCTCAGCCAGGAAGACCGCATGGCCTCGCTGCGCGAGTACTTCCCGGAGGCGCAGGACGCCGATTGGGAGCTGATCAATGCTGGCCAGCGCGTGCAGATCATCAAGAAGGATGCCGAGAAGGGCGGCGTGCTGCAGTTCGGCACCGAAGTGGTGACCTCGGCCGACGGCAGCATCAGCGCACTGCTGGGCGCCTCGCCGGGTGCTTCCACCGCTGCACCGATCATGCTGCACCTGATCGAGAAGGCCTTCGCCGACAAGGTCGCCACCCCTGAGTGGCAGGAGCGCCTGAAGGAGATCATCCCGTCCTATGGCCAGAAGCTGAACGACGACCTGGCACTGACCAACCGCATCCGCCAGTGGAGCAGCGAGCGTCTTGAGCTGCAGCACATCGAAGTGGCGCCGGACGTGGAAATGGCCGTTGAGCCCGAGCCGGCTGCTGTGACTCTGTAAGGCTATAGCCGCTGTGAAGGAACCCGCCCTGCGTGATGCGCACGGCGGGTTTTTTCTTGGGCCCGGATTACATCCGGCTACTGGCTATCGCCCGCAAGCGGGCTCCTACGGGACGGGTGAATACCTGTAGGAGCGGCTTCAGTCGCGATGTTCTGGTCCGCCCCGGCATCCACGTTTCGTAGCCCGGATGAAATCCGGGGGCGTTCGAGCGCCAGAAAAAGCTGTCGCGGCTAAAGCCCCTCCCACAAGCCCGCGGGGAACTGTGGGAGGGGCTGTAGTTCGAGCACATGGCCAGGCTTATCGCGGCTGAAGCGCAATGCCGCCCAGCCGCTCCTACGGGACGGGTGAATACCTGTAGGAGCGGCTTCAGCCGCGATGTTCTGGTCCGCCCCGGCATCCACGTTTCGTAGCCCGGATGAAATCCGGGGCCGTTCGCGCACCAGAAAAAGCTGTCGCGGCTGAAGCCCCTCCCACCGGCACGATGGGTTCTGTGGGAGGGGCTTTAGCCGCGACTGGACATTGAGTGGTTCCCCGGATTTCATCCGGGCTACTCATTGATTATCGCCCGCAAGCGGGCTCCTACGGGGCGTGGTTTGTTCTGTAGGAGCCGGCTTGCCGGCGAGCCTGGCAATCATCCCTGGCGATGACGCCGGGCTATCACTCCGTCAGCGTCATCAGAATATCGGCATACCAGGTACAGTTCAGACCCAGGGCCTCGTCCTGATCCTCGTCGCGATTGCCCAACAGGCGCGTGGAGTGGATGCCGAGCAGATGCCAGGGCAGTTCACCCTCGACGCTGGCGCGTTTGACCACTGGCGCGCCGCTCAGGCCGCGATGGGTGCGCCCGTCGGTGAGGAAGTAGCCCAGCCCGTGGAAACGCAAACCGAAGGACGATGCCAGCCCGGCATGGCGCGCCACCGGCATGCGGTGCAGGGTGTCCTGAAAACCCAGCGGGAAACCCACCACCAGCAGCGTCGAGCCGATTTCCACATGCTCGTCGGCTTGCAGCAGGTGCTGCGGGGTGAAGGCCTGGTAAGCGCCGTTGTTAGGCAGGGCTGCCTGATCCAGCTCGATCACCGCCACGTCGATCTCGCCCGCGCCATCCATACCTTGCCGCCAAAGGTGCTGGTCGCCGTTATACAGCGGGATGGAAAAGCTGACGGTGCTGGCCAGGTTGTCTGCGTCGGTATGCAACTCGATCTGCAGGCTGTCCGGCTGATGGCCGCTCGGCTCGTCGAGCATCACGTGACGGCTGGTGACGAGGAACAGCCGTTGATCCCGGCGGAAGAAGAAACCACTGGCATTGGTCAGTATCTGCCCAGTCGCCAGCGTGGTGATGCGTGCAGCACTCAACATCAGGGAATCGATCATTGCCAGGGCCTCCTGCCGGTGTGTGGCTTATCGACTGACTGCCAAAACCGTGACAGGTTCGTCTGGTTGCATCGAGCCTGCGCCACGGTGGATGTAAAAAGCGACATCCACCCTACGAGGCCGTCACCTTGCGCATGCACGTCATGGGCTTGCCGGCTCGTCCTCGTTGCGATCCAGCGCCACCTGGCGAATCGACAGGCGAATCTCGGCCGGCAGCACGCGCTTGGCGGCGCCTTCGGCCAGTTCGCTGAGCAGCGGATGATGGCTGAGCTTGCCGGCCTCGTCCTGGCGCAGCACGCCCTGATCCAGCAGGCTCTGGATGAAGTGGCGGAACAGGCTCTTGTCGAAGAACTCCGGCGCATTCAGGCCATGCAGGATCGACAGGCGCTGGGCCATGACCGTGCACAGGTCTTCCAGCTCCTCGGCGCTGATCGCGTTCTGCCCGGCGTTGAGCAGCAGGGCGATGGCCATGTAGAAGCGCTGCAGGGTCTGCGCCACCGAGCGCGACAGCAGGGTCAGCAGCACGAACTGGCGCGAGCTCGGCGCCGGGCGCAGGTACACGTCGCCCTCGATCTTGAGCAGGCCCTGTTCGACGAAGGCCGTCAGCCATTGGTCGATCACGCCTTCCAGCTCGCTCTGCTCCCAGCGGATGAACAGCTCGGACTGCAGGTAGGGATACAGCGCGCCGGCGTAGCGCAGGATCTGCTCGCGGCTGATCCGCGCGCTGCTCTGGAAGAAGCTGGCCAGCAGCGCCGGCAGGGCGAAGATGTGCAGCACGTTGTTGCGGTAGTAGGTCATCAGGACGGCGTTCTGCTCGTCCAGATAGAGAATCTTGCCGAGGGCGTCCTTCTGCTCGGCCAGCAGGTCCATGCCCTTGACGTGCTCGATCAGCGCTGCACCGTCGCCTTCCGGCAGGGTGGTGTGCGGCGAATAGGGCACCGCGCGCAATAGCGCCAGATAAAGGTCGAGCACCCGCGCCAGGGCGCGGTCATCCAGGGCCAGCTTGCTGGTGGACAGCAGCGCCAGGGCCACCAGGTTGACCGGGTTGATCGACGCCGCCTCGTTGAGGTGGCGCGCCACCCGCTCGCCGAGGCGGTTGGTGGTGTCGTTGAGCCAGGCCGGGCGGTACTGCGGGGCCAACTCCTGCTCACGCCAGCCGGGCTGCTGCTGGTCAAGGAATTCCGCCAGTTTGATCGGCTCGCCGAAGTTCACCGAAACCTGGCCGAAGCGCTGCTTGAGCGCGCCGAGCACCTTGAACAGGTCGAAGATCGATTCCTTCTTCTTGCTCGCGCCGCGCAGCTCGCCCAGGTAGGTGCGGCCCTCCAGCACCCGCTCGTAGCCGATATACACCGGCACGAAGACGATGGGCAGGCGGTTGCTGCGCAGGAAGCTGCGCAGAGTGATGGCCAGCATGCCGGTCTTCGGCCGCAGCATGCGCCCGGTACGCGAGCGCCCGCCCTCGACGAAGTATTCGACCGGGAAGCCCTTACTGAACAGGGTGTGCAGGTATTCGTTGAACACCGCCGTATACAGCGGGTTGCCCTTGAAGGTGCGGCGCATGAAGAAGGCGCCGCCACGGCGCAGCAGGCCGCCGATCACCGGCATGTTGAGGTTGATGCCGGCGGCGATGTGCGGCGGCGTCAGGCCGTTGCGGAACAGCAGGTAGGACAGCAGCAGGTAGTCGATATGGCTGCGGTGGCAGGGCACATAGATCACCTCGTGGCCCTGGGCGATCTCGCGCACGCCTTCGACGTTGTGCACCTTGATGCCGTCGTAGATCTTGTTCCAGAACCAGGAAAGCACCAGCTCGAGGAAGCGGATCACCGTGTAGGTGTAGTCCGAGGCGATCTCGTTGCCGTAGCGCAGCGCCTGGGCTTCGGCCTTCTCCAGGCTGATCTTCTCGCGTTCGGCTTCCTCGGCAATCGCCTGGCGCACCATCGGGTCATGCACCAGGCCCTTGACCAGGTTGCGCCGGTGCGACACGTCCGGGCCGATCACCGCTGCCTTCTGGTTGCGGAAGTGCACGCGCAGGATGCGATGCACCATGCGCAGCGTGCGCTCCTGGCCCTTGTCCTGCTCGACCAGCTCGCGCAGGTGAATCGGCGTGGAGAACTGCACGCGGGTCTTGCGCCCGAGAATCAGGATGCTGACCAGCCGGCGCAGGCGCCCGGTCACCGCCCAGCTGTCGGCGAACAGCAGTTTCCACGGGCTGGTTTCGCGGTCCGGCGACTGACCCCAGAACACGCTGACCGGGACGATCTGCGCGTCGTCCACGGCATGCTGGCTGAGGGCAGTGACCACGCGATCCAGGGTTGGCGAGATGCCGCGCTTGTCCTGGCGGCCGAACCAGTCCGGCTCCGGCGTCAGGTAGAAGAAGGCCGCCGGCTCGACATGTTCCCCCACCGCCACCGGCAGCACCGGGCGCGGCAGGCCGGCCTTGGTGCACTCGCGGTCGACCACCGCCAGGTCGCTCACCGACGGCTGCTGCAGCACGTAGAACACCGGCTTGCTGCGGTCTAGCTTGAGAGTGAAGGCGGACTGGTTGATGGTTTCCGAGCGTACCCACAGGTACAGCAGGCGGCGCAACGATCCGAAGACGAGGCGGCGGAAGGGGGAACGGGTCATACGGACTCTGCTTGTATGGCAAAACGAGCGGTGGCTCGGGAAGGGCGCTAGTGTGCCGCAAGCCCGCCTGGCCGGCAAAAAACTTCCGGGAGAAGTTTTTGACGTCGCTCCGCGACGGCCCTTGAGGTGGCCGCCATGGATGGCAGGACACAAAAACTCTCGCGTCCAGGCAGTCAGCCCGGCCAGCATGCAGGCAGCGTATGACGAAAAAACGGTCGACGACTCAGCACCCGTTGATCAACAGAACCGTAAAGCGGGTCTCGGGTTCCCGATCAGAATGCTGAGTCAGCTCGACCCGATGGTGCGGCTCGCCTCCTGACATGCTGGTTGCGTTGGTGTACCGGGTAGGAGCGAGCTCTGCTCGCGAAGCTTTTGTGCTTGAGGATTCGCGAGCAGAGCTCGCTCCTACAGATGTCCTTGTAGGGTAGGCCGGGCGGCGATCCGCTTCAGCGTTGTAGGGTGGGCTTCAGCCCACCAAGTTGTGATTTCGCAATCCACTTGCTGCAACGCGAACCCCTCACGCCAATTTCATCACTACCACACCAGCCGCAATCACCGCGCACGCCAGCAGACGAATCGGCCGCAATCTCTCCTTGAGCAACACCACCCCCAGCAGCACGGCGAACACCACGCTGGTCTCGCGCAGGGCCGAAACCAATGCCACCGGCGCCTGGGTCATGGCCCAGATAACGATGGTGTAGGCCGCCATCGACATCGCCCCTCCGGCCAGCCCGCCACGCCAGTGCGGGCCCAACTGCAGGAAGGCGCGCGGCCCACGGCTGATGGCCAGTACCACCGCCATCACCACGCCGTTAACGGTGAACAGCCACAGCGAATAGCTCAGCGCATCGCCATTGCTGCGCGCGCCCATGGCATCGCTCAAGGTATAACCGGCGATGAACAGTGCCGTCATCAACGCACAGCCCAGCATTGCCCCCTGTGGCGCCTTGTGCTGCCCACCGCGCAGCGCCATCAGCCAGATGCCCAGCACCAACACCAGCAACCCCAGAAACTGCAGGGCACCGAGCCCGTCATGCAACAGCAGCAGCGAGAGCAAGGCGACCATTAGCGGCGAGCTGCCCCGCGCAATCGGGTAGACCTGGCCCAGGTCGCCGTACTGGTAGGCGCGGGCGAGGAAAAAGTTGTAGCCGATATGCAGCAACGCCGACAGCGCGATCCACGGCCAGGCCGAGGCTTGTGGCAGCGCCACCAGTGGCAGGGCGCAGAGCGCCACCAGGCCGGCACCGATCTGGATCAGCGTGGCGGTGAGGAAGCGATCCAGACCAATCTTGAGCAGAGCGTTCCAGCCGGCATGCAGGGCAGCGGCGGCGATGACGGCGAGAAAGACCGTGGTTTCCAAGGCGGGCCTCGAAGGCAGGCGGTTGTCGAAGAAATTGAGCAGGAGCAGTGCGGATACCGCTCGGCTCGACGTGATGTGGCTGAGGTGCCGTGTCGGTCGTCAGTCTGCCGCAAGCTCGATTTTCGGGCAAAACCCGTTACCGCATGATGGCAGCACAGTGGCGCAACAGTGCCTATGATTCAACGCAAGGCGATGGATCACGCCCCGCGACGCTGAACCAAAGGGCAACAGACCCTGGCCCCAACAGCTAGAAAACAGCCCGCCCGTGAATGGCTTGGAGAACAAGGCGATGACCCCGCCCAGCACGCCGATCGACGCGCATGACGCCGTCGCTCGACGCCCTCGAATCGCAACACCCTTGAACCTGCTGATCGTTCTGGCGAGCGTATTCGTTGCCGTTGTCTGGCTGATCACCCTGCAACGCATCGCCTTCGAACGTGAGCAGGCGCTGGCTGCGGAAATGGAGGCCAACTCCAGTCTGGCCATCGCTTTCGAGCAGCAGGTGTTCCGCGCGCTGAAGGCGGCCGAGCAGGTGGCGGCTTTCGTGCGCGAGCAGTACCGCCGGCAGGGTAAGGCCATCGACCTGCGCCGTTGGGTCGAGGAGGGCGTGATCCGCGAGGAGATGTTCACCATCGTCAGCGTGGTGGACGAGCAGGGCGATATCGTCAGCAGTAGTCAGAACACCGGCCCGGTCAACTACGCCGACCGCGAGTTCTTCACGGCGCAGCGCGATGCCCGTATCGATCACCTGTTCATCAATCAGCCGGTACTCGGGCGGGTTTCCGGGCGTTGGCTGATCCCTATGTCGCTGCGTATCGAGCGCGATGACGGCAGCTTCGCCGGCGTCGTGGTGATGGCCGTACGTCCAGAGGACGTCACGCGTTTCTTCCAGCAGGTCGATCTGGGCTCACAGGGGCTATTGGAGCTCGCCGGCCTCGACGGCGTGATACGTGCACGCAAGATCGGCGCACGCAGCGAATTTGGCCTGGGTGCCGAGTCGCTGGCCTGGTTCCAGCGGCAGAAGCTGCATGACGCCGATGATTTCCACGACAGTGGCGAGGGGCTCGATGGCGTCGCCCGTATCGTCAGCTACCGCACCATGAGCGGTTATCCCCTGATGATCACCGTGGCCACCGCCTACGACGAGGAGATGGCGACGACCTTGCAGCGGCGCTCTACCTACCTGATGGCCGCAGTCGGTGTCACCCTGGTGGTCATGCTGTTCGTTGGCCTGCTGGCGCTGATGCTGGTTCGCCAACGCGCCGCCACCGATGCCCTGCAAGGCAGCGAAGCACTGTTTCGCGCCACCTTTCACCAGGCGGCCATGGGTATCGCCCATATCAGCCCCGAGGGTCGGATACTGCGGGTCAACGAGAAGTTCGCGCGCATGCTGGGGCGCCCGGCCGAGGCGCTGCAAGGCGCCAACATTTTCGACCTGAGCGACGCTGAAGTAGCTGCCGCCGCCCGCAGCTTCCTGAGCGAGCAACTGCTCAGCGAGACACGTGCGCTTTCCCCGGAAATCGAGAAAACCTATCGGCGCGAAGATGGCTCGCTGATCTGGGTATGCGAGGCCTCGAGCGTCGTCCGCAATCGCCATGGTCACCCGGAGTTTCTGGTGCTGGTCACGCAGGACATCACCGAGCGCAAGCACCTGGAAGCGCGCCTTTGTCATGACGCCGAGCATGACGCCCTCACCGGGTTGGCCAACCGCGTCAGGTTCCACCAGCGGCTCGACCAGGCGCTGGAGTCCGTGCGCGACCAGCAGCAGCTGTGCGCCGTGCTCTATATCGACCTGGATGGATTCAAGGAAATCAACGACCGCCACGGTCATGCAGCCGGCGATAGCCTGCTGCAGATGGCCGCCAGGCGGCTGGAAGGTTGTGTGCGCAGCACGGACACGGTCGCACGCTTCGGCGGTGATGAGTTCGGCATCGTCCTCGGCAATCTGCACGGCAGTCAGGATTGCGAGACGGTGGCGCTCAAGGTGCTGGATGTACTGGCCAAGCCGTTCGATCTGGACGGCAGTATGGTGCGGATATCGGCGAGCGTGGGCGCCGCTCTGTTTCCGCTGCACGCTGAAGGCGGCCAGGACCTGCTGAAACGTGCGGACCAGGCCATGTACGCGGCCAAGTACGCGGGCAAGAACCGTTTTCACAGCGCTGACGGATAGGGCTGATCATGGCCTGAGCAGCCATCGCCGGATCTTCGCCTGCATATCTGTGACGGCTATTGGTCCGCGACAGGCTGAGTCGAAACGCCCTGTTCGCCAGCCACCAGCAGCTGCCTGCGCCATTTCCACTCCAGCATGCCCAGACCTCCCACGAACGCAGCCTCGCCAAGCACATGGCAAAGCCCCGGTAGCGTCATGAGCGGGGCAAAGGTCGCAGCGATACCAAGGCATGCCAACGCCCAGAGTCCGTTGGCCACTGCCAGCAGCTTGATCAGCGCTTCGGCGCGCCGCCCACGAATCGCCAGCGAAAAGGAAAAGCAGGCATAGGCGATATTGACCGCGCCGATGAAGCTCAGCAGCTCGCCGGGCAGGGCATACCAGCCGCTCAACCAGGGTGCCAGCAACAGAACCACAACGCCCGCGCTCGCAGCGGCCATGCAGTCCAGCCAGAGGATATGCCTGATCATTGCCATGAGGTTCGCCTCAAGCGCTGCGCCGCTTTTGCACGGCCAGCAGGAACAGCAGGGTAAAGGCGATCACCAGCAGATCCAGGGCGATGGCAGGCGCGGCCTTGCTCAGAAAATCCTGGCCATGGACCAGCAACAGCGACACGAAGATGGCCTTGCTCAGCGCGGCAATGACGGCGCAGAGAACCCGATGCTTCGGGCTCAGCGCGCCATAGATCAGCAGCAGGCCCATCAACCCGACCAGCGCCGACCAACTGCGAACGACCAAGGATTGCAACTGCCCATCGAAGGATGCGCCGAACATCGACTGTAGCGCCTCCTGCGAGGCGAACAGGCCGTAGAACATGGTCGCCGTGAGAACGCCGGATAGCAGCATCAGCCATTTGAAATTGCGTGCAATGAAGTCCATCGATGTTTACGTCCTTGTTGGTATGAGCGGGGAGAGCATAGCGTCAAAGCGAAGACGTCGGGCGCAGTCAGAGTGGGAATTCGAGGCTCCTGGGCAACCCTGTCGGTAGCCGGAGCTGTCCTATGCGGATGCCGGAGAGGTGTAAATCTCCACCAACCAAAAACCCGCCTGACGGCGGTGGATAAGGAAGGCGTGGTGGTTTTCTGGCGGTTGTGGTGAACAGCTGCACTGTCGGAACAGGCGAGTCCTGCAGCGGAACAAGGCCGATAACAATGCTGATCCACGTGATCGCTTGAACGCTTGGCCCCCGCTGTGCGAACTACAGAATGGCCAGGGCGATAGCGCCTAGAACAGGCCGGATATACGAGTGCAACCGCGCTGACGGCAGGTTCGAAAAGCTATTACTCACTGCTTGTGGGGAGAGTCCGTATACGCATTGTTAGCTGCCCGAAGCTGGAGGTTTGGGGATTAGCGAGGAGTTAAACTCAATAGTCCCATTTAATGCTCCATTCTTTACGCTAAATACTGCCTGCGCAAGTTTGTTCTCATCAGTGCAAGATGTATTCCCAACTAAAACATATTGATCATCATATGCTAATTGTTCTGTGCCTAGTTTTTGGTAATTAGAAATGTAGCCATATGTCATTTCTATTTCTATAGGATGCGATTTTTTTTCGTTTTATTTTTGAATTCATATTTTTCTTCGAGAGAAAATCCAACGCTAACCCAAGGATCTTGGCCGTTCTCCTCGTTCTCTTTGAGCTCTTTGTGTGCAATTCTACTTATTTGGCTTTCACTAAATAGTTGATTGCAGAAATCCAAAACTGCTAGCTCTTTACCTTGGAATAGCACAGTGGTTTCTGTATCCATGTCAAACCCTTCGTCTGTTGTCTCTGGCCTGTACTTCAATGATGCTGATTTAATGAAGTATGTCCTGCCGTAAACGTAAGGGCTCCTTAAGTGCTCAAATAAAGGCAGCCAATCCTTTCTTTTAGCTGCGCTAAATGAAAGAAGTTTAATGCTGTTAATCTCTGCATAGTTTCTTGCTGTCTGTGAAAATCCGTTTTTTGCCACTACTACGCTCTGATTAATTCCGAGTCTTCTATGCTTTTCTTTTAATTCTTCAATTTTTTTTATATCTAGCTTTCTAGATGTAGTGGTGCACTCTACACCTATTTTTATATTGCAATTTAAGACATTTGTTTCAATTAGAATGTCTACTTCACGATTTATACCGGCCTCACGATCAAAGATCATTGCTGATTCCGTTATTTTTGCATCAGCTGGTGCCAAATGCTTATTTATTATTTTCACCAGCTTCTGAAATTCATTTGTCCTAGGCGGCATCTCTCATCCTTGCGCATGGTTTAATTCGGAGGGCAGCTAACGTTTGAATTCAGCGAACGGCAAAATGCGCAGCATTTTGACGATCCGCTGGAATGAGTAGTTAGAACTCATCTGGGCAGTGTCAGCAAGAAGTTATCGGCAATTTCAAAAAGGCAGTCTGTGGGGTCTTCGCCGCGCTCCTTCATGTGAAGCATATCGCATACCTTCTCGTCGTTTACGATAAGCATCAGCTTGCCCTGTTCGCGCATGGCTCCCTGTGTCATTGCAACCGCATGAGGCTCTGCACCGACTCTGGTCATGATAATTGCCATGCGCCGGAGACCGCGTTCCAAAAGGTACTTCTCAGTGGTGAGGATTTGCCCTTGTTTTATTCTTCCAGAATAGTTCTTGAACTCGAAAAGCACATAACGACTATCGAGGTGGTCGATGACAAATTTCCAGAACTCGGTAGTCGGCCTCACTCGACATACATAGTCGTAGCGATTTAGTCCGTCATCGGTTCGCTTTTGAGAATGCCAGCCATGAAGATCGTTCGGGAAGAGGTACTTGAGAATTTTTTCGCATACCTTTTCGTACTGTGCCCAGGACACCTTTCCCTTTTTAATGCTTTTGAGTTCCTGACATAGTTCAGTTCCTCTCGTGTCGCGAACTTGAGATGGTACGCCCCCAAGGGGTTTACTGCTTCGCATTGGATCATCACGTGTTAGCCGTGTCGCCTGAGGCTCGCTTGGGCTAGCCTCTAACAACGCATCCAATTCCTCCGCAAGTTCGGGATGTGAATTGCACCAGACTCTCAGATCAACCTGATCTACAAAGGTGATACTGAATTTTTGCTCAAGTGACTCTCTTAGCTCTGCTGGAAGAATGCAAGAAACTATTAGCATCCCTTTTTGAACCCGTGCGGCTACCCCATTACTCGCCACGCGGACAGCAGCAGCATCAATGAGGGAAGGCTGAGCGCGCGCCGTGCGGTAGTACTTAATCTCAATTGCCCAGCGCTCATTTCCAAAGTCAGCCAGTAGGTCAAACCCCCTATCCCCCCTGATGTTGTTTTTCGTGACGCTAAAGTTGTTCGCCTCCAAGATGCGGCGAGCGAGATCTTCAAATAACTGCCATGTCGGTACTGACGGATTCATATTTATGAGTTCTAACGTTTGGTTAAGGGGCGGGCTTTAGCCCGTCCCAGTGAGCGCAGCGAGCGATTTGAACCGATTGTTATATGCAGACACATCGGTGCGTGTAACCCATTCACCAATTCTTTGATTTTTCATAGATTTCTATGCGCTTTAGCGCTTTTTTTGAAATGGCAATTGACAAAATGTTTAGGTTTTTGTCTGAGCCTTTGTCTGTAATTGATTCAATGACTATAAGTCGTTCTGAGAGCATGTAAGAGAAATAATCGTGCGCGGGGATAATTTGTGAAATTCCCTGCGAAAATAGCGACTCCATTGCGCGCTGGTTAAATGCGGTGGATGTGGTATGCCAGTTTCCAGAGTAACCCTGTTGGCCATGCATGCTGCACAGCTTAACAAGATTGCAGAGCTTTATTATATCTATGGATGGCAATTTGTTTAATAATGCTCTTCTTCTGGATTGCAGGCCGATATATATAATTAACCCGGCACTAGCTAATGTGTAGAGTGCAAGTGCCAAATTTTCTGGGGAAAAGAGGGGGTTGAGTGTCGGTGGCCAGATGCGGAATATAACGCCGGTTAAGATTGAAGATGCTACTGCGAAAGCAGTGGAGATAATGACTATTGTCTCTGATTCCCAGGTTGTGTAATTGATTTCCTTCACTTCGCTAAGTGTTTCTTCTATGTTCATTGATGTTCCTGATGACGATCAGTCATTTAAGTTTTCTATGACGGTAGATTTCTGCATATAACGTTTGGTTAGGGGCGGGCTTTAGCCCGTCCCAGTGAGCGAAGCGAGCGATTTGAACCAGTTGTTATGCGGCTTACACTCATGCCCCAAAACTCTGGAAAAATTTAGTTGTGCCATAGATTAGAGCTGATGCTATTAGTGATGCGATGATTCCACTCGCGAAGCCTATAAGACGTTCGCGCCGTATATCACCCACTGTTGGAACACCCGCAATTTTTCGAAATGCGTCAACATCCGCAGTAACCACAGACTTTATAGCGCTGAGCTCTTCGGCGAGAGTCTGCTTGTCGGCTTTTAGGCGCGAGATTTGTTGGGCCGCTTCGGCAATTTCTGTTTTGTTCTTCTGGGCTTCGGCCATGAGTTGGTCAATTGCTTGGATGCCATCAACCAAATTAGCCCTCGCCGCATCAAGTTTTGCGACGCGCTGATCTAAGCTTTGCTGTGCTTCTTCTTGAAACCCAACCGATATGCCTGAGATACCTACGGTTACGTGGAGTCTGCGTAAAATCTTGGCAACAAACTCAATGTAAATGCTTAGCAGCGATTCCATATACGACGTAATTCCTTCTGTGCTGCATAACGTTTGGTTAAGGGGCGGGCTTTAGCCCGTCCCAGTGAGCGCAGCGAACGGTTTGAACCAGTTGTTATAGGAAAACAACACGTTTTCTATTTGGTTCGGTAGTAGCTGTAAATGCTTTTGGCCTTTGAGTAGCCGTAAAAGGCCAAATAGCAAAAAGCGATAATGGTTATTGCTGGTCCCGCCGCATTTATTCCAGTCATATAGGTTATATAAATTCCGCCCAGGATGATCAGAGCCACGTAAGCGGTAAGCGTTCTATTTTTTGCAGACAGGGCTAATGGCAACACTGATAGGGCAATAAGATGAAATGCAATTGTGATAATAATTTCTGAAGTCAGATTTGTTGGGATGGTGCCAGTTTGTGCTTGGGAGATTTGAATGATGGCTTGATACTCAAAATAATTTAAACCCGACACGGTGGCTGTGCTTAGGAAAAGTATTGGTGCATATTTTTTTATTGCGTTGTGCATAGAGATAGAGCGATTCCTATAACAGTGATTAGATGGAAAGCGGTACTAATCCGATAGTAGAGCCTTCCATCTAACTCCGCACCATCGTCATAACCACCCTGGAAAATTCTTTTTGAAATCATGGCATTACCAGCCAGCTCCTGATCCTTGGACGTATTCGCTTGACTTCCTCTTTTGTCTCATTCGTTACGGTTGCTCAAAAAATAGCCAGAACACGCTTTATGATCCGCGTGCTAGGAGTATGAGCGCCCAAGCCATTAGCTGAGTTACCCATCGGCAATACGGCGCTTCGCATGAGGCGTTGAGCTTCGGTATGAAGCTGTCCATTCGCTGAAGCTATATTCCTTTTACTGCTTGTTGCAACCTGCTGACTGAACTTTTCAGTTTTGCTACGGTCTTGCCCTCGTCCGGGCGCGTGCTTGTGTTCGTGCCCGGCGTTCTTGCGGCCTGCGCTCTCGCGATGGTTTCGCTGAGCGCAGGCCATTCGCGACGGTGAGAGGCCATGATCGATATAAGAAACCTGACCAAGCGTTTTGCGCAGCACACGGCAGTCGATGACTTGTCGTTCCAGGTCCAGCCAGGGGAAGTGCTGGGCTTTCTCGGCCCCAACGGGGCCGGCAAATCCACCACCATGAAAATGCTCACCGGCTTTCTCGCGCCGACCTCCGGTACGGCGAGCATCCTCGGTTGCGATATCCAGACCCAGACTCTCAAGGCCCAGCGGCAGATCGGTTATCTGCCGGAAGGCGCGCCGTGCTACGGCGATATGACGGTGCGTGGCTTTCTTGAATTTATCGCCGAGGTGCGCGGTTTTCGCGGTGCAGAGAAGGCGCTGCGCGTGCAGCGCTCCGTGGAGCAGGTGGAGCTGGACAAGGTGCTGGAGCAGAGCATCGAGACGCTGTCCAAGGGCTTCAAGCGCCGCGTTGGCCTGGCTCAGGCGATTTTGCATGATCCGCGTGTGCTGATCCTCGACGAGCCCACCGACGGCCTCGACCCCAACCAGAAGCATCAGGTGCGTCAGCTCATTCAGGGGCTGGCGCGCGACAAGATCGTGATCATTTCTACCCATATCCTCGAAGAGGTCACGGCGCTGTGCACGCGCGCGGTGGTGATCGCCCAGGGCCGGCTGCTGGCCGATGGCACGCCGCTGGAACTGGAAAGCCGTTCGCGCTACCACCAGGCGGTGACGCTGGTGGCCGATGAAGCGCTGGATCAGGCAGCCCTCGCGGCGCTGCCGCGCGTCGCCGGTGTCGAGGAAAACGCCCGCGAGCACAGCCTGAGCGTGCTGGCGCAGCCGGGTGAGGTGATCTTCCCGCAGGTCAATGCGCTGATTGCCGAGCGCGGCTGGAAGGTCAAGGAACTCAACGTGGAACGCGGTCGCCTGGATGAAGTGTTCCGCACGCTGACCCGGGGAGAGCAGCCATGACCCAGTTGCCGGTGATCTTCAAGCGCGAGCTGGCGAGCTACTTCGCCACGCCGCTGGCCTATGTGTTCATCGTCATCTTCCTGGTGCTGTCCGGGGTGTTCACCTTCTACCTGGGCGGCTTCTTCGAGGGCGGCCAGGCCAATCTGTCGGCCTTCTTCAATTTCCACCCCTGGCTCTATCTGTTCCTGGTGCCGGCCATTGCCATGCGCCTGTGGGCGGAGGAGCGCAAGTCCGGCTCCATCGAGTTGCTGATGACTCTGCCGATCACCCGCTTCGAGGCAGTCACCGGCAAGTTCCTGGCGGCCTGGGTGTTCGCCGGCATCGCGCTGCTGTTGACCTTCCCGATGATCATCACCGTCAACTACCTGGGCGAGCCGGACAACGGCGCCATCGTTACCGGCTACATCGGCAGCTGGCTGCTGGCCGGCGCGTATCTGGCCATCGGCTCGTGCATGTCGGCGCTGAGCAAGAACCAGGTGATCGCCTTCATCCTCGCGGTCAGTGCCTGCTTCCTGTTTATCGTCAGCGGTTTTCCCATGGTGCTCGACGCCTTCGCCTGGGCGCCGCAGTGGCTGGTGGACGCCATCGCCTCGCTGAGCTTTCTGGTGCGCTTCGATGCGATCAGCAAGGGCGTGATCGATCTGCGCGACCTGCTGTATTTCCTCTCGCTGATCGCCGCCTGGCTGACTGCCACCGCCGTGGTCATCGACCTGAAGAAAGCCGATTGAAGGAATGCGCCCATGAAAAAGCTGATCTATTCCGGCGCCGGGTTGCTGCTGATCGCGGCGGCCTTTCTCGCCTTCAACCTGCTGGCCGGCCTTGGCCTGGGCGGTGCGCGCCTGGACCTGACCGAGCAGAAGCTCTACACCATCTCCGACGGCACCAAGCAGATCCTTGCCGAGCTGGACGAGCCGATCAACCTGTACTTCTTCTATTCGGACAAGGTGGCCAAGAACCTGCCGGCGCTGCGTACCTACGCCCAGCGCGTGGAGGAGATGCTCAAGGCCTACCAGGCCCAGGCCGGCGGCAAGATCCGCCTGCATATCATCGACCCCGAGCCGTTTTCCGAAGACGAGGACAAGGCCGCGCAGTACGGCCTGCAGGGCATCCCGTTGCAGCAGGGCGGCGACTCGATCTACTTCGGCCTGGCTGGCACCAACGGTCTGGACGACACCCAGGTGATCCCGTTCTTCGCCCTGGATCAGGAGGAACATCTGGAATACGAGCTGAGCCGCCTGGTGCAGACCCTGGCCAAGCCGGAGCTGCCGGTGGTTGGCGTGCTCTCCGGGCTGCCGATGACGGGCGGTTTCGACATGATGGCGCGGCAGCCGACGCCGCCGTGGATGGTGCTGGAGCAGGTGCGCCAGTTGTTCCAGATCGAGCAGCTCCAGAGCGATGTCGACCAGATTCCCGAGAGCGTCTCGGTGCTGTGGCTGGTGCATCCGAAGAATCTGCCCGAGCAGACCCTGTACGCCATCGACCAGTTCGTGCTGCGCGGCGGCAAGCTGATGGTGTTCGTTGACCCCTATGCCGAGGCTGACACCGGTGATATGCCGGGTGAAGTGGCGGTGGACCGGGCGTCGAACATCGAGCCGCTGTTCAAGGCCTGGGGCTTGCGCATGGTGCCGGACAAGGTGCTTGGCGATGGCTCCTACGCCATGTCGGTCAACCGTGGTCAAGGCCAGCGTCCGGTTCGTCACGCTGCCTGGCTGAGCTTGCCGCGCAAGGCGCTGGATCAGACCGATATCGCCACGGCCGGGCTGGAGAGCGTCACCGTTGCCACCGCCGGCATGCTCGAACCGGTGGAAGGGGCGAAAACGCGCTTTACCCCGCTGATGCAAAGCTCCGAATACGCCATGCCCTTCGACGCCCAGCGCTTCGCCATGCTCAGCAACCCCGAGGAGCTGATCCGCGAACTGGAACCGACCGGCGAGCGCTACACCATCGCCGCACGCATCGATGGCCCGGCGCAGAGCGCCTTCCCCGATGGCATCGAAGGACGCAAGGACGGCCTCAAGCAGGCGGACATCATCAACGTCATTGCCGTGGCCGATACCGACATCCTCAGCGACCGCATGTGGGTGCAGGTGCAGGACTTCTTCGGCCAGCGCATGCCGCAGCCCTGGGCGGACAACGGCAGCTTCACCATCAACGCGCTGGACAACCTGACCGGCTCCGAGGCGCTGATCAGCGTGCGTTCGCGTGGCCGTTTCAGTCGGCCGTTCGTGGTGGTCGAGGAGTTGCAGCGCGCCGCCGAACAGCGTTTCCGTGACAAGGAGCAGGCACTGCAGGCACGCCTGGCCGAGACCGAGCAGCAACTGGCGGCGTTGCAGCAAAGCGACGATCCAAACCCGGAGCTGACGCCGGAGCAGCAGGGCGCGTTACAGCGCTTCATCCAGCAGAAGCTGGAGATTCGCAAGGAGCTGCGCGATGTGCGCTATCAGCTCAATGCCGATATCGAGGCGCTGGGCCGCACGCTGAAGATCATCAACATCGCCCTGGTGCCGGCGTTGCTGACCCTGGGCGTGTTGGCATTGTGGTTGTGGCGGCGCCGTCGCCGCGCGTGAGGGTTATCTCTTGTAGGAGGGGCTTCAGTCGCGACCGTCGCCGCTGAAGCGCCTCCCACTACTGAACATGCGTGGATCATGCTTTACCGATCCACCGCTGCGGTGGATGTAAAACGCGATATCCACGCGCATAGTCATTCACTTGTGAGGAGATCATGGGACGTAAAGGTCTGATCACATTGATCATCATCGTGCTGCTTTGTGTGCTGGGTTACCTGGCCGTGCAGCGCGGCCAGCAGCAGAGCACGGCGCAAGTCGAGTCGGCGCCCTGGCTGGCAGCCGAGCAGGGCTATCTGAATACGCTGCAGGCACTGGAGATCGAGCAGCCGGGGCAGCCCTCGGTACGTATCGAGCGGCGTGAAGATGGTTGGGTGGTGCCGGCCAAGGCCGACTACCCGGCGGCGCCGCAAGCGCTGGCCGAACTGCTGCGGGCATTGCGTGAGGCGCGCACGCAGGAGGCCAAGACCGCCAACCCGCAGTGGCATGCTCGTTTGGGCTTGGCCGAGGAGGGCGCGGCCGATGAGCAGGCGCTGCGTCTGAAGCTGCAGTTCGACGGGCATCCCGACCTGGGGCTGCGCTTGGGTAATCCCTCTCAGCAAGGCAGTGGGCAACTGGTGCGTCGTGCCGGCGAGGATCAGGTCTGGCTGATCGATCAGCAGTTGCAGGTGCCGACGCGTGAGCTGGACTGGCTGGATCGGCGTGTCAGCGACATTCCCTTCACGCGCATCGCGCGCCTTGAGCTGCGCTACGCCGATGGCGAGAAACTTACCCTGACGCGTGCCGATGCCCAGCAGTACAACTTCGCTGTCGCAGAGCTGCGCAAGGAACAGAAACTCAGCTTCGAGGGTGCGGCCAATGGCGTCGCCCTGGTCTTCTCCAACCTGCAGTTCGCCGATGCCGCGCCATTGGCGCAGATAGGTTTCATGCAGGCGCCGATGCTGCAGTTCAGCCTCAGCGGTTTTGCCGAGGAGAAGCTCGAAGGAGCGTTGTACAAGCAGGGTGAGCAGTATTGGTTGGTGCTTGGCGAGCGTGAAGGTTTCAACGCAGCAGAGGTGAGTGCGCGCAGTGACTGGGCATATCGACTGGAGCCTGATCAGGTGCAGCGGCTGGCGAAGAAGTTGCGCGATCTGTTAGTAAAAAGCCCATAAAACAAGCTGTAACCCGCATATCTTCTGGGTTCGTGGCGGTTTTGAAAAAGTGCTTTTCAGTCACAATCCATGCTTTATACTCGGCCTTCGGCTGCAGCAAGAACGCGAATCGCTTGACCTGCTCCATGCTCGATTGCCGGGGGTGGCGAACGCTGAGAAGAACGTTTTTACCGAGCCGTCAAAGCGCCTTCGGGACAATAAAAACATAGCGAGTTTGGAGAAGTTGGTAATGGCAGATCGTGAGACGGGAACCGTCAAATGGTTCAATGATTCCAAGGGTTACGGGTTCATTCAGCGCGAAAGCGGCCCGGACGTATTCGTTCACTACCGCGCCATTCGTGGTGACGGCCACCGCACTCTGGTCGAAGGCCAGAAGGTCGAGTTCGGCGTGACCCAGGGCCAGAAAGGCCTGCAGGCGGAAGACGTCTCCGCGGTCTGAGCTCCAGCTCGAAATACAACAAGGCCCGTCGATGACGGGCCTTGTTGTTTGTGGGCGCTGTATTTCGTAGGGCGGGTGAAACCCGCCGAAAGACGTGGCGGGCTGGGGGAGAGGGCTGAAATCACCGCAAGTCTGCCGGCCACCCCTCTCCGAACGCGGCCCACCCTAACCCTCTCCCCAGAGGGGCGAGGGGACTGAACGCGTCCGACCGTCGCTTAAGTGCACAGCGTTACTGTCGATGACGGGCCTTGTTCTTTGTGGTCTGTTCGGGCCGCGAAGGTGAAGAACACTGTAGCCCGGATGAAATCCGGGAAATGCGCTAATCCCCGGATTTCATCCGGGCTACGGGCGAAGATAGTGACCCCACGCAGCTTTGCGTAGGAGCCCCGCCCCGGGGCGAAGCTTTGTCAGGCGGTGCCGCCCAGATTCGCGGCGAGGCGCCGCTCCTACAGATTGGGTGCTGCGCGAAGCGGCCGCTATTGATCAGTACGCCAGACGATCTCGGTTTCGCCATCGGCATCGACCTTGATCCAGCGGTCGGCTTCTTCATCGCTCTCGTCTTCCACCCAGGTGCCCGGGGCGCAGCGCACCTGCACGCCGAGCGCGGCATGGGCGGCGCGGGCGCAGGCCAGGTCGTCGTCCCAGGGGGTGGCATCGCTTTCCAGGTACAGGCTGTGCCATTTACCCACGGCTTTCGGCAGCCAGGTCACCGGTACGTCACCGGCCTTGCACTTGAAGGTCTGGCCCTTTTGCTGCCAGTCGCTGCATGGGCCGAGAGCTTCGCCCAGCCATTGCGCCACGGCGTCGCGTTCGGCGTCTTTCAGGTAGATCTCGATATCGGGTTGGCGCATGGCTTTCAGTCCTGAGAGCGTGGGCTCTGGGTTTTGACGATCCAATCGTAGCGGATTGAAACGGTGACATCGAAGGGCTCGGCGATCACCGCTTCGCGACGCTCGGCGCTGGCGCGCCAGCCGTGTGGGGTCATGGCCAGCAGATCGGCGCGCGCCTGGGCATCGCGCAGGTGCAGCGTAAACTCCAGGGTTTCGCTGTGGGCCAGGTGCATGCCGGGCGGAATCAGCGCCAGGTGCTTCTCGTCGTCGTAGTCGCGTACTTCGTCGTACAGCTTCTGCCGTAATTCCATCAGGTGGCCACGGATCGGGCCCATGCGCAGCAAGCCGCCGCCGGGTGCCAGCAGGCGCTTGGCTTCGCTCCAGTCGAGCGGGCTGAAGACGCTGGCCAGTAGGTCGCAACTGGCATCGGCCAAGGGCACACGGGCCATGCTCGCCACCAGCCAGCTCAGCTGCGGAGCACGTTTGCACGCGCGTTTCACCGCCTCGCGGGAGATATCCAGGGCATAGCCGTCGGCATGGGGCAGGTCACGGGCGATCTGTTCGGTGTAGTAACCCTCGCCACAACCGATATCCAGCCAGCGCGCCGGCTTGTACTCGGCAGCCAGTGCGGCCAGGCGTGCGGCCAGCGGTGCGTAGTGGCCACCCTCGAGAAAACGCCGGCGGGCCTCGACCATGGCGGCGTTGTCGCCGGGGGCGCGGCTGTTTTTGTGTTGCACCGGCAGGAGGTTGAAGTACCCCTGGCGCGCGCGGTCGAAGCTGTGCCGGTTTTCGCAGGCCAGGCCGTTGCCGCTGGGCATCAGCGGCGCTTGGCAGATGGGACAGATCAGCATTGGCATGCACGTCGCGTAGCGACGTTCTCCCTGAATCCTTCTCCCTCTGGGAGAAGGTGGCGCGCAGCGGCGGATGAGGGCAATGGGCGGATTACTGACATCGGATTTGCTTCGCCCATCATGCCAGCAATTTCACCATCGTCTGGTAATAGACTTCGGTGAGCAGGTCCAGATCGCTGGCCAGTACGCGCTCGTTGATCTGGTGGATGGTGGCGTTGACCGGGCCGAGTTCGACCACCTGGGTACCCAGGGTGGCGATGAAGCGGCCGTCGGAGGTGCCGCCGCTGGTGGACGGCGTGGTGTCGCGGCCGGTGACGTTCTTGATGCTGGCGGCCACGGCGTCGAGCAATTCGCCCGGCTGAGTGAGGAAGGGTAGGCCGGACAGCGCCCACTCAAGGTGGTAGTCCAGACCGTGCTTGTCGAGAATGGTGGTGACGCGTTGCTGCAGCTCTTCGACGGTGGATTCGGTGGAGAAGCGGAAGTTGAACACCGCCTTCAGTTCGCCGGGGATGACGTTGGTCGCGCCAGTGCCGGAGTTGAGATTGGACACCTGGAAGCTGGTCGGCGGGAAGTAGTCGTTGCCATGATCCCAGTGCTCGGCGGCCAGTTCGGCCAGCGCTGGGGCAGCCAGGTGAATCGGATTCTTCGCCAGGTGCGGGTAGGCGACGTGGCCCTGCTTGCCGTACACGCTGAGGGTGCAACCGAGGGAGCCACGACGGCCGTTCTTCACCACGTCACCGAGCAGGGTGGTGCTCGACGGTTCGCCGACGATGCACCAGTCCAGGCGCTCGTTACGCTCGCGCAGGCGCTCGACCACTGCCTTGGTGCCATGCTGAGCCGGGCCTTCCTCGTCGCTGGTGATCAGGAAGGTGATGGCGCCCTTGTGGTTCGGGTAGTCGGCGACGAAGCGCTCCACCGCGATGATCATGCTCGCCAGGCTGCCTTTCATGTCCGCTGCGCCTCGGCCGCAGAGCATGCCGTCTTCATCGACGCGCACGTCGAACGGCTGGTACTGCCAGGCGTCCAGCGGGCCAGTGGGCACCACATCGGTGTGGCCGGCGAAACACAGCACCGGGCCGTCGCCACCGCGTTTGGCCCAGAAGTTCTCCACCTCTTCGATGCGCATGCGCTCAACCTCGAAGCCGCACGCGGCCAGACGGCGCATCATCAGCTCCTGGCAACCTTCGTCGACCGGGGTCACGGACGGGCGGCGGATCAGGTCGAAGGCGAGTTCCAGGGTCGGGGTGAGGGTGGCGGTCATTGCGGCTCCGGTACGGCGGCTAGCGTGAAGGCTGGCCATATTACCGTGAAAGTCGCGCAGCGACGCCATCCTTGATGCCCTTCTCCCTCTGGGAGAAGGTGGCGCGAAGCGCCGGATGAGGGAGGGCCGCACGGCGCATTCGCGGTAAATGCAGCTCGATACGACGGGCCGACGGCTGACCTGTTCGACAGGCTTGGGTGGGCAGGGTGCTATCTCTATAATGCGCGCCTTCTTGCAGGGGGTGTGATGGGTACTGACGATCAGCGATTCGGCGGCATAGCCCGGCTATACGGCCAGGAGGGCTATCAACGACTGGCAGCGGCGCACGTGGCGGTAGTCGGCATCGGCGGCGTCGGTTCCTGGGCGGCCGAGGCGCTGGCGCGCTCGGGTGTCGGCGAGATTTCCCTGTTCGACCTGGACGATGTTTGCATCACCAACACCAATCGCCAGGTGCACGCCGTCGAAGGCGCGGTGGGCAAGGCCAAGGTCGATGAGATGGCCGCGCGCATCCGCGCCATCAACCCGGCCTGCGTGGTGCATGCGGTGGCGGATTTCGTTACCCGTGAGACCATGGCCGAGTACATCACCGAGCAGCTCGACGGTGTGATCGACTGCATCGACAGCGTGCCGGCCAAGGCGGCTCTGATCGCCTGGTGCAAGCGGCGCAAGATTCAGATCGTCACCACCGGCGGCGCGGGCGGGCAGGTCGACCCGACGCAGATTCAGGTCACCGACCTGAACAAGACCTTCAACGACCCGCTGGCGGCCAAGGTGCGCAGCCTGTTGCGCCGCGATTATGGCTTCTCGCGTACGCCGGGCCGCACCTACAGCGTCCCTTGCGTGTTCTCCACCGAGCAACTGCGTTATCCCAAGCCGGATGGCACGGTCTGTCAGGCCAAGGGCTTTGTTGGTGAAGGGGTGAAGCTCGACTGCGCGGGCGGTTTCGGCGCGGTGATGATGGTCACCGCCAGCTTCGGCATGGCCGCTGCGGCCAAGCTGGTAGACAAACTGGTGGCTGGCGCCCGTCGTCCGGCAGAGCGCCAATCGAAAACCTGAGAAACGCCCGTGCGCGGTGCGTTTGACTATGCTGGGCGAAGGGAGAGGTTGCAGTAGCCGACAGGGAGACGTCGAACATGATCCGTATCAGAGGTGATTTGTGTCGTACCTGTTTTTTTGCGTCTCGCTGAGAAGACGCTGGGCACGGATGCTCGCCTCCCTGACGCTACCTGTTTTGCTGGTAGCCCTTGGGCCCGTTCAGGCCGAGCCGCAGAAGCTGCGTATCGGCACCGGTGACTGGGCGCCTTACGTCGACCAAGAGCGCAGTGATGGTGGCGCTCTGGCGCGACTGATCAGCGCAGTGTTCGCTGAAGCGGGTTACCAGGTCGAATTCATCTTCCATCCCTGGGACCGCAACGTACTGATGCTGCAGCAGGGGCAGTTGCACGCGATCATGCCCTATAGCTGCAGCCCCAGTCGGCTCAATTACGGCATTTGTAGCGACCCGCTGGTGCGCGGGGAGATCGTTCTGTTCCATCGTCGCGATCAGACGTTCGACTGGACCTCGGTCGAGGACTTGCTGAAGTATCACATCGGCACGACGCTGGGTTACTCCTACGGCCCTGCGTTCGACGAGGCGTTGCAGGCCGGCCGCCTGAGCGTCGAGCAGAATGGCAAGGAGGACACCAGCTTTCGTCTTCTGGAGTTGGGGCGTATCGACCTGCATCCACAGGACCGCGCTGTCGGTTATGCCATGTTGAATCGTTTGTTTCCGGAAGATGGCGGTAAAATCGTGCATCATCCGCGGCAGTTGAATACCGAGCCGCTGCGCTTGCTGTTTCGCAAGGGTGATCCTGAGAGCGTCAAGCTGTTGCGCGTGTTCAATGCCAGGCTGCGTGACTTTGCCCAGCGTGGTGACCTGCAGCGTCTTCAGCAGGCGCTTAATTCCGGTAACGCCGATGACTGGAAACCCAGCACCTCGGCCCAGGCTGTGCGGGACTGAACCGCATCTGCCTACCTCCTTCCTCCAAGAGTTTTCTGCATGCTCAATAACGATGTACTGCGCAGCTTGCGCTATTTGCTGGATGTCAGCGATGGCAAGCTGGAAGAGCTATGCCGGTTGGCGGATTATCCCGTCGAACCGGGCCTGATCTCGGCCTGTCTGCTGCGTGAGGACGAGCCCGGGTATCGTTCCTGCAGCGATGTGCTGCTGGCTCACGTGCTCGAAGGTCTGGTGTTTTACAAGCGCGGCAAGGACGATAGCCGGCCGCGCCTGCCGGTGGAAAAGCGCCTGAGTAACAACCTGATCCTGAAGAAGCTGCGCGTGGCCTTCGAGCTGCGCGACGACGATATCCAGGCGCTTCTGCAAGCGGTCGACCTGCCGATGACCAAGGCCGAGCTCGGCGCCCTGTTCCGCGCGCCGGGTCACAAGCACTTTCGCGAGTGCGGCGATCAGATCCTGCGCAATTTTCTGCGGGGGCTGACGTTGCGTGAGCGGGGCAAGAGCGACTAGTGACGTGACCATGTCGAAATGGTGAAGAACGTCTGTGGTCGAGATACAAGGGTGGGTTAGCGGCGCTAAACGTCACACTATCAGACACCGCCATCGTTGTGCGCCGCGTAACCCACCAGGCGACGTCCCTGCGTTGTACCAATTGGTGGATTACGTCGCAGCATGTCTTGCGGCTTGATCACTATCGGCAGCAGGCGCCTAACCCACGGTGACCCGGTATTTCAGGACCCAGCCAGCTCGCGCATACGCTGCAGCACGGCATTGAGGCCGTTGCTGCGTGATGGCGACAGTTGTCTCTGCAGCCCCAACTGGTTGAACCAGTCGACCAGATCGACACTGGCCAGCTCGGCGCGAGGCAGACCTTCGACACGCGCCAGCAGCACGGCCAGCAAGCCACGCAGCAGGCGGGCGTCGCTGCTGGCGCGAAAGTGCAGGTGCTCGCCGCGTTGTTCGGCTATCAGCCAGACCAGGCTCTCGCAGCCATGTACGCGGTGCTCGTCGACGCGTTCAGTTTCGCGCAATGGCTCCAGACGTTCGCCCCATTGCATCAGCAGGCGCGCGCGCTGCTCCCAGCCTGGGCAGGCGCTGAAGGCAGCCAGGGCTTGTTGGGCGGCAGGTGGCAGGCTCATGGCGAGAGACTCCCGTAGCATGTAGGAGCGGCTTCAGCCGCGATGGTCCGGGTGCCAATATTCGCGGCTGAAGCCGCTCCTACGACGAACCATTGGCCGATCTTCATTGCAGCAGTTCCAGAGCGTTATCCAGGGCGCTGAAGAATCGCCGCAGGTCCTCGCTGTCGTTGTACAGACCGAGCGAGACGCGAATCGCACCACTCAGACCCAAGCTTTTCATCAGTGGCATGGCGCAGTGATGCCCGGCGCGCACGGCGATGCCCTGTTCGCTGAGCAGGTGAGCCAGGTCGGCGTTATGCACGCCGTTGACGCAGAAACTGGCCAGCGCCAGTTGCGGCTCGCCGAGCAGACGCACGCCGTTGCGGCTTTGCAGGCCGGCCAGCAGTTCGGCATGCAGGGCCGCTTCATGATGTGCCACGGCGGTGTGATCCAGCCCGTTTAGCCAGTCCAGTGCTGCGCCCAGGGCTATGACCGCTGAAATCGCTGGTGTGCCGGCCTCGAAACCCAATGGAGCAGGGCGAAAGCGCGCGCTCTGGTAGTCGGCATCGAGCACCATCTCACCGCCGAATTGCCAGTGCTGCAATTTGCCCAACGCTTCGCGGCGGCCATACAGCAGGCCGACGCCATCCGGGCCGTAGAGCTTATGTGACGAGCACACGTAGAAATCACAGCCCAGCGCCTGCAGATCGTGGCGACCATGCACCGCACCCTGCGCGCCGTCGACCACGCTGAATGCGCCTTGCGCACGTGCCAGGGCCAGCAGCTCGGCAAGCGGTTGCCAGCGGCCAAGCACGTTGGACAGCTGCGACACCGCCAGCAGGCGGGTGCGCGGGCCGATCAGCCGAGCCGCTTGCTGCAGATCGATGCTGCCGGTGTGATCCAGCGGCAATACCACCAACTCGAGATTGCGGCGCTTGGCCAGTTGCTGCCAGGGCAGCAGATTGGCGTGGTGCTCCAGCGCGCTGATGACGATTTGCTCGCCCGGCTGCAGCAGATGCTCCAGACCATAGGCCAGCAGGTTGAGTGATTCGGTGCTGCCGCGGGTAAAGATGATCTCATCGCTGCTGGCCGCATTCAGCCACTGCGCGGCCTTGCTACGTGTGGCCTCGAAGGCGCGGGTGGCACGTTCACCTGGCAGGTGCTGGGCACGATGCACATTGGCCACGCCGCTGGCCAGGTAGCCGAGCAGGGCGTCCAGCACCGCCTGCGGTTTCTGCGCGGTGGCGGCGCTGTCCAGGTAGGTCTGGCCTTCGGCTGCGAGGGCGAGAATGCCGGGGAAGTCGGCACGCCAGGGGGAGGTCAGTGACATGGTTTGTCAGATCCGCGTGGTTTTGCCCTCACCCCCGGCCCCTCTCCCGGAGGGAGAGGGGAGGTATGACGATCAATTGTGGGCGTGCAGGGCTTCGTTCAGCTCGACGGCCGACTTGTGGGTCTTGCACTCCACGGCGCCGGTCAGCGAGTTGCGACGGAACAGCAGATCCGGCTGGCCAGCCAGGTCGCGTGCCTTGACCACCTTGACCAGGGCGTTGCCCTCGTCGAGCAGGTTCACCTTGGTGCCGGCGGTGATGTACAGGCCGGCTTCGACGGTGTTGCGGTCGCCCAGCGGGATGCCGATGCCGGCGTTGGCGCCGATCAGGCAGCCTTCACCGACGCTGATGATGATGTTGCCGCCGCCGGACAGGGTGCCCATGGTCGAGCAGCCGCCGCCCAGGTCGGAACCCTTGCCGACGAATACGCCAGCGGAAACGCGGCCTTCGATCATGCCCGGGCCTTCGGTGCCGCCGTTGAAGTTGACAAAGCCTTCGTGCATCACCGTGGTGCCTTCGCCGATGTAGGCGCCCAGGCGCACGCGGGCGCTGTCGGCGATACGCACGCCGGCCGGCACCACGTAGTCGGTCATTTTCGGGAACTTGTCCACCGAGAACACTTCCAGCAGCTTGCCCTTCAGGCGTGCTTCCAGCTGGCGTTCGGCCAACTCGCCGAGGTCGACGGCGCCCTGACTGGTCCAGGCCACGTTGGGCAGCAGCGGGAAAATGCCGGCCAGGCTCAGGCCGTGCGGCTTGACCAGACGATGCGACAGCAGGTGCAGCTTGAGGTAGGCCTCCGGGGTGCTGGTCAGCGCGGCGTCTTCAGCCAGGAAGGTGGCGACCAGCGGGTTGTGGCTTTCGGCCAGACGGGTCAGCAGCGCCGCTTGAGCAGCGTCCACGCCTTTCAGGGCTTCGGCCAGGTCAGCGGCCTGTGTGGTGGTGAAGGCGATGGCCTGGTTGCCGCCCTGGTAGCCGAGCTTCTCAGCGGCCTTGGCTACCAGATCGCTGGCCGGATTGAGCAGCGGCAGGGCGTAGAAGACTTCCAGCCAGTTGCCCTGGCGGTTCTGGGTGCCAACACCAAAGGCGATGCTGTAAAGGGAGGTGCTCATTAGATGGGGTTCCTTGCAACGAAATCGGGTGAGGTTGATCAGGCCAGCGCGGCTTGGTAGTTATCCGGCTTGAAGCCGACCAGGGTCTTGTCGCCCAGGTCGAGTACTGGACGCTTGATCATCGAGGGTTGGGCCAGCATCAGTTCGATGGCCTTGGCCTGGTCGAGATCGGCTTTCTGCGCGTCTTCCAGCTTGCGGAAGGTGGTACCGGCACGGTTCAGGACGGTCTGCCAGCCATGCTCGTTGCACCACTTTTCCAGGTTTGCACGGTCGATCCCGACGCTCTTGTAGTCGTGAAAGGCATAGTCGACCTGGTGTTCATCGAGCCAGGTTCTGGCCTTTTTCATCGTGTCGCAGGCCTTGATGCCATACAGGACGTAACTCATTGATCTTCCTCTGATGAGTGGCGTGCCGGAAGGTCCGGGAAATACGGCGGGCCATTATGCCACGTCGCGTCCAGACGTGGCGGCGGCTGTCGCTGCGATGTGTTACAGCGCCGGCGTGCAGCAGAGGCGTGTAGCCCGGATGAAATCCGGGAAGCCATGGGCGGCTATCCCCGGATTGCATCCGGGCTACGGAGTCGGAGGCTCGCGGCTAAAGCCCCGGCCACAGGCCCTGCTGAGGCTCAGGCGCCGCGAATGAAACGGGCAATACGCTCGGCGGCCTCGATGCACTCGGCCAGCGGTGCCACCAGCGCCATGCGCACGCGGCCGGCACCCGGGTTGACGCCGTTCACTTCACGCGACAGGTACGAGCCGGGCACCACGGTGACGTGCTCGTTGGCGAACAGGTCGCGGGTGAACAGGGTGTCGTCACCCGGGGTACGTGCCCACAGGTAGAAGCCGCCATCGGGGCGCTGCACGTCCATCACCGGGGCGAGGATGTCCAGCACGGCAGCGAACTTCTCGCGGTACATGTCGCGGTTGGCGCGTACATGCGCTTCGTCGTTCCAGGCGGCAACGCTGGCCAGCTGGGTTTGTACCGGCATGGCGCAGCCGTGGTAGGTGCGGTACAGCAAGAAGTGCTTGAGGATGCTGGCGTCGCCGGCGACGAAGCCCGAGCGCAGACCCGGCAGGTTGGAGCGCTTGGACAGGCTGTGGAACACCACACAACGTTTGAAGTCGCTGCGCCCCAGCTCGGCGCAGGCGCTGAGCAGGCCGGGTGGCGGCGCGTCCTCGTCGAAATACAGTTCGCTGTAGCACTCGTCGGCGGCGATGACGAAGTCATGCTCGTCGGCCAGAGCGATCAGCTTCTTCAGCGTTGCCACCGGGATCAGCGCACCGGTGGGGTTGCCCGGCGAGCAGAGAAAGAGGATCTGGCAGCGCCGCCAGACCTCTGCCGGTACCGCGTCGAAGTCCGGGTTGAAGCCCTGGGCTTCCAGGCACGGCAGGTAGTGCGGCTCGGCGCCGGCGAGAAAGGCCGCGCCTTCATAGATCTGGTAGAAGGGGTTGGGGCTGACCACCAGGCCCTTGGCGTTGCGGTCGACCACCGTCTGGGTAAAGGCGAACAGCGCCTCGCGCGTGCCATTGACCGGCAGCACATGGCGTGCCGCATCCAGCCAGCCTGCCGGTACGCCGAAGCGGCGTTCGCACCAGTTGGCAATGCTCTGGCGCAGTTCCGGCAGGCCGAGGGTGGTCGGGTAGACGGCGAGCTTGTCGAGATTGGCGGTCAGCGCCTGGCCGACGAAGTCAGGCGAGCGATGCTTGGGTTCACCGATGGACAGGGCGATCGGGCGCTTGTCAACGGCCGGTTGCACGCTGCCGAGCAGTTCGCGCAGTTTCTCGAAAGGGTAGGGCTGGAGCTGGTCGAGGGCTGGATTCATCGTTATCTCGCGTACTTCGGAAAGCGGGGCGGCGCAATCATATGTTGATCTGCAGGGGCTGCGGTTGAGCGCTGGGCTCGGACAGGCGGCGGACGATGGTTTCCTGCAGGCGTGCACAGAGTTCGGGGTCGGACAGCGGCTGGTTGTTGGCGTCGGTGACGAAGAATACGTCCTCGACCCGTTCGCCGAGGGTGGCGATCTTGGCGTTCTGCAGCGACAGGTCGTATTCGAGGAAGATTCGCCCGATCCGCGCCAGCAGGCCGGGGCGGTCCGGTGCGGTCAGTTCGAGGATGGTCACCGGGCGCTGCGCGTCGTTGTGGATGGTCACCTGCGGCGCGAAGGCAAAGTGCTTGAGCTGACGCGGCACGCGGCGCTGGATGATGGTCGGATAGTCGTCCGGGTTCTTCAGCGCTTCGATCAGGCCTTCGCGAATCTGCTGAATGCGTGCCGGGTTGTTGCCGATCGAGCCGCCGTCGGCATCCAGCACCACGTAGGTATCGAGGGTGAACTGGCTGGTGGAGGTGATGATCCGCGCGTCGTGAATGTTCAGGTTGAGCTGGCTCATCGCGGCCACGGTCACGGCGAAGAAGTCATGCTGGTCTGGCGCGTAGATGAAGATCTGCGTGCCGCCTTCGAACTCGCGCTGGGTGGTTTCCTTCATCAGCACCAGCGGGCCACCATCGTTGGGGTGCTGGAGAATGGCATCGGTGTGCCAGGCCACGTCGGTGGCGGTGTGGCGCAGGAAGTAGTCGTCGCCCAGCTGGCTCCACAGTTGTTCGGCATCGTCCGGGTCGGTGCCGCCACGTACCAGGGTGTCCAGGGCCGCGCTCTGGGTCTGGCGAATCTGCTCTTCACGGTCCAGCGGGTTTTCCAGGCCGCGGCGCAGGGCGCGCTTGGTCTCGGTGTAGAGCTGGCGCAGCAGGCTGGCGCGCCAGGAATTCCACAGGCTGGGGTTGGTGGCGTTGATATCGGCCACGGTCAGCACGTAGAGGTAGTCCAGGTGCGTCTGGTCACCGACGAACTGGGCGAAGTCGTGGATCACCTGCGGGTCGGAGAGGTCCTTGCGCTGCGCGGTGGTGGACATCACCAGGTGGTGCTGCACCAGCCAGACGATCAGGGCGCTGTCCCAGGCCGGCAGATGATGGCGGCGGGCGAAGGCTTCGGCGTCTACCGCGCCCAGTTCCGAGTGATCACCGCCACGACCCTTGCCGATGTCGTGATACAGGCCGGCGAGGTAGATCAGCTCGGATTTTGGCAGCTTGTCGATCAGCTTGCTGGCCAGCGGGAATTTCTCCGCCAGCTCCGGCCAGCGGAACTTGCGCAGGTGCTTAATCAGGTTGAGGGTGTGCGCGTCGACCGTGTAGATGTGGAACAGGTCGTGCTGCATCTGCCCGACGATATGGCCGAACTCCGGCAAATAACGGCCGAGAATGCCGTAGCGGTTCATCCGCCGCAGGTTGCGGTGAATGCCTTCCTTGCACTTGAACAGTTCGATGAACAGGCTGGTGTTGCGGATGTCCTTGCGGAACTCGTCGTCGATCAGGTGGCGGCTGTCGCGCAGCAGGCGGATGCTGTCGGCACGTACCCCTTTGATTTCCGGGTGCTGCGCCATGAGCACGAAGATTTCGATGATGGCGAAGGGGGTGCGCTTGAACACGTTCGGGTGGGTGACTTCGATATAACCGTCGCGCACCTGGAAGCGGCTGTTCAGGGGCGTGGCCGGGCCGCTTTCACCGGCGCGCAGGATCACTTCCTCGAAGTGCTGGTTGATCAGGTCCGACAGCTCGGAAATCCCCATCACTACGCGGTAGTACTTCTGCATGAAGTGTTCGATGCTGCGCTTGCCGTCGCCGTCCTGATAGCCGAACAGGGCGGCGATCTTCACCTGGTGATCGAACAGCAGGCGGTCTTCGGCGCGCCCGGCGAGCATGTGCAGGGCGTAGCGCACCTTCCACAAAAATTCCTGGCTGGAGGACAGCAGGGCGTATTCGCTTTCCAGGAGGAAGCCGTGGCCGACCAGGGCCTGCAGGTTCAGCGTGCCGAACTGGCGGCGTGCCACCCAGAGCACGGTCTGGATGTCGCGCAGGCCGCCGGGCGAGCCCTTGACGTTGGGTTCGAGGTTGTACTCGGTGTCGTTGTACTTGGCATGACGCGCTCTGCGTTCGTCGCGCTTGGCCAGGTAGAAGTGCTTGCTCGGCCACATCTGATCGGTGCTGGTCACCTGCTGCATGCGCTGGCGCAGGTGTTCGGGGCCGGCGATGGTGCGGCTTTCCATCAGGTTGGTGATCACCGTCAGGTCGGCGCGCGCCTCTTCGGCGCATTCGTCGACCGAGCGCACGCTCTGGCCGACTTCCAGGCCGATGTCCCAGAGCAGGGTGAGAAAGCCTTCGATGGGCTCGCGGAAGATTTCGTGATCGCTGCTGTCGAGCAGGATCAGCAGGTCGATGTCCGAGTAAGGGTGCAGCTCGCCACGGCCGTAGCCGCCAACGGCGAGCAGGGCGATGTCGGCATCCTCGCTCCAGGTGAAGCGCTTCCAGGCTTCCTGCAGGATCTGATCGACGAACCAGGCGCGGTCTTCGACCAGGCGGCGAATGTCGCGACCGGCTCGAAAGCGCGCATCCAGCACATCATGCGCGCCGCGGATGGCCTTCTTGAATGCAGCGATGGGGCTGGATTTCAGGGCCAGCTCGGCCTGGAACTGACCACGGTCAAACAGTTCGGGGTCCATCTGCGGCATGCAGTTGCCTTCCTTATATAAGGTGGGGTGCGCGATGCGCACCACAAGCTTCAATGGTGCGCACGGCGCACCCTACGGATCGCGGTCAGGCCGAGGTGCGCGGCAGGGTGTCATCGCTGCGCAGGGTCAGGATCTCATAGCCGTCAGCGGTGACCAGCACGGTGTGCTCCCATTGCGCCGACAGCTTGCGGTCCTTGGTGATGGCGGTCCAGCCGTCGCCGAGCAGGCGGGTTTCCGGGCGGCCCTGGTTGATCATCGGCTCGATGGTGAAGGTCATGCCTTCCTTGAGCTCCATGCCGGTGCCGGCCTTGCCGTAGTGCAGCACCTGCGGCTCTTCATGGAAGACGGCGCCGATGCCATGGCCGCAGTATTCGCGGACCACGGAGAAACCGTTCTTCTCCGCGTGCTTCTGGATCACTTCGCCGATATCGCCCAGGCGGGTGCCGGGTTTGACCAGCTCGATGCCTTTGTACATGCATTCCTGAGTGACCTTGGCCAGACGCTCGGCCCACTCGGCGACCTTGCCGACCATGAACATCTTGCTGGTGTCGCCGTGGTAGCCGTCCTTGATCACGGTGACGTCGATGTTCAGCACGTCGCCGTCTTTGAGCGGCTTGTCGTTGGGGATGCCGTGGCACACCACGTGGTTGACCGAGGTGCAGATCGACTTGGGGAAGCCCTTGTAGTTGAGCGGGGCGGGAATGGCCTGCTGCACGTTGACGATATAGTCGTGGCAGATGCGGTCGATTTCCTCGGTGGTGACGCCTGGCTTGACGTGTTCACCGATCATCTCCAGCACTTCGGCGGCCAGGCGGCCGGCCACGCGCATTTTCTCGATTTCTTCGGCGGATTTGATGGTGACGGTCATATGAAGCTCTCGGGCACGAACGGAAAGGGCGATATATTAGCAGCTTCGCCGTGCCAGCCCCAAAGGGCACTGCAACCGCTGCGGGGCGTTACTGCGTTGTTTGCCAGCTTTTGTAGCCTGAGCCGGCTTTGTGTGGTATAAAACGCGCCGCTTTACGGGCACTAAGCCCGAAAGCTCAAACCCACACACGTATCGACACGGTTTCCTGGGTGCCTTTCGACAAGTTCGAGGGTTGGAAGCTGGGATACGTGGAGGCCTAACCCGACTTATTCAAGGAACTATCATGTCCCAAGTCAACATGCGCGATATGCTGAAGGCCGGTGTGCACTTCGGCCACCAGACCCGTTACTGGAACCCGAAAATGGGCAAGTACATTTTCGGCGCGCGTAACAAGATTCACATCATCAACCTCGAAAAAACCCTGCCGATGTTCAACGAAGCTCAGGCTTTCGTTGAGAAGCTGGCTGCTGGCAAGAACAAGATCCTGTTCGTCGGCACCAAGCGTTCCGCTGGCAAGATCGTTCGCGAAGAAGCTGCTCGTTGTGGCTCGCCGTTCGTCGATCACCGCTGGTTGGGCGGCATGCTGACCAACTACAAAACCATCCGCGCCTCGATCAAGCGTCTGCGTGAGCTGGAAGTTCAGTCCCAGGACGGTACTTTCGCCAAGCTGACCAAGAAAGAAGCCCTGATGCGTACCCGTGATCTGGAAAAACTGGATCGCAGCCTGGGTGGTATCAAGGACATGGGCGGTCTGCCGGACGCTCTGTTCGTGATCGACGTTGACCACGAGCGCATTGCTATCACCGAAGCCAACAAGCTGGGCATCCCGGTTATCGGCATCGTCGATACCAACAGCAGCCCGGAAGGCGTTGACTACATCATCCCGGGTAACGACGACGCCATCCGCGCCATCCAGCTGTACATGGGTGCCATGGCCGACGCCGTGATCCGTGGTCGCAGCAATGCTGGCGGCGGCACTGAAGAGTTCGTCGAAGAAGCCGCGGCTGCCGAGAGCGCCGAAGGCTAAGCGGTAACGCAAAGCATCTAGCGTTACGCGCTGTGCAAGAAGGGGGCTAAGCCCCCTTTTTGCCACTCACAGATTTGATCGCCCGCCATGCGGGTGAATGATTGAAGACCTACCGAGAGGATTTTCAAGATGGCAGAAATTACTGCAGCCCTGGTTAAAGAACTGCGCGAGCGTACTGGCCAAGGCATGATGGAGTGCAAGAAGGCGCTGGTTGCCGCTGGTGGCGACATCGAGAAAGCCATTGATGACATGCGCGCTTCCGGCGCCATCAAGGCTGCCAAGAAGGCTGGCAACATTGCCGCTGAAGGCTCCATCGCCGTTCGTGTAGAAGGTGGTCGTGGCCTGATCATCGAAGTCAACTCGCAGACCGACTTCCTGGCTCTGCAGGACGACTTCAAAGCCTTCGTCAAGGAAAGCCTGGACGAAGCCTTCGAGAAGAACCTGACCGAAGCCGCTCCGCTGATCGCCTCGCGCGAATCCGCTCGTGAAGCTCTGGTTGCCAAGTGCGGTGAGAACGTCAACATCCGTCGCCTGACCGCTGTTTCCGGCGAAACCGTTGGCGCCTACCTGCACGGCCACCGTATTGGCGTTCTGGTTGTCCTGAAAGGCGGCAACGACGAACTGGCCAAGCACGTTGCCATGCACGTTGCTGCCTCCAACCCGGCCGTTGTTTCGCCGGATCAGGTCTCCGAAGAGCTGGTTGCCAAGGAAAAGGAAATCTTCCTGCAGCTGAACGCCGAGAAGATCGCTGGCAAGCCGGAAAACATCGTCGAGAACATGATCAAAGGCCGTATCACCAAGTTCCTGGCCGAAGCCAGCCTGGTCGAGCAAGCCTTCATCATGGATCCGGAAGTCAAGGTCGGTGACCTGGTGAAGAAAGCCGGTGCCGAAATCGTTTCCTTCGTTCGTTACGAAGTGGGCGAGGGTATCGAGAAGGCCGAGACCGACTTCGCCGCCGAAGTTGCCGCTCAGGTTGCTGCCAGCAAGCAGTAATCGGCGGTTCGGCCAGTTGTCCCAGAGAGGCTGCCCGCTTGCGCGTGCAGCCTCTTTGCCGAATAAGGGGCAACAAATGTACTAACGGCCTTGCAACCTTAGGTCGCCGGCACGTTCGAAGTGCCGGATAATTGCAGCGCCCGAGCGCGTTGCTCAAGAATTTCATATCGCCGCAGGAGAGACTTGCAATGGCTCAGCAGACAACTGGTCGCCAACCTCGCTACAAACGCATTCTGCTCAAACTTAGCGGCGAGGCCCTGATGGGCTCGGAAGATTTCGGCATCGATCCCAAGGTGCTCGATCGCATGGCGCTGGAAGTCGGCCAACTGGTCGGTATCGGTGTGCAGGTCGGCCTGGTGATCGGTGGTGGCAACCTGTTCCGTGGCGCGGCGCTGTCCGCTGCCGGCATGGATCGCGTCACCGGTGACCACATGGGCATGCTGGCCACCGTGATGAACGCGCTGGCCATGCGTGATGCGCTGGAGCGTTCGAACATCCCCGCCATCGTCATGTCGGCGATCTCCATGGTTGGCGTGACCGATCACTATGACCGTCGCAAGGCCCTGCGCCACCTGAAGACCGGTGAGGTAGTGATTTTTGCTGCTGGCACTGGTAACCCCTTCTTTACCACCGATTCGGCTGCCTGCCTGCGCGCCATCGAAATCGATGCGGACGTGGTACTGAAGGCGACCAAGGTCGATGGCGTGTACACTGCCGACCCGTTCAAAGACCCGCATGCCGAGAAGTTCGAGCGCCTGACCTATGACGAGGTGCTCGATCGCAAGCTGGGCGTGATGGATCTGACGGCCATCTGCCTGTGCCGTGATCACAACATGCCGCTGCGGGTTTTCAACATGAACAAGCCCGGCGCACTGCTGAACGTTGTAGTGGGTGGCGCCGAAGGAACTCTGATCGAGGAGGATGCACAATGATCAACGACATCAAGAAAGACGCTCAGGAGCGCATGAGCAAGTCCCTGGAATCGCTGGGTCGTAACCTGGCCTCCATTCGAACCGGTCGTGCCCATCCGAGCATTCTCGACAGCGTCAAGGTGCCGGCCTGGGGTAGCGACATGCCGCTGAACCAGGTTGCTGCGATCTCCGTCGAGGACGCGCGCACCCTGAAGATCGTCGCGCATGACAAGACCCTCAGTGCTGCCATCGAGAAGGCCATCATGACCTCCGACCTGGGCCTGAACCCGAGCAGCGCTGGTACCACCATCCGTGTGCCGATGCCGGCGCTGACCGAGGAAACCCGCAAGGGCTATACCAAGCAGGCGCGTGGCGTTGCCGAAGATGCCAAGGTCGCCGTGCGCAACGTGCGTCGTGATGCCCTGGCCGAGCTGAAGAAGCTGTCCAAGGCCAAGGAAATCAGCGAGGACGAAGAGCGTCGCGCCGCTGACGAGCTGCAGAAGATCACTGACAAGTTCATCGGTGATGTCGACAAGGCGCTCGAGGTCAAAGAAGCGGACCTGATGGCCGTCTGACGGCTGGGCGCCCATAAATGGACAAAAACAAGCAGGGGGCGGTGCCGCGGCATGTCGCCATCATCATGGATGGCAACAACCGTTGGGCGAAGAAGCGCCTGTTGCCAGGTGTGGCTGGGCACAAGGCTGGGGTCGATGCGGTTCGCGCGGTGATCGAGGTCTGTGCCGAGTCGGGCGTCGAGGTGCTCACCCTGTTCGCCTTTTCCAGCGAGAACTGGCAGCGTCCGGCCGAAGAGGTCGGTGCGCTGATGGAGTTGTTCCTGGGGGCGCTGCGTCGTGAGGCCAAGCGTCTGCTGGATAACGATATCAGCCTGCGTATCATCGGTGATCGCTCGCGTTTTCATCCCGAGTTGCAGGCAGCCATGCGCGAAGCCGAGCAACTGACTGCCGGCAACCGGCGTTTCACCTTGCAGATCGCGGCCAACTACGGTGGTCAGTGGGATATCGCCCAGGCCGCTCAGCGTCTGGCGCGTGAGGTGCAAGCAGGTCATTTGCAGCCCGAAGACATTACCCCGCAATTGCTTCAGGGTTGTCTGGCTACCGGTGACCTGCCTTTGCCCGACCTGTGCATCCGTACGGGTGGCGAGCGCCGCATCAGTAACTTCCTCCTGTGGCAGTTGGCTTATAGCGAACTGTACTTCTCCGACCTCTATTGGCCGGACTTCAAGCACGAGGCCATGCGCAAGGCGCTGGCCGATTTCGCTACCCGCCAGCGTCGCTTCGGCAAGACCAGCGAGCAGGTGGAAGCTGAGGCGCGCTCCTAATGCTCAAACAACGAATCATCACGGCGCTGGTGCTGTTGCCCATCGCCCTGGGCGGTTTTTTTCTGCTCGATGGCGGTGCCTTTGCCCTGTTCATCGGTGCGGTGGTCACGCTGGGGGCCTGGGAATGGGCCCGTCTGGCAGGGTTCGAGGCGCAGTCGCTGCGTGTGGCCTATGCGGCTGCAGTGGCCGTGTTGCTCGGCTTGCTGTACATGGTGCCGGTCGTTGCCCCGCTGCTGCTGGTGGTGGCTGTGCTGTGGTGGTTGGTCGCGACCTTTCTGGTAATGACCTATCCCGATAGCAGTCGTCTCTGGGGCGGTGTGCCGGGGCGTTTGCTGATTGGTTTGCTGATTCTGCTGCCGGCCTGGCAAGGGCTGATCCTGCTCAAGCAGTGGCCGCAGGCCAATGCGCTGATCATCGCGGTGATGGTGCTGGTCTGGGGGGCGGATATCGGCGCCTATTTTTCCGGCAAGACCTTTGGCAAGCGCAAGCTGGCGCCCAAGGTCAGCCCGGGCAAGAGCTGGGAAGGGCTCTACGGCGGTCTTGCGGCCAGCCTGCTGATCACCCTGCTGGTCGGGCTGCAGCAAGGCTGGTCTGCTGGTGGGCTGCTGCTGGCGCTGGCGGGTGCCGCTGTGGTGGTACTGATTTCCGTGGTTGGCGACCTGACCGAAAGCATGTTCAAGCGTCAGTCCGGTATCAAGGACAGCAGCAATCTGCTGCCGGGGCATGGCGGAGTGCTGGATCGTATCGACAGTCTGACCGCAGCCATCCCGCTGTTCGCTGCACTGCTCTGGCTCGCTGGTTGGGGCGCGCTGTGAACGCAGTGCAGCAGGTCACCGTGCTGGGCGCTACGGGCTCTATTGGCCTCAGTACGCTGGATGTGATCGCGCGCCACCCTGAGCGCTACAGCGTCTTCGCGCTGACGGGCTTTTCGCGCCTGACAGAGCTGCAGGTGCTGTGTGTGCAGCATCGGCCGCGCTACGCCGTGGTGCCTGATGACGCTTCAGCGCTCGAGTTGCAGAACAATCTGCGTTCTGCCGGGCTGGCGACCGAAGTGCTGGTTGGCGAAGCAGGGCTGTGCGCCGTATCTGCCGACGCGGCGGTCGATTGCGTAATGGCGGCCATTGTTGGCGCAGCGGGCCTCAAGCCGACCCTGGCGGCCGTGCAGGCTGGCAAGAAGGTGTTGCTGGCGAACAAGGAGGCGCTGGTAATGTCCGGTGCCTTGTTCATGCAGGCGGTCAAGCAGAGCGGGGCGGTGCTGTTGCCTATCGACAGTGAGCACAACGCCATTTTCCAGTGTCTGCCCGGTGACTATTCGCGGGGTTTGCAGACCGTCGGTGTGCGTCGCGTACTGCTGACGGCTTCCGGTGGGCCTTTTCGCGAAACACCGTTGGCCGACCTGGAATGCGTCACCCCGGAGCAGGCCTGCGCTCATCCGAACTGGTCGATGGGGCGCAAGATTTCCGTAGACTCGGCCAGCATGATGAATAAGGGGCTCGAGTCGATCGAGGCCTGCTGGTTGTTCGATGCCCGCCCGGAGCAGATCGAAGTGGTCATCCACCGGCAGAGCGTGATTCATTCGCTGGTCGATTACATCGACGGTTCGGTGCTGGCGCAGCTGGGTAATCCGGATATGCGCACGCCCATCGCTCATGCGTTGGCCTGGCCAGAGCGTATCGACTCGGGCGTATCGCCTCTGGATCTGTTTGCCGTCGGTCGCCTGGATTTCGAGCGCCCCGACGAGCAGCGTTTTCCCTGTCTGCGTCTGGCGCGGGAGGCGGCGCAGGCTGGTGGCAGTGCACCGGCGATGCTCAACGCCGTCAATGAAGTCGCGGTCGAGGCTTTCCTGCAGCGGCGCATCCGTTTCGTTGATATCGCGCGTATGATTGAGTCCGTGTTGAACGCCCAGCCGGTGCAGGCTGTCGAAGCGCTCGACGCGGTGTTCGCGGCCGATGCCCGTGCGCGTGAGCTGGCTGGGCAGTGGCTCGCTGGCCGTTGATGACGCCCGTATTGGTCTGGTGTGTGCTGGAACTTGAGCGGCTCGTAGAGCTGGAGAAGTGAAATGAGTGGGTTGTACATGCTGGTTGGCACCCTGATCGCACTGGGTGTCCTGGTGACCTTTCACGAGTATGGGCACTTCTGGGTAGCCCGGCGCTGCGGCGTCAAGGTGCTGCGCTTCTCCGTTGGCTTCGGCACACCGCTTTTGCGCTGGCATGACCGCCAGGGTACCGAATTCGTGGTTGCAGCCATTCCTCTGGGTGGCTACGTCAAGATGCTCGATGAGCGCGAGGGCGATGTGCCCCCCGAGCTCGTCGAGCAGTCCTTCAATCGCAAGAGCGTGCGCCAGCGCATCGCCATCGTGGCTGCGGGCCCACTGGCCAATTTCCTGCTGGCGCTGCTGTTCTTCTGGTTCGTCGCCATGCTCGGCAGTCAGCAGGTGCGGCCGGTTATCGGCGCCGTGCAGCCGGACAGTCTGGCGGAAGTGGCCGGGCTGCGTGCGGGGCAAGAGATCGTTGCGGTCAACGGCGAGGCCACCAGTGGTTGGGCAGCGGTCAATCTGCAGTTGGTAAGGCGTCTGGGCGAGAGCGGTACGCTCGATCTGCGCGTGCTGGAGCCGGGCTCCACCGTCGAAACGCCAAAACAGGTGCAGTTGGACAACTGGCTGCGCGGCGTCGACGAGCCGGACCCGATTGGTTCGCTGGGCATTCGTCCATGGCGTCCGGTGCTGGAGCCGGTTCTGGCTGAAGTCGATTCCAAGGGGCCTGCCCACGCCGCAGGGCTGCAGGCAGGGGACAGGTTGCTGGCGCTCGATGGCGAGCCCCTGGCCGACTGGCAGGAGCTGGTCGATCGCGTCCGGGCATTGCCGGGCGAGGCGGTCACGCTGCGCTTCGAACGCGCCGGGCAAGCGCAGGATGTGCAGCTGACCCTGGCGTCGCGCGGTGAAGGAGAGGCCCGCAGTGGTTACCTGGGCGCCGGTGTGCAGGGCGTCGAATGGCCGCCGGAGATGCTCCGCGAGGTGCGCTACGGTCCGCTCGACGGCGTAGTCGAAGGCGTGCGTCAAACCTGGTCCATGAGCCTGCTGACCCTCGATTCACTGAAGAAAATGCTGTTCGGTGAGCTCTCGGTAAAAAACTTGAGTGGGCCGATAACCATTGCTAAAGTGGCGGGCGCTTCAGCTGAGTCAGGGCTGGGGGATTTCCTGAAATTCCTTGCATATCTGAGTATTAGCTTGGGGGTTCTCAATCTGCTGCCCATTCCCGTACTGGATGGTGGGCATCTGCTGTTTTATCTGGTCGAGTGGGTGCGTGGTCGCCCCTTGTCTGAGCGGGTTCAGGGTTGGGGGATGCAGATCGGCATCAGTCTGGTCATCGGGGTCATGTTGCTTGCCCTGGTCAACGACCTCAGCCGCCTGTGAGCATTGCTGAATACGTTCTTGAGATTTAAAAGAAGTGTCGCTTAAGCGGCAGTTTTTATCGTCAGTTGGAATAAGAAAGGACTTCATGAAACGTCTGCTGCTACCTGCGGTACTGTCCGCATTGATGATCGCCGAAGTTCACGCCGAGTCCTTCACCATCTCCGATATACGCGTCAATGGCCTGCAGCGGGTTTCCGCAGGCAGCGTATTCGGCGCGCTGCCGCTCAACGTGGGCGAGCAGGTAGATGATCGCCAACTGGTCGATGCCACCCGCTCCCTGTTCCGTACCGGCTTCTTCCAGGATATCCAGCTCGGTCGCGATGGTGACGTGCTGGTGGTTACCGTGGTCGAGCGTCCCTCCATCTCTGGCATCGAGATCGAAGGCAACAAGGCCATCACTACAGAAGACCTGCTCAAGGGCCTGAACCAGTCCGGTCTGGCCGAGGGCGAGATCTTCCAGCGCGCCACCCTCGAAGGCGTGCGTAACGAGCTGCAGCGCCAGTATGTCGCTCAGGGTCGCTATTCGGCCGAGATCGAAGCCGAAGTGATTCCGCAGCCGCGTAACCGTGTGGCGCTGAAAATCACCATCAACGAAGGCACCGTTGCTGCCATCTCCCACATCAACGTGGTCGGCAACACCGTGTTCTCCGATGAAGATCTGGTCGATCTATTCGAGCTGAAGACCACCAACTGGCTGTCCTTCTTCAAGAACGACGACAAGTATGCCCGCGAGAAACTGTCCGGTGACCTCGAGCGCCTGCGCTCCTACTACCTGGACCGCGGCTACATCAACATGGATATCAGCTCCACCCAGGTATCCATCACCCCGGACAAGAAACACGTCTACATCACCGTCAACGTCGAAGAGGGCGAGAAGTACAGTGTCCGTGACGTGAAGCTTTCCGGTGACCTCAAGGTGCCGGAAGAAGATGTGCGCGCGCTGCTGCTGGTCAAGGAAGGGCAGGTCTTCTCGCGCAAGATCATGACCACCACCAGTGAGCTGATCACCCGCCGCCTGGGTAACGAAGGCTATACCTTCGCCAACGTCAATGGCGTGCCGGAAGCTCACGACGAGGACAACACGGTTTCGATCACCTTCTTCGTCGATCCGGGCAAGCGTGCTTACGTCAATCGCATCAACTTCCGCGGCAACACCAAGTCCGAAGACCAGGTGCTGCGTCGCGAAATGCGTCAGATGGAAGGTGGCTGGGCCTCGACCTACCTGATCGACCAGTCCAAGGTGCGTCTGGAGCGTCTGGGCTTCTTCAAGGAGGTCAACGTCGAAACCCCGCAGGTGCCGGGTACCGACGACCAGATCGACGTCAACTACAGCGTCGAAGAGCAGCCGTCCGGCTCCATCACCGCCAGCGTCGGTTTCGCCCAGAACGCCGGTCTGATCCTCGGTGGTTCGATCAGTCAGAACAACTTCCTGGGTACCGGTAACCGCGTCAGCATTGGCCTGACCCGCAGTGAATACCAGACCCGATACAGCTTCGGCTTCGTTGACCCCTACTGGACCGTCGATGGTGTCAGCCTGGGTTACAACGCCTTCTACCGCACCACCGACTACGATGAGCTCGATGTCGACGTATCCAGCTACTCGGTGGACAGCCTGGGTGCAGGTGTCAACATCGGCTACCCGATCAGCGAAACCGCGCGTCTGACCTATGGCCTGACCGTGCAGCAGGACAGCATCGACACCGGTCGTTATACCGTCGACGAAATCTTCGATTTCATCGACGCTGAGGGTGACAACTACCTGAACTTCAAGGGCTCCATCGGCTGGTCCGAGTCCACCCTGAACCGTGGCGTGCTGGCCAACCGCGGTCATTCGCAGAGCCTTGTACTGGAAACCACGCTGCCGGGCAGCGACCTGTCGTTCTACAAGCTCGACTACCGTGGTCAGGTGTTCACCCCGATCAGCGACAGCTATACGCTGCGCTTCCATACCCAGCTAGGTTATGGCGACAGTTATGGCTCTACGGCCGAACTGCCGTTCTACGAGCACTACTACGCCGGTGGCTTCAACTCGGTGCGTGGTTTCGAGGACAGCAGCTTGGGCCCGCGCAGTACGCCTAGTGTCGCTCGTATAAATGGGGTGCCGAACTATACCCCAGGCGCGGGGCCAGATGATCGTGGTAGGTACACTGATCCTGATAGGGATCCGCTGCCGTTCGGTGGTAACGTCTTGGTGCAGGGCGGTGTCGAAATGCTCTTCCCGTTGCCGTTCGTCAAGGATCAGCGCTCGTTGCGTACCGCATTGTTCTGGGACGTGGGTAATGTATTCGATACCAACTGCAACTCTAGCCAGAAGCGCCTTAGCGACAGCTGCGACATCGACTTCAGCAACCTGGCCAGCTCCGTGGGTGTCGGCCTGACCTGGATCACCGCACTGGGCCCGCTGAGCTTCAGTCTGGCCATGCCGATCAAGAAGCCGGATGATGCCGATACCCAGGTATTCCAGTTCTCCCTGGGTCAAACCTTCTAATTTCGTTTCATAGCAAGCCAACAGTTTTGTTGCAGGAGTGCATTGTGCGTAAGTTGACTCAACTGGTTCTGTTCACCGCCGCCCTGATCGCCACTCCGGCGTTCGCCGAGATGAAGGTGGCCGTGCTGAACTATCAGATGGCGCTGCTCGAGTCGGATGCAGCCAAGCGCTACGCCGTCGATGCCGAGAAGAAGTTCGGCCCGCAGCTGAACAAGCTCAAGACCCTGGAAAGCGATGCCAAGCGCATTCAGGATCGCATGGTCAAGGACGGCGAGAAGATGCAGCAGGCCGAGCGCGAGCGCCTCGAGCTCGAATTCAAGCAGAAGGCTCGTGACTTCCAGTTCCAGTCCAAGGAGCTGAACGAAGCCAAGGCCATCGCTGACCGCGAGATGCTGGCCAAGCTGAAGCCGAATCTGGACAAGGCCGTCGAAGAAGTGATCAAGAACGGTAACTTCGACCTGGTGCTCGAGCGCGGTGCGGTGATCGAGGTCAAGCCTCAGTACGACATCACTCGCCAGGTCATCGAGCGCATGAATCAGATGCGTTAAGCATGACTGCGACATTTACCCTCGGCCAGCTGGCCGAGCGCCTGGGCGCCACCTTGCGTGGCGCCGAAGCTAAGGTCATCACGGGCCTGGCCACCTTACAGGAGGCCGGGCCCGAACAATTGAGCTTCCTGGCCAATGCCCAGTACCGCAAGTTTCTGGCGCAGACCCAGGCCGGTGCCGTGTTGCTCACCGCAGCCGATGCTGAAGGCTATGCTGGCGATGCCTTGATCGTGGCCAATCCTTATCTGGCTTATGCCCAGCTTTCGCATGTGTTCGACCGCAAGCCCAAGGCGGCTCCCGGCATTCATGCCACTGCGCAGGTTGCAGGCGATGCTCAGGTCGATCCGAGCGCCAGTATCGGCGCCTTTGCGGTCATCGAAAGCGGTGCTCGCATCGGTGCTGATGTGAGCATCGGTGCGCACTGCGTGGTGGGCGCGCGTAGCGTGATCGGTGAGGGTGGTTGGCTGGCTCCGCGCGTGACGCTGTACCACGATGTGCAGATTGGCAAGCGTGTAGTGATCCAGTCCGGCGCGGTGATCGGTGGCGAAGGCTTCGGTTTCGCCAACGAAAAGGGCGTCTGGCAGAAGATCGCACAGATCGGTGGGGTGACCATCGGTGATGACGTCGAGATCGGCGCCAACACCACGGTGGATCGCGGTGCGCTGTCCGATACCCTGATCGGTAATGGCGTGAAGCTGGATAACCAGATCATGATCGCGCACAACGTGCAGATCGGTGACAACACGGCCATGGCCGGCTGCTGCGGTATTTCCGGCAGCACCAAGATCGGCAAGAACTGCATGATCGCCGGCGGTGTGGGCATGGTTGGCCATATCGAGGTGTGCGACAACGTGTTCGTCACCGGTATGACCATGGTGACCCGTTCGATCACCGAGCCGGGCGCCTATTCTTCAGGCACTGCCATGCAACCGGCGGGCGAGTGGAAGAAGAGTGCAGCCCGTATTCGTCAGTTGGACGATATGGCCAAGCGACTGCGTGAGCTGGAAAAACAGCTGGCCGCCGTGACCCAGACGGCAAACGTCTCATCTGATGCCTGAGCACGGCGTGACCGTGCTCTTTTCTTTTCTTACAGGCTTAACCGGACATGATGGACATCAACGAAATTCGTGAATATTTGCCGCACCGCTATCCGTTCCTGTTGGTGGACCGTGTGGTGGACCTGGACGTCGAAGGCAAGCAGATTCGCGCCTATAAGAATGTCAGCATCAATGAGCCGTTCTTCAACGGTCACTTCCCCGAGCACCCGATCATGCCGGGCGTTCTGATCATCGAGGCCATGGCCCAGGCGGCCGGTATCCTCGGCTTCAAGATGATGGGCGTGAAGCCGGCCGATGGCACCCTGTATTACTTCGTCGGCTCCGACAAACTGCGTTTCCGTTCGCCGGTGCTGCCGGGTGATCAGCTTACGCTGGAAGCCAAATACCTGAGCGATCGTCGCAGCATCTGGAAGTTCGAGTGCCGCGCCACCGTCGATGGCAAGGAAGTCTGCGCTGCTGAAATCATCTGTGCGGAACGCAAGCTATGAGTTTGATTGACCCCCGCGCGATCATCGACCCCAGTGCCAGATTGGCCGACGACGTCGTCGTTGGCCCTTGGAGCATTGTCGGGGCCGATGTGGAAATCGGCGAGGGTACAGTCATCGGCCCGCACGTCGTGCTCAAGGGGCCGACCGTGATCGGCAAGCACAACCGCATCTACCAGTTTTCTTCGGTCGGTGAAGACACGCCAGACCTGAAATACAAGGGCGAGGCGACGCGCCTGGTGATCGGCGATCACAACACGATTCGTGAGGGTGTCACCATTCACCGTGGCACCGTGCAGGATCGCAGCGAAACCACCATTGGCGACCATAACCTGATCATGGCCTATGCCCATATCGGCCATGACAGTGTGATCGGCAATCATTGCATCCTGGTCAACAACACGGCCCTGGCTGGGCATGTCTGGGTCGATGACTGGGCGATTCTGTCCGGTTATACCCTGGTGCATCAGTTCTGCCGCATTGGCGCGCACAGCTTCTCGGGCATGGGCACCGCGATTGGCAAGGATGTTCCAGCTTTCGTTACCGTGTTCGGTAACCCGGCCGAGGCGCGCAGCATGAACTTCGAGGGCATGCGCCGGCGTGGTTTCTCCGCCGAGGCCATCGCCGCGCTGCGCAAGGGCTACAAGCTGGTCTATCGCCAGGGGCTGACCGTCGAGCAGGCACTGGCCGAGCTGGCCGAGTCCGCTGCTCAGTTCCCGGAAGTGGCGATTTTCCGTGATTCGATTCAGGCCTCCACGCGCGGCATCACGCGCTGATACCTATGAGCAGACCTATTCGCGTCGCACTGGTCGCCGGTGAGGCGTCCGGTGACATCCTCGGTTCCGGCCTGATGCAGGCCATCAAGCAGCGCCATCCGGATGCCGAGTTCATCGGTGTTGGCGGTGCGCGCATGGAAGCCGAAGGCCTTAAATCCTATTTCCCGATGGAGCGCCTGGCCGTGATGGGCCTGGTCGAGGTGCTTGGCCGTCTGTTCGAGTTGCTCCGTCGCCGTCGTCAACTGGCTCGCGACCTGATTGCTGCCAAACCGGACGTGTTCATCGGCATCGATGCCCCCGATTTCAACCTGGGCCTGGAGCTCAAGCTGCGCCGTGCCGGCATCAAGACCGTGCACTACGTCAGCCCCTCGGTCTGGGCCTGGCGGCAGAAGCGTGTTCTGAAGATCCGCGAAGCCTGCGACCTGATGCTGACCCTGTTCCCGTTCGAGGCGCAGTTCTACGACGAGCATCAGGTGCCGGTGCGCTTCGTTGGTCATCCGCTGGCCGATGCGATTCCGCAGCAGGCTGATCGTGCTGCTGCGCGGGAGACGCTGGATCTGCCACAGGACGAGCCGGTAGTGGCCCTGATGCCCGGCAGTCGTGGTGGTGAAGTCGCGCGTCTCGGTGAACTGTTTCTCGATGCGGCGATTCGTCTGCGCGCACTGCGCCCAGGTATTCATTTCCTGCTGCCTTGCGCCACACCCGAGCGTCGCGAGCAGCTGGAACAGATGCTGGCCGGGCGTGATTTGCCGCTGACGCTGCTCAATGGCCGCTCCCATGAGGCGTTGGCTGCCTGCGATGCGGTGTTGATCGCTTCAGGTACCGCGACCCTGGAAGCGCTGCTGTACAAGCGGCCGATGGTGGTGGCGTACCGCGTAGCGCCACTGACCTATCGCATCCTCAAGCGTCTGGTGAAAAGTCCCTATATCTCGCTGCCCAATCTGCTGGCCGAGCGCCTGCTGGTACCTGAGCTGATTCAGGATGCAGCGACTCCCGAGGCTTTGGCCCAGGCCGTTGCGCCCTTGATCGACGGCGGCCAGGTGCAGACCGAGGGTTTCGATGTGATTCACCGTGCGTTGCGTCGCGACGCCTCGGTGTCGGCCGCTGATGCCGTGCTCAAACTGGCAGGGCACGGCTGATGCAGCTGGGCCTCGATTTTACCCTGGTCGAAGAACTGGTCGCCGGTGTCGACGAAGTCGGCCGTGGCCCGCTCTGCGGTGCCGTGGTCACGGCTGCGGTGATCCTCGATCCGGCTCGACCGATTCTCGGCCTGAACGACTCGAAGAAACTCTCCGAGGCGCGACGCGAAGTGCTGTTCGACGAGATTCGCGAAAAGGCCCTGGCCTGGTGCATCGCCCGCGCCGAGGTGGAGGAGATCGACCGCCTGAATATCCTGCATGCCACCATGTTGGCGATGCAGCGAGCTGTCGAAGGGCTGCACGTGACGCCGAAACTGGCGCTGATCGACGGCAATCGTTGCCCGAAACTGGCGGTGCCGAGCGCCCCGGTAGTGAAGGGCGACAGCCGGGTGCCGGCAATAGCCGCGGCTTCGATCCTGGCCAAGGTCAGTCGCGACCGCGAAATGCTCGAGATGGATCGTCTCTATCCCGGTTACGGCATCGCCGGCCACAAGGGCTACCCCACGCCCGTTCACCTAGAAGCCCTGCAGCGCCTGGGGCCGACGCCTATTCATCGGCGTTCCTTCGCACCGGTGCGTGCGTTGCTCGAGTCTTTAGCTGTCGATTGTAGCGCCGCTACAGCTGTGTAGGGCGTACTCGGCTTTGGCCTCCTGCGTCGCTCTACCTCCTACATCCTTGTAGTCGTCGCGAAGCAGTACGCCGCTGGTGTTTCGATGGTGCGTGCTGTGGCGGATGGATTCGGCATGGCCCGGCGGACTGTTCGCTGCGCTACGAGCGGACGGCGATCCGGGCCGCCCTACCTGCTACAATCCGCGCTTTGTCGTTTTCACCTGCAAGGCCGCCCATGACCCAAGCTTTCGTCCACCTGCGTCTGCACACCGAATACTCCCTGGTCGATGGCCTGGTGCGGGTCAAACCGCTGATCAAGGCCGTGGCCGGGGCCGGCATGCCGGCGGTTGCGGTCACCGACATGAGCAACATGTGCTCGCTGGTGAAGTTCTACAAGGCGGCCATGGGCGCCGGGATCAAGCCGATCTGTGGTGCCGATATCTGGATGGCCAGCGCCGAGGAAGACGGCCCGCTGACGCGCCTGACCCTGCTGGCGATGAACGCCAAGGGCTACCGCAACCTCACCGAACTGATCTCTCGTGGCTGGGCCGAAGGGCAGAGCAACGACCTGGTGATCATTCAGCGTGACTGGGTCAAGGGCGCCGCCGAGGGCCTCATCGCGCTATCCGGCGCGCGTGAAGGCGAAGTCGGCCAGGCGCTGCTGGCCGGTGACGAAGCGCTGGCCGAAGTGCGCCTGCGTGAATGGATGGCAGTGTTCCCGGATCGCTTCTACCTGGAAGTGCAACGCACCAGCCGCGTCGGTGACGAGGAATACCTGCACGCCGCCGTGGCCCTGGCCGACCGCGTCGAGGCGCCGCTGGTGGCGACCAACGACGTGCGCTTCATCAAGCAGGGTGATTTCGAGGCGCACGAAACCCGCGTCTGTATCGGTGAAGGTCGTACCCTGGACGACCCGCGCCGGCCGCGGCATTACTCCGATCAGCAGTACCTGAAAAGCGCCGAGGAAATGTGGGAGCTGTTCTCCGACCTGCCCGAGGCACTGGAGAACACCGTCGAGATCGCCAAGCGCTGCAATATCGATGTGCAGCTCGGCAAATACTTTCTGCCGGATTTCCCCACGCCCAATGGCATGGGCATCGACGACTACCTGCGCCACGCCTCCTTCGAGGGGCTGGAAGAGCGTCTCCAGGTATTGCTGCCCAAGGATACGCCGGATTACGAGGCCAAGAGGCAGGTCTATATCGACCGCCTCAACTTCGAACTCGATATCATCATTCAGATGGGTTTCCCCGGTTACTTCCTGATCGTGATGGACTTCATCAAGTGGGCCAAGAACAACGGTGTGCCGGTCGGCCCGGGCCGTGGTTCGGGTGCCGGTTCGCTGGTGGCCTACGTGCTGAAGATCACTGACCTCGATCCGCTGGCCTATGACCTGCTGTTCGAACGATTCCTCAACCCCGAGCGGGTTTCCATGCCCGACTTCGACGTCGACTTCTGCATGGACGGCCGCGACCGGGTGATCGACTACGTGGCTGAGAAATACGGGCGCAACGCGGTGAGCCAGATCATCACCTTCGGCTCGATGGCGGCCAAGGCGGTGGTGCGCGACGTCGCCCGGGCGCAGGGTAAGTCCTACGGTCTGGCCGACCGTCTGTCGAAGATGATCCCCTTCGAAGTGGGCATGACCCTGGAGAAAGCCTACGAGATGGAGGAGCCGCTACGCGAGTTCCTCAAGAACGACGAGGAAGCCCAGGAAATCTGGGACATGTCGCTCAAGCTCGAAGGCGTGGTGCGCGGTACCGGCAAGCACGCTGGTGGTGTGGTGATCGCGCCGACCAAGCTCACCGACTTCTCGCCGATCGCCTGTGACGAGGAGGGCGGTGGCCTGGTGACCCAGTTCGACAAGGACGACGTCGAGCAGGCTGGCCTGGTCAAGTTCGACTTCCTCGGTCTGCGTACCCTGACCATCATCAAGTGGGCGTTGGAAACCGTCCACCGCATCCAGAAGCGCGACGGTGCGCCGGATGAAGATCTGGTCAACATCGACTTCATCCCGCTGGATGACAAGAAAACCTACGACATGCTGCAGAAGGCGGAGACCACCGCGGTCTTCCAGCTTGAATCGCGTGGCATGAAGGAGCTGATCAAGAAGCTCAAGCCCGACTGCCTGGAAGACATGATCGCACTGGTGGCGCTGTTCCGCCCGGGCCCGCTGCAGTCCGGCATGGTGGACGACTTCATCAATCGTAAGCACGGCCGCGCCGAGCTGTCCTACCCGCACCCGGATTACCAGTACGCCGGCCTCGAGCCGGTGCTCAAGCCCACCTACGGCATCATCCTGTATCAGGAGCAGGTGATGCAGATCGCCCAGGTCATGGGTGGCTACACCCTGGGGCAGGCGGACATGCTGCGGCGTGCCATGGGTAAGAAGAAGCCCGAGGAAATGGCCAAGCAGCGCGGCGGCTTCATCGAAGGTTGTGCCAGCAACGGCATCGACGCCAATCTGGCGGGTAACATCTTCGATCTGGTGGAAAAGTTCGCCGGTTACGGTTTCAACAAATCGCACTCGGCCGCTTACGGCCTGGTCTCCTACCAGACTGCCTGGCTCAAGGCGCATTACCCGGCGCCGTTCATGGCGGCCGTGCTCTCGGCGGATATGCACAACACCGACAAGGTGGTGATCCTGGTGGAAGAGTGCCGCAACATGAAGTTGCGCATCGAACCGCCAGACGTGAACGTGTCCGAGTTCAAGTTCACCGTCAACGACGACGGCCGTATCGTCTACGGCCTGGGTGCGGTCAAGGGCGTCGGCGAGGGGCCGGTCGAGGCCATCGTCGAATGCCGCGCCGAAGGTGGTCCGTTCAAGGATCTGTTCGACTTCTGCAATCGCGTCGACCTCAAGCGCATCAACAAGCGCACCCTGGAAGCGTTGATCCGCAGCGGCGCGCTGGATCGTCTTGGTCCGTACTATCAGGACGAGCTCAAAGCCTACCAGGCCAGTGTCGACAAGAACCGCGCGGTGCTGCTGGCGTCCATGGAAGAGGCCGTGCAGTCCGCCGAGCAGACTGCGCGCAGCGCCGAGAGCGGCCATATGGATCTGTTCGGTGGCCTGTTCGCCGAGCCTGAGGCGGACGTCTACGCCAACCACCGCAAGGCCCGCGAGCTGCCGATCAAGGAGCGTCTGAAGGGCGAGAAGGACACCCTGGGTATCTACCTGTCCGGCCACCCCATCGACGAGTACGAAGGCGAGATTCGCCGTTTCGCCCGCCAGCGTATCGTCGAGCTCAAGCCGGCGCGCGATACCCAGACCATCGCCGGGATGATCGTCAACCTGCGGGTGATGAAGAACAAGAAAGGCGACAAGATGGGCTTCATCACCCTCGACGACCGCTCCGGACGCATCGAGGCCTCGCTGTTCGCCGATGCCTTCGCCAGCAATCAGGCGCTGCTGCAGAACGATGCGCTGGTGGTGGTCGAGGGTGAGGTCAGTAACGACGACTTCTCCGGTGGCCTGCGTCTGCGTGCCAAGCGCGTGATGAGTCTGGAAGAGGCGCGCACGGGGCTTGCCGACAGCCTGCGGGTGAAGGTCGCCAGTGAGGCATTGAAGGGTGATCGCCTGCGCTGGCTGGCCGAACTGTGCAGCAAGCACAAGGGCGCCTGCCCGGTGACGCTGGACTACAGTGGCGAGGAGGCACGCGCCTTGCTTCAATTTGGCGACGCCTGGCGAATCGACCCGGCCGACACTTTGATTCAGGCATTGCGTGACCAGTTCGGGCGCGACAACGTCTTTTTGCACTACCGCTGATGCAAGAGGGGGAAATACCCCTTTGTGTTGGCATCGACACCTGCGGGTGTCGACCCGTTGCGTCCTATCCCTTAAGGTAGGGCGCCTAGAAAACCGCTGAAAAACTACCTGCGTTGCCGCTACTGCGTTAAAAACAGGCTCAGAATGCTCATTTACAGCTCGTAAACTCCGCTTCTTCGCCTGTTTTTGCCTTGCATCGGCTGCCTCGCCTACGTTTTTCAGCGGTTCCCTAATGGATCAGCTCCCCGGCCACTTGGCCGTCGACGCAAGACGGATGACTATGAACCCGAATTTCCTCGATTTCGAACAGCCGATCGCCGACCTGCAAGCCAAGATCGAAGAGCTACGCCTGGTTGGTAACGACAACTCGCTGAATATCGGCGATGAGATTGCCCGCCTGCAGGACAAGAGCAGCACCCTGACCGAAAGCATTTTCGGCAACCTGAGCAGTTGGCAGATCGCCCAGTTGGCACGCCATCCGCGCCGCCCGTATACCCTGGATTACATCCAGCACATCTTCACCGAGTTCGACGAACTGCATGGTGATCGTCATTTCTCCGACGACGCCGCTATCGTCGGTGGCATTGCCCGTCTGGGCGACCAGCCGGTGATGATCATCGGCCACCAGAAAGGCCGTGAGGTGCGCGAGAAGGTGCGCCGCAATTTTGGCATGCCGCGCCCGGAAGGCTACCGCAAGGCCTGCCGCCTGATGGAAATGGCCGAACGCTTCAAGATGCCGATCCTCACCTTCATCGACACGCCCGGTGCCTACCCGGGTATCGATGCCGAGGAGCGCGGCCAGAGCGAAGCCATCGCCTGGAATCTGCGCGTGATGGCGCGCCTGAAAACCCCGATCATCGCCACCGTCATAGGTGAAGGTGGTTCCGGTGGTGCACTGGCCATCGGTGTCTGCGACCAGCTCAACATGCTGCAATACTCCACCTATTCGGTGATCTCGCCGGAAGGCTGCGCCTCGATTCTCTGGCGTACCGCCGAGAAGGCGCCGGACGCTGCCGAAGCCATGGGCATCACCGCCGAGCGCCTGAAGGATCTGGGTATCGTCGATCAGGTCATCGCCGAGCCACTGGGCGGCGCGCACCGCGATCCGGCTGCGGCTTCCGAGTCGATCCGCCAGGAGCTGACCAAGCAACTGGCCAGCCTGCAGAAGCATGACACCGAGACGCTGCTCAAGCGTCGTTATGACCGTCTGATGAGCTACGGCATCGCCTGAGTCTTTTCTACGCATATATCAACGGGCCTTCGGGCCCGTTGTTGTTTAAGCTTGAATGATGACTGCTCTCGAACTTCGCCTGCGCCAGGCCTTGCAGCCCTGGCGTGCGGCCCCTGCCTGGCGTATTGCCTTCTCCGGTGGCCTGGATTCCAGTGTGCTGCTGCATCTGCTCGCCGACTGGGCGCGGCACGAGGAGCTGCCACCGCTGTCCGCCATTCATGTCCATCATGGACTGCAGCCGGCCGGCGACGCCTGGCCTGCGCATTGCGCACGTATCTGCGAGCAGTTGGGCATTGCTCTTGAAGTCGTCAGGGTTCAGGTCACGCCAGGTGCCAGCCTTGAACAGGCTGCACGAATCGCGCGTTACCAGGCTTTCTGCGAGCGGCTGAAACCGGGCGAAGTGTTGCTAAGTGCTCAGCATCGCGACGATCAAGCCGAAACTCTGCAGTTTCGTCTGTTGCGCGGTGCCGGCGTGCGCGGGCTGGCGGCGATGCCGGCCGGTCGGCCGTTGGGGCAGGGCAGCCTGGTGCGGCCGCTACTCGACTGTTCCCGTGCGAAACTGCAGGCCTATGCGCAGAGTCATGGCATTGCCTGGATCGAGGACCCGAGCAATGCCGACGAACGTTTCAGTCGCAATTTCCTGCGCAGGCAGGTGATGCCGCTGCTGGCCGAGCGCTGGCCGCAGGTCACGGCAAATATCGCGCGTAGCGCCAGGCATCTGGGCGAAGCTCAGCAATTGCTGGATGAGCTGGCCGCGATGGACCTGGCGACTGTTCATGGCGTTTCGGCATGCCCATGGTTGACTCTACCGTCTCTGGACCTGTCGGCAGTGAGCGCGCTGAGTGATGCGCGTCAGCGTAATCTGCTGCGCCACTGGCTGGCGCCGCTGACGCGCCTGCCCGATAGCGATCACTGGGCCGGCTGGTGTGACCTGCGTGATGCCGCCACGGATGCGGCACCGATCTGGAAACTGACCGATGGCGAGTTGCACCGTGCCGATGGTCGGCTTTGGTGGCTCAGTGGTGAGTGGCTGCGGCCGCTCGATCCACTCGATCTAGCCTGCGACTCGTTTTCCGAATCGGTCGAACTTCCCGACAATGGTCATGTGCATCTACAGGGCGAGTTGCCGCAAGGTCGCTGGCATTTGCGTTACCGCCAGGGCGGTGAGTCGCTGCAGCTGCCGGGGCGTGGCAGGCGCGATCTCAAGCGTCTGCTCAACGAGCTGCGCGTGCCGGCATTCGTGCGTCCACGCCTGCCGCTGCTGTTCGCTGGTGATGAGCTGATGGCGGTGGCGAACCTGTCGCAGTCGTCAGAAATCCAGGCCAGCGGGGTGCGTCTGCACTGGTCGCCGCCTATCGGCGCGCAAGGTTTGAGCTGGTAAGGCCTTTCCGGTAGACTACGCTCCCGTCTTACTACAGCTTTTGCCGACTCCCTCAGGGAGCTTGGCGAGCTTGCCATTGTTCGTACTGATGGCGCTCCTTCGCTTTCCCCGGCGGCACTGACCGCTTAAACGCAGACTTCTAGGGTTTTTCATGACGCGCTACATCTTCGTCACGGGTGGTGTTGTTTCTTCATTGGGGAAAGGCATCGCCTCGGCTTCACTGGCGGCCATCCTGGAGGCGCGGGGCCTGAAGGTCACCATGCTCAAGCTGGACCCTTACATCAACGTCGATCCGGGCACCATGAGCCCGTTCCAGCACGGTGAGGTGTTCGTCACCCACGACGGCGCCGAGACCGACCTCGACCTGGGCCACTACGAGCGCTTCATCCGTACCACGATGAGCAAGAGCAACAACTTCACCACCGGTCGGGTGTACGAAGATGTGCTGCGCAAGGAGCGCCGTGGTGATTACCTGGGCGCGACCATTCAGGTCATTCCGCACATCACCGACGAGATCAAGCGTCGCATCATCAAGGGCGCCGGCGATGCCGACGTGGCCCTGGTGGAAATTGGTGGCACCGTCGGCGATATCGAGTCGCAGCCGTTCCTCGAAGCCATTCGCCAACTGCGTGTGGAAGTGGGCGCCAAGCGCGCCATGCTGATGCACCTGACTCTGGTGCCGTATATCGCCACCGCCGGCGAGACCAAGACCAAGCCGACCCAGCATTCGGTCAAGGAGCTGCGCTCCATCGGCCTGCAACCGGACGTGCTGGTGTGCCGCTCCGACCATCCGATCGACGTGTCCTCGCGCCGCAAGATCGCCCTGTTCACCAACGTCGAAGAGCGTGCGGTGATCAGCCTGGAAGACGTCGACACCATCTACAAGATTCCGGGCGTGCTGCATGCCCAGGGTCTGGACGACTTCGTCGTCGAGCGTTTCGGTCTGGAGTGCGGCGGTGCCGATCTGTCCGAGTGGGATCGCGTGGTCGATGCCAAGCTCAACCCGGAAAAAGAAGTCACCATCGCCATGGTCGGCAAGTACATGGAACTGCTCGATGCGTACAAGTCGCTGATCGAGGCGATGAGTCACGCCGGCATCCAGAACCGCACCAAGGTCAACCTGCGTTATATCGACTCCGAAGACATCGAGAACCAGGGCACCGCGCTGCTCGAAGGTGTCGATGCCATCCTGGTGCCGGGCGGCTTCGGTCTGCGTGGCGTGGAAGGCAAGATCAAGACCGTGCAGTACGCCCGCGAGAACAAGATCCCTTACCTGGGTATCTGTCTCGGCATGCAGGTGGCCGTGATCGAGTACGCCCGCAACGTGGTGGGCTGGACCGACGCCAACTCTTCCGAATTCGACATGGCCAGCGCTCACCCGGTAGTGGGTCTGATTACCGAGTGGCAGGATGCCGCAGGTAGCGTCGAGCAGCGTAGCGAGAGCTCCGATCTGGGCGGCACCATGCGTCTGGGTGCTCAGGATTGCCAGCTGCAGGCCGGTTCGCTGGTGCATGACTGCTACGGCAAGGACGTGATCGTCGAGCGTCACCGTCACCGTTACGAGGTGAACAACAACCTGCTGCCGAAACTCACCGAGGCTGGCCTGAAGGTCACCGGTCGTTCCGGCGATGGCGCGCTGGTGGAAGTGGTCGAGGCGCCGGATCATCCGTGGTTCGTCGCCTGCCAGTTCCACCCGGAATTCACCTCCACGCCGCGTGACGGTCACCCGCTGTTCAGCGGTTTCGTCAACGCTGCCCTGGCGCAGAAAGCGAAGAAGGTCTGATCAATGGCGCAGAAGATCATCAAGGTTCGCGACATCGAGATCGCCAACGACAAGCCGTTCGTGCTGTTCGGTGGCATCAACGTGCTCGAGTCGCGTGACCTGGCCATGCAGGCCTGCGAGGAGTACGTACGGGTGACCGAGAAGCTCGGCATCCCCTACGTGTTCAAGGCCAGTTTCGACAAGGCCAACCGTTCCTCTGTCACTTCCTTCCGTGGCCCCGGCCTGGAAGAGGGCATGAAGATCTTCGAGGAAGTGAAGAAGACCTTCGGCGTGCCGGTGATCACCGACGTTCACGAACCGCACCAGGCCGCTGCCGTAGCCGAGGTGTGCGACATCATCCAGCTGCCGGCCTTCTTGTCGCGGCAGACCGACCTGGTGGTGGCCATGGCCAAGACCGGCGCGGTGATCAATATCAAGAAGGCGCAGTTCCTCGCCCCGCAGGAAATGAAGCACATCCTGGCCAAGTGTGAAGAAGCCGGTAACGATCAGTTGATCCTTTGCGAGCGTGGCAGCTCCTTCGGTTACAACAACCTGGTGGTGGACATGCTCGGCTTCGGCATCATGAAGCAGTTCGAGTACCCGGTGTTTTTCGACGTGACCCACGCCCTGCAGATGCCGGGTGGCCGCGCCGATTCGGCCGGTGGCCGCCGCGCCCAGGTCACCGACCTGGCCAAGGCCGGCATGAGCCAGGGCCTGGCAGGCCTGTTCCTCGAAGCCCATCCGGATCCGGAAAACGCCAAGTGCGACGGTCCATGCGCCTTGCGCCTGAACAAGCTGGAACCGTTCCTCACCCAGCTCAAGCAGCTGGATGACCTGATCAAGAGTTTTCCGCCGATCGAGACTGCCTGAGCCGGTCGTAATCCGGTAAAGTGCCGCCCGAGAAAAATCCCCCTGACCCGTGAGTCAGAGTGAGCCGTCGATCTGCCCTCCGGCAGCGGCGGCCCAGTGCAGCCTGCTGCTGCCGTCTTATCGTCAACCTTTGGAGCGTTATCAAGAATGGCAAAGATCGTCGACATCAAGGGTCGTGAGGTTCTCGACTCCCGCGGCAACCCCACCGTGGAAGCGGATGTAATTCTGGAAGGCGGTATCGTCGGCAGCGCGTGCGCTCCGTCCGGCGCCTCCACCGGCTCGCGCGAAGCGCTGGAACTGCGTGACGGCGACAAGAGCCGTTACCTGGGCAAGGGCGTGCTGAAAGCCGTCGCCAACATCAATGGCCCGATCCGTGACCTGCTGCTGGGCAAGGACGCGACCGATCAACAGGCCCTGGACCGCGCGATGATCGAACTCGACGGTACCGAGAACAAGGCGACTCTGGGCGCCAATGCCATCCTCGCCGTATCCCTGGCTGCCGCCAAGGCCGCTGCTCAGGCCAAGGGCGTGCCGCTGTATGCGCACATCGCTGATCTGAACGGCACCCCGGGCGTCTACTCCATGCCGGTGCCGATGATGAACATCATCAATGGCGGCGAGCACGCCGACAACAACGTCGACATCCAGGAATTCATGGTGCAGCCGGTTGGCGCATCGAGCTTCGCCGAGGCGCTGCGCATGGGCGCCGAGATCTTCCATCACCTCAAGGCCGTGCTCAAGGCCCGTGGCCTGAACACTGCTGTGGGTGACGAAGGCGGCTTCGCGCCGAACCTGGCCTCCAACGAAGACGCTCTGGCCGCCATCGCTGAAGCCGTTGCCAACGCCGGCTACAAGCTGGGTGACGACGTGACCCTGGCGCTGGACTGTGCATCGAGCGAGTTCTACAAGGACGGTCAATACGACCTGGCCGGCGAAGGCAAGGTATTCAGCGGTGAAGGTTTCGCCGACTACCTGGCGGGCCTGACCGAGCGTTATCCGATCATCTCCATCGAAGACGGCATGGACGAGTCCGACTGGGCCAGCTGGAAAGTCCTGACCGACAAGATCGGTGCCAAGGTACAGCTGGTTGGCGACGACCTGTTCGTCACCAACACCAAGATCCTCAAGCGCGGCATCGACGAGAAGATCGGCAACTCGATCCTGATCAAGTTCAACCAGATCGGCTCGCTGACCGAGACCCTGGAAGCCATCCAGATGGCCAAGGCTGCTGGCTTCACCGCCGTGATCTCGCACCGCAGTGGCGAAACCGAGGACAGCACCATCGCCGACCTGGCCGTGGGTACTGCCGCCGGTCAGATCAAGACCGGTTCGCTGTGCCGTTCCGACCGCGTTTCCAAGTACAACCAGCTGCTGCGTATCGAAGAGCAGCTGGGTGGCAAGGCTCCCTACAAGGGCCGTGCCGAGTTCCGCGGCTGATCACGATCTGCTGCGCGTCGGCCCTACTGCGTTAAAAACAGGCTCGGACAGTGACTTGTCACTGAACGTCCGGAGGACGGCCCGAAGGGCGAGTGAAACGAGTAATGCTCATTTACTTCAGTAAACTGCGCTTCCTCGCCTGTTTGATTCGCTGGCGCTCACCCTTCGGGCCAGCCTCCGGCTGTTACTCCCGTTGGTCGTTGCGCCTTGTAGGTCTCTAGCTCGCGAGATCGTTCTAGTCTGAAAATGGGCGACGCAAGTCGCCCTTTTTCGTGGTTATCCCAGCGTTGGTGCTGCATGCTGTAGGAGCGGATTTATCGGCGAATTTTCGCGGCTGAAGCCACTCCTACAAAGGCTGCGTCATTGCGGGCATGGCCTTTTTCGTGGACGCTTCGTCGATCCCTGGGAACCAATGCACGGATGCAGGTACCGAAACCCCATGTCACTCATCAGACGGCTTCTTTTCAAGCATGAATGCAGCCCCTACCATGCCGATGACTCAATCTGCGAGCCGCTCCATGCGTAGTCCGTATTGGCTGTTTATCGTGCTGATCCTGTTGCTGGTCGGTCTGCAGTATCGACTGTGGATTGGCGACGGCAGCCTGGCTGCCGCCAGCCGTCTGCAACAGCAGATCGCCGAACAGGAGGGCGAGAACGAGCGGTTGCTGGAGCGCAATCGTATCCTCGAGGCCGAGGTGATGGAACTCAAGCGCGGCATGGAAACCGTGGAAGAGCGCGCGCGTCACGAGTTGGGCATGCTCAAAGAGGGTGAAACCCTCTATCTGCTGACCGAATGACCACGAAGTTCTGGCTGGTGATCCCGGCCGCCGGCGTCGGCGCGCGGATGGCCGCCGACCGCCCCAAGCAGTACCTGCATATCGCCGGCCGCTGCATTCTCGAACATACCCTGCATTGTTTTCTCGATCATCCCGGCCTGTTGGGCGCGGTGGTATGCGTTGCCGTGGATGACCCGTTCTGGCCGCAGCTGTCACTGGCGCGTGATCTGCGCATCCGCCGTGCGCCTGGCGGGCGTGAGCGCTCCGACTCGGTGCTGGCCGGGCTGGACTCGTTACTGGCCGGCGGTGCCGATAGCGATGACTGGGTGCTGGTGCACGATGCTGCGCGTCCCAACCTCACCCCTGCGGACCTGGATCGCCTGCTGGAGAGTCTGGCCGATGATCCGGTCGGCGGCCTGCTGGCAGTGCCGGTGCGCGATACGCTCAAGCGTGTCGGCAGCGATGGCCGAGTGGCCGAGACCGTGGATCGCAGCGTGATCTGGCAGGCCTACACACCGCAGATGTTCCGCCTGGGGGCGTTACGCGAGGCACTGGCGCAAGCGCTGGAAGAAGGTGTGGCAGTGACCGATGAAGCCTCGGCCATGGAGTGGGCAGGGCAGTCGCCCCGGCTCATCGAAGGCCGGGCGGACAACCTCAAGGTCACCCGCCCGGAAGATTTGCATTATCTACAGTCCATATGGCCGCAAGACCGTTGAACTAGAACTGTCGCATCAGTGTGTCCAGCGCTTGGCATCTTTGCCCAGGTTGCGATCCAGCGCGTTAGTCAGCTTGTTCATGGCGCCGTCGATCGCCTGCTGCAGTTCGCTGGCATCGTGGGAGACCGTCAGCGGATCGCGTCCCTTCATCCGCGCCTCGACCTTGCAGCGCTTGTCCTGTGGGCCACTCTTGAGCGCGTTCTCGTCGGAGAGATGAATTTCGATCCGGGTTAGGTGGTCCTCGTAGCGCTGGAGCTTGTCCCGGATGCGACTGCGAATGTCGTCCTTGAAGTCCATCGAGGAGGTGACGTGCTTACCACTGTTGACCAGAACCTGCATAACCATGTCCTCATGTAGCTGAGTTCGTGAGGCCCCGTTTGGGCGGGGTGCATGGGTTGTGACGCGGTCGTCTCGCTCAAGTTTCGCCCCGGCTTGTGACATTCCATGACCGTTCAGCTGGGTGACAAGGTTGTTGCAGAACGTCAGGTGGGATCGAGGTATTCGGCGCGTTGGCCAAGTCCCTGGCGCAGCGAGTCGATCAACTGGCGTACCTTGGGCGAAAGGTGACGTTGCTGCGGGTAAAGCGCCCAAACTGCGGTATTGGGTGGGCGATGCTGCTCCAGCAGAGAGATCAGCCTTCCGCTGCGCAGGTGTTCCAATACGTAATAGTCCGGCAACTGACACAGCCCAAAACCGCGCAGCGCTGCGTCGAGCACGGCCTGGCCGCTATTGCAACGCCAGTTACCCTGTATGCGCACCTGGGTTTCACGGCCTTTCTGGGCAAAGCTCCAGTGGTCGCTGCTACCCACCAGGCAGTTGTGTCGGGCTAGCTCGGATAACGAGTGCGGACGCCCGTAGCGCTGCAGATACTCGGGGGCTGCGCACAGGTACATTTCGCGAGGTGCCAGGCGTGCGGCCATCAGACGCGAGTCCTGCAGGCGCCCCAGGCGGATGGCCAGGTCCAGGCCTTCGTGCAGCATGTCGAGCTGGCGGTTGGACAGTTCGATCTCCACACGCAGCTGCGGATGCCGCGCCATGAAGTCATTGACCAGCGGTACGATGAAGCGCTCGCCGTAAGCCACCGCACAGGTCATGCGCAACAGCCCCTTGGGTTCAGCGCCGAGATCACCGACTGCTCGCAGCGCTTCTTCGCGGGCATCCTGCAGGCGCTGGCAGTGTTGTAGAAACAACTGGCCGGCCTCGGTCAGCGCGACCCGTCTGGTGCTGCGGTAGAGCAGGCGGCTCTGCAGGCGCTCTTCCAGGCGTGCGACCTGGCGGCTGACCTGCGAGGTGGACAATCCCAGGCGCTCGGCGGCGGCACTGAATTGCCCGCATTCGGCGACGGCAACGAATTCGTCGAGTCCTTCCCAGCGATTCATCGATGCTTCTTCTCCTGTGCTGCCGATTGCATCCGGCTGCACCTGTGTAGGAGCCCGCTTGCGGGCGATGTAAGGAGGCTCAATATTATCCCTGTACAGCAATAATGTTTTGCTCTTCTGCTGATTATCTCGTATTGGACATGAACTAGACTGCCGACCACTGTCCACGCTCCCCTGAGAGAACTGCCATGATCAAGTCTCGTGCTGCCGTCGCCTTCGCCCCGAATGAACCCCTGAAAATCGTCGAAGTCGATGTGGCGCCGCCCAAGGCCGGCGAGGTGCTGGTGCGCATCGTCGCGACCGGCGTCTGCCACACCGACGCCTACACCCTGTCCGGCCAGGACAGCGAGGGCGTGTTCCCCTGCATTCTCGGTCACGAAGGTGGTGGCATCGTCGAGGCGGTGGGCGAGGGCGTCACTTCGCTGGCGGTCGGCGACCACGTGATCCCGCTGTACACCGCCGAGTGCGGCGAGTGCAAATTCTGCAAATCCAACAAGACCAACCTGTGCAGCTCGGTGCGCGCCACCCAGGGCAGGGGTGTGATGCCTGACGGTACCAGCCGCTTCTCCTACAACGGCGAGCCGATCTATCACTACATGGGCTGCTCGACCTTCTCCGAGTACACCGTGCTGCCGGAAGTCTCCCTGGCCAAGATCCCCAAGGAGGCGCCGCTGGACAAGGTGTGCCTGCTCGGCTGCGGCGTGACCACCGGTATCGGTGCCGTGCTCAACACCGCCAAGGTTACCGAGGGCTCCACTGTTGCCATCTTCGGCCTGGGCGGTATCGGTCTGGCGGCGATCATCGGCGCCAAGATGGCCAAAGCTTCGCGCATCATCGGAATCGATATCAATCCGGCCAAGGAAGCCGTGGCACGTGAGCTGGGCATCACCGACTTCGTCAATCCGAAGGATTACAGCAAGCCGATTCAGGAAGTCATCGTCGAGATGACCGACGGTGGCGTCGACTACAGCTTCGAGTGCATCGGCAACGTGCAACTGATGCGCGCCGCGCTGGAGTGCTGCCACAAGGGCTGGGGCGAGTCGACCATCGTCGGCGTCGCGCCGGCCGGTGCCGAGATCAGCACCCGCCCATTCCAGCTGGTGACCGGTCGCGTCTGGCGCGGCAGTGCCTTCGGTGGCGTCAAGGGTCGCAGCGAGCTGCCGAGCTATGTCGAGAAGTCGCAGAAAGGCGAAATCCCGCTGGATACCTTCATCACGCACAACATGGGGCTGGATCAGATCAACGAAGCATTCGAGCTGATGCACGAGGGCAAGAGCATTCGGACCGTCATCCATTTCTGATGGCGTGCCGCACGGCTGATGGTCGTGCGGATTCTTTCGTAGGGTGCGTGGGGCCTCCCTAGGCTGCGCGCACCGCTAATCCTTGGTGCGCGTGGCGCACCCTACGGAGTGGCCATGACCCTCGAAATCGTTTCAAGCAACAAGAGCTTCGGCGGCTGGCACAAGCGCTACCGCCATCGCTCCAGCAGCCTCAACTGCGACATGGTGTTCGCCGTCTATCTGCCGCCGCAGGCCGAGCAGGGCGCCAAGCTGCCGGTGCTGTACTGGCTGAGCGGGTTGACCTGCACCGACGAGAACTTCATGCAGAAGGCTGGCGCTCAGCGGATGGCAGCCGAACTGGGGTTGATCATCATCGCGCCGGACACCAGCCCGCGTGGCGAGGGGGTGGCCGATGACGCCAATGGCGCCTATGACTTCGGTCTTGGTGCAGGCTTCTATGTCAATGCCACCCAGGAGCCCTTCGCGTCGCACTACCGCATGTACGACTACGTGGTGCAGGAGTTGCCGGCGCTGATCGAGGCCAACTTCCCAGTCTCGGACAAGCGTGGCATCGCCGGCCATTCCATGGGCGGTCACGGTGCGCTGATCTGTGCGTTGAAGAATCCGGGGCGTTACCAGTCGGTATCGGCGTTCTCACCGATCAGCAATCCGATGAACTGTCCGTGGGGCGAGAAGGCCTTTTCCCTTTATCTGGGTGAGGAGCGTTCGCGCTGGCGTGAGTGGGATGCCAGCGTGCTGATCGCCGAAGCCAGCGAGAAGTTGCCGATCCTGGTCGATCAGGGCGATCGTGACGATTTTCTCGAAGGCCAGCTCAAGCCGCAGGCGTTGCAGGCTGCGGCCAAGGCGGCCGCTCATCCGCTGACGCTGCGCATGCAGCCGGGCTATGACCACAGCTACTACTTCATCGCCAGCTTCATCGACGATCACCTGCGTCATCACGCTGCCGCTTTGCGGTAGTCGTAGCCCGGATGAAATCCGGGAAATTCGCTCCCCGGATTTCATCCGGGCTACGGGGCAATGCGGTTAGAATCACGCCCTGACTTTTTCAGGGCGTTGTTCTTTATGCGTATCGGTCATGGCTATGACGTACACCGCTTCGGCGAAGGCGATTTCATCACCCTCGGCGGCGTACGGATTCCCCATAAATTCGGTCTTGTCGCTCACTCCGACGGTGACGTGCTGCTGCACGCGCTGAGTGATGCGCTGCTTGGCGCCGTGGCGCTTGGCGACATCGGCAAGCACTTCCCCGATACCGATCCGACCTTCAAGGGTGCCGACAGTCGCGCCCTGCTGCGCCATGTGATGGGCCTGGTGCGGGGCAAGGGTTACGCGGTGGGTAACGTCGACGCCACCATCATCGCCCAGGCGCCGAAGATGGCTCCGCACATTCAGAGCATGCGCGAGCGCATTGCCGAGGATCTGGGCATTGAGCTGGATCAGGTCAACGTCAAGGCCACCACCACCGAGAAGCTGGGTTTCACCGGGCGTGAGGAAGGTATCGCGGTGCACGCCGTGGCCCTGCTGGTCAAGGCATGAACGAGTTGCAACTGCTCGGGCCGCGCGCCCACGGCGAGGCCTGTGGGCGCGCGGTGCTCAAGGCCACGGCCGAGGACTTCCAGGTCGATGAGGTGCTCGACATCCCGCTCACTGGCCAGGGTGAGCACCTCTGGCTATGGGTGGAAAAGCGTGGCTTGAATACCGAGGAGGCCGCTCGGCGTATCGCCCGCGCTGCCGGCCTGCCGCTCAAGGCGGTCAGTTACGCGGGACTCAAGGATCGTCAGGCACTGACCCGCCAGTGGTTCAGCCTGCACCTGCCGGGCAAGGCCGATCCCGATCTGGCGGCCGCGCAGGGTGATGATCTGGTCATCCTGCGCAGCCAGCGGCACAACCGCAAATTGCAGCGTGGCGCCCATGCCGCCAATGGTTTCACCTTGCGCCTGACAGCCCTCGAAGCGGATCGCGATGCGCTGGAGCAGCGTCTGCAGCGTATCGCCGCGCAAGGCGTGCCCAATTACTTCGGCTTGCAGCGTTTTGGCTTCGATGGCGGCAATGTCGAGCAGGCCCGCGATTTTGCCGCGCGCCTGGAGCTGCCGGTGCAGCGCAACCTGCGTTCGCGTCTACTTTCCTCGGCGCGCAGCTACCTGTTCAATCAAGTGTTGGCCAAGCGCGTGGCTGCTGGCACCTGGAACCAGGCGCAGATCGGTGACTTGCTGGCCTTCACTGCCAGCCGCAGTTTCTTCATGGCCGGTGAGGCCGAGTGCATTGACCCGCGCCTGGCCATTCTTGACCTGCATCCGACCGGGCCGCTGTGGGGCGACGGGCCTTTGCCGACCGCTGGTGAGACCCGACAGCTGGAGCAGGAAGTAGCCGATGAGGCTGCGCAACTGGTGCAATGGCTGATCAAGGCGGACATGGCGCACGAACGGCGAATTCTGCGCCTCCCCATCGGCGGCCTGTCATGGCATTATCCCGGACCCGATATTCTGCAACTTGCATTCGTCCTGCCGGCCGGGTGTTTCGCCACCGTGGTGGTGCGCGAATTGCTCGATCTGGTGCCAGCAGGGCAGACGGATACTCCATGCGAATTCTGATTTCCAACGACGACGGGGTGAACGCGCCCGGTATCGCTGCGTTGCACCAAGCGCTGGCCGACTATGCCGATTGCGTGGTGATCGCCCCTGCCGAAGACAGGAGCGGTGCCAGCAGTGCGCTGACGCTCGATCGTCCGCTGCATCCCATGGCCCTGGCCAATGGCTACATCAGCCTCAATGGTACGCCGACCGATTGCGTGCACCTGGGGCTCAATGGTCTGCTCGAGCAGACGCCGGATATGGTCGTCTCCGGCATCAACCTGGGCGCCAACCTGGGCGATGACGTGCTCTATTCCGGTACCGTCGCCGCAGCGCTGGAAGGACGTTTCCTGAGCAAGCCGGCGTTCGCCTTTTCGCTACTTTCGCGTCTGCCCGACAATCTGCCGACTGCGGCCTACTTCGCCCGCAAACTGGTGGAGGCGCATGAGCGCCTTGCACTGCCGCCGCGTACCGTACTCAACGTCAACGTGCCGAACCTGCCGCTGGAACATATCCGTGGTGTGCAGCTGACCCGACTCGGTCATCGCGCGCGTGCGGCGGCGCCGGTCAAGGTGGTCAACCCGCGTGGCAAGGAAGGTTACTGGATTGCCGCCGCCGGTGATGTCGAGGATGGCAGTCAGGGCACCGATTTTCATGCCGTGATGCAAGGTTATGTATCGATCACGCCGCTACGGCTCGATCGCACGTTCAATGAGGCCCTTGAAACTATGGATGGCTGGCTGGAGGGCATCTTCTGATGCGTGGACAGGACGAGATGCAGCGCAGCGGGATCGGCATGACCTCGCAGCGCACCCGCGAACGATTGATCCAGCGTCTCTATGAGGAAGGGCTGTCCAACGCGCGGGTACTGGAAGTGATCCGCCGTACGCCGCGCCATCTGTTCGTCGACGAAGCCCTGGCGCACCGCGCCTATGAAGACACCGCGCTGCCCATCGGCCATAACCAGACCATTTCCCAGCCTTATATGGTTGGGCGCATGACCGAGCTGCTGTTGGCCGCAGGCCCGCTGGACAAGGTGCTGGAAATCGGTACCGGTTCTGGTTACCAGACCGCCGTGCTGGCGCAATTGGTCGAGCGAGTGTTTTCGGTCGAGCGTATTCAGGTGCTGCAGGATCGCGCCAAGGAGCGTTTGGCCGAACTCAAGCTGCGCAACGTGGTCTTTCGCTGGGGTGATGGCTGGGAAGGTTGGAACGCGCTCGGTCCGTACAACGGCATCATCGTCACCGCCGCCGCAGCGCAAGTGCCGCAGGCCTTGCTCGATCAACTGGCTCCAGGCGGACGTCTGGTCATTCCGGTTGGTAGCGGTGATGTGCAGCAACTGCTGCTGATCGTGCGTGAAGAGGGTGGTTTTTCCCGTCACGTGCTCGATGCGGTGCGCTTCGTGCCGCTACTCAACGGGCCGCTGGCTTGATCGCTTTTTCGCAGCGGAAGGATCCATGAAGAAATATTTTCTGCTCTATGCCAAGGGCTTGGCGATGGGCGCTGCAGATGTCGTGCCCGGCGTTTCCGGCGGCACCATCGCTTTTATCAGTGGTATCTATGACGAGCTGCTGCGCTCCATCGCCAGCATTCCCGAAGCGTTCCTGCTGCTGCTGCGGGGCCGCATCAAGGATGCCTGGCAAATGGCCAACGCGACATTCCTGCTGGTGCTGCTGTGCGGCATCCTGACCAGCATTCTCACACTCGCGCGGCTGATCACCTATCTGCTTGAGTACCATCCGATTCCGGTATGGTCGTTCTTCTTCGGCCTGATTCTGGTGTCTACCTATATGGTCGGGCGAGAGATCATTCGCTGGAACTGGAGCCGGGCGGTGAGTTTTCTGCTTGGCCTGGCTTTCGCCTACTGGATCACCGTTGCCGCCCCGATGCAGTGGGGCAGTGACCTGCCAACCCTGTTCCTGGCCGGTGCCATCGCCATCTGCGCGATGATTCTGCCGGGTATCTCGGGCAGCTTCATCCTGCTTCTACTCGGGCTTTACTCGGTGGTGCTGGGGGCGGTGAAGGATCTCGATCTGCTGGTTATGGCGGTGTTCGCCAGCGGCTGTCTGGTTGGTATTCTCAGTTTCGCGCGTCTGCTCAGTTGGCTGCTGTCACGTTGGCGTGACCTCAGTCTGGCGTTTCTGGTCGGCCTGATGCTGGGTTCGCTTAACAAGGTCTGGCCCTGGAAGGAGACCCTGAGCTGGCGTATCGACAGTAAAGGTGAGCAGGTGCCGCTGCTGCAGAGCAATCTGCTACCGGGGCATTTTGCAGAAATCAGTGGCCAGGACCCACAGCTCTTGCTTGCCGTGGTATTGGCAATCGGCGGTATCGCCTTGGTGCTGGGCCTGGAGTGGCTGGCTGGTCGTCAGGTGCTCGATACTGGTCGCACCGAATAAATACGGCACAATGGGCGCCGTACTCGGAATCATTCAGGGAGCAGTTGGGTGAGTTTCACCGTCCTTCACGTGCTAGTCCGCGCAGTTGCAGCGTTTCGCCTGCCGCTCGCCATGCTTGCCGCCTCCGCGTTGGCCGGTTGCGTCAGTTCGCCACCGGGTGGCGTACAGGTGGTCGACCGTGGCCAGAACCAGGGGCGTGCCCCGGTGGTTCAGCGTCAGCCCGTACGTGATGGCCACTATGTGGTGCAGCGTGGCGATACCCTCTATTCGATCGCCTTTCGTTTCGGCTGGGATTGGAAGGCACTCGCTGCTCATAACGGTTTGCGCGATCCCTATCTGATCCGCGTGGGTCAGACGATCCGTTTCGACAACCGCCCGGTGGGCAGCAGTCAGCCGGTCGTTTCGACACCGCCTGCGGCCACCTCGCCCGTTGTCACTCAGCCAGTGCCCAGTCGTCCGCCGGTTGCCGTGACTGCGCCGCCTGCAACTCAGCCCGCCCGCCCGCCGGTAGCCAACACGCCAGCGACTACGCCAGTAACGCCAGTGAGTCGCTCTGCCAGTGGTTGGTCCTGGCCAACCGTGGGCACAGTGATCAGTCGGTTTTCCTCAAACGGTAGTTTGAATAAAGGCATTGATATCGCAGGGCAATTAGGCCAGCCTGTTTTAGCTGCGTCTGATGGATCAGTGGTGTACGCCGGGAGTGGTTTGCGGGGCTACGGCGAGTTGATCATCATCAAACACAGCGATACCTACGTAAGTGCTTACGGTCATAACCGCAGGTTGTTGGTACGGGAGGGGCAGCAGGTCAAAGCCGGGCAAAGTATTGCCGAAATGGGGTCCACAGGGGCCGACCGGGTGAAGCTGCACTTCGAGATTCGCCGCCAAGGTAAACCTGTCGATCCGCTGCAATATCTGCCACGTCGTTGATCCGTCGCTGACCCGTTCCATCACGTAGGAGGGACGGGCTCAGGTGTGGCCAGGACGGTTCCGCCAGAGTCTGTTGTCGAACTCAGCTAGGGACAACAACAATGGCTCTCATCAAAAAAGAAGCGCCGGAGTTTGACGTCGACGATGAACTGCTCCTCATGGAGCCAGGCATCGTTTTCGGCGAGGTTCAGGGCGATGAGGTGGAAGCACCGGTCGCACGTACCAAGGCCAAGAACGCCACCCCCTCCAAGCAGCACAAGTACATCGACTACACCCGGGCGCTAGACGCCACTCAGCTTTACCTCAACGAAATCGGTTTCTCTCCCTTGCTCACTCCCGAAGAGGAAGTGCACTTCGCGCGTCTGGCGCAGAAGGGCGATCCTGCCGGGCGCAAACGCATGATCGAGAGCAACCTGCGCCTGGTCGTGAAGATCGCTCGGCGTTACGTCAACCGTGGTCTCTCTCTGCTCGATCTGATCGAGGAGGGCAACCTCGGCTTGATTCGCGCCGTGGAAAAATTCGATCCGGAGCGGGGGTTCCGTTTCTCGACCTATGCAACCTGGTGGATCCGCCAGACCATCGAACGCGCCATCATGAACCAGACGCGAACCATCCGTTTGCCGATTCATGTGGTCAAGGAGCTCAACGTATACCTGCGTGCAGCTCGTGAACTGACCCAGAAGCTCGACCATGAGCCTTCTGCAGAAGAAATTGCCAACCTGCTGGAAAAACCGGTGGGCGAGGTCAAGCGCATGCTCGGCCTCAACGAACGAGTGTCCTCGGTGGACGTCTCGCTTGGTCCGGATTCGGACAAGACGCTGCTCGACACCCTGACCGATGATCGCCCGACCGATCCCTGCGAACTGTTGCAGGACGATGATCTGTCGCAGAGCATCGATCAGTGGCTCTCCGACCTGACCGACAAACAACGGGAAGTCGTTGTGCGCCGCTTCGGTCTGCGCGGCCATGAAAGTTGTACCCTTGAAGAAGTGGGGCAGGAGATCGGCCTGACCCGCGAGCGGGTGCGGCAGATTCAGGTTGAGGCGCTCAAGCGTCTGCGGGAAATCCTGGAGAAGAACGGCTTGTCCAGCGACGCCTTGTTCCAGTGAGGTTTCGCTTCGATCATGAACCCGGCTCCGGCCGGGTTTTTTATGCGAACCCATGTAAGTCATCTCTTACAGGTGTTGTCAGTGTTTGTGCTGGACGCTTGGGGGATAACCTGCTTTCTTTACCTGGGTGTCTTGTTAACTATATGTTTTTAAATGATTTTTAAAGAATAGATGGATTGAGTGTGAACCCTTTGGGGCGATTCACTCGGGTTGTATTGCATCCTGTAGCGGCTAATATCGAATCCGTGCTCAGGGACAAGCACAGGTCATCAGGATGATGATCAGGAACATCGCAAGAAGCGATTCATCAGGATGATGGGTTGGGAAATAAAGGGATTAGGGAATAAAAGTGGGCGGCGCAAGCCGCCCCTTTTTTTTTGCGCGTGCTGTTTGTGGCGCCAGCCAGGCGGGCAGTCGGCCCGGAGCCTGAAAGTAAAAGACCCGCACTTGGCGGGTCTTCGTGTTTCCAGGCGAACTCAGCGCTCCAGATGTTGCAGCTTGTCCTTCACGCCATCCCACTCTTCGGCGTCCGGCAGTGCATCTTTCTTCTCGGTGATGTTCGGCCATACTTCGGCCAGATCGGCGTTCAGCTCGATGAACTCCTGCTGATCCTCTGGTACCTCGTCTTCCGAGAAGATCGCTTGCGCAGGGCACTCCGGCTCGCACAGGGCGCAATCAATGCACTCATCCGGGTGAATGACCAGGAAGTTCGGGCCTTCGTAAAAGCAGTCGACCGGGCAGACTTCCACACAGTCGGTGTATTTGCACTTGATGCAGTTGTCGGTGACGACGAAGGTCATGTCTGATTCTCTCCTCGGGCGGCGGCCTGGGCCCTTTCTGTGAAGGGCTGTCAGGCGCTCTGTATGTGGCCGCGGCTCAGGCTGTAAACCGGGCGGTCGTAAAATTGCGCGCGATTCTAGCAGTTTGTTGTATTGAACGTTAGATCTGCGTCTTCCATGTATATAACAGCTCCAGCGCCTTGCGCGGAGTCAGATCATCCGGGTTGATCTTGTGCAATTGCTCCAGCAGTGGGTGCGGCACGCTGGCGAACAGGTCACTTTGCATCGGCGCTTGCGGCTGGCCGGGCGCCTGGCGTGGCAGATCGTGCGGCAGGCTGGTGGCCTCCAGGCGTGCCAGGTGCTCGCGTGCGCGGCTGATCACCTGGCCCGGCACGCCAGCCAGTTGCGCCACGGCCAGGCCGTAGCTCTGGCTCGCGGGGCCTGGCTGAACGTGGTGGAGGAAGACGATACGCTCGTTGTGCTCGGTGGCCGAGAGGTGCACGTTGGCTACAACCGGCTCGCTTTCCGGCAGCACGGTCAGCTCGAAATAGTGGGTGGCAAACAGGGTGAAGGCGCGCAGGCGCGCCAGGTGCTCGGCCGCCGACCAGGCCAGCGACAGGCCGTCGAAGGTGCTGGTGCCGCGTCCGACTTCGTCCATCAGTACCAGGCTGCGCTCGCTGGCGTTGTGCAGAATATTGGCGGTTTCGCTCATCTCCACCATGAAGGTGGAGCGGCCGCCGGCCAGGTCATCGCTGGAGCCGATACGGGTGAAGATGCGGTCGACCAGCGACAGTTCGCAGGCCGCCGCCGGCACGAAGCTGCCGATATGGGCCAGCAGCACGATCAGTGCGGTCTGGCGCATGTAGGTGGATTTACCACCCATGTTCGGCCCGGTGATGACCAGCATGCGCCGGTTGTCGTCGAGATCCAGGTCGTTGGCCACGAAGGGCGTGGTCAGCACCTGCTCGACCACCGGGTGACGGCCCTGGTCGATGCGCATGCACGGTTCGTCGACGAAGCGTGGGCGGTTCAGGTCGAGATTCAGCGCGCGCTCTGCCAGGTTGCTCAGCACGTCCAGTTCGGCGAGGGCTGCGGCACTGTCCTGCAGCGGCGCCAGATGGCCGATCAGGCGCTCGAGCAACTCGTCGTAGAGCATCTTTTCGCGGGCCAGGGCGCGGCTCTTGGCCGACAGCGCCTTGTCCTCGAACTCTTTCAGCTCGGGGGTGATGAAGCGCTCGGCACCTTTGAGTGTCTGCCGGCGGATGTAGTCAGCCGGCGCCGACTCGGCCTGCTTGGTCGGCAGTTCGATGAAGTAGCCGTGCACGCGGTTGTAGCCGACCTTGAGGTTGGCCAGGCCGGTGCGCTCCTTCTCCCGCGCTTCCAGATCCATGAGGAACTGTCCGGCGTTCTCGCTCATGGCCTGCAGTTCGTCCAGCTCGGCGTCATAGCCGGTCTTCAGCACGCCGCCGTCACGGATCACCGCCGGCGGGTTGTCGATGATGGCGCGGGCCAGCAGGTCGGCCAGTTCCGGGTAGGTGGAGATGCTGCTGGCCAGCTGTTGCAGGTGCGGGGTATCCAGCGAGGTCATCGCCAGCTGCAGCTCGGGCAGTGCCGCCAGGGCGTCGCGCAGGCGGGCAAGGTCGCGTGGGCGGGCGTTGCGCAGGCCGATACGCGCGAGGATACGCTCCAGGTCGCCGATTTCCTTGAGCTGCGGCTGCAGCGTTTCGAAGCGATAGCCATCGAGCAGGCGGGCGATGGCGTCCTGGCGTGCCTCCAGCACCGCGCGATCACGCAACGGACGGTTCAACCAACGGCCCAGCAGGCGGCTGGCCATGGCGGTCTGGCAGCGATCCATCACCGATTGCAGGGTGTTGTCGCGGCCGCCGGCGAGGTTGATGTCCAGCTCCAGGTTGCGGCGGCTGGCACCATCGAGAATCACCGTGTCGTCCAGGCGCTCGTGACGCAGGCTGCGCAGGTGGGGCAGGGCGGTGCGCTGGGTTTCCTTGGCATAGCTGAGCAGGCAGCCGGCGGCGCCGATGGCCAGGGTCAGGTTCTCGCAGCCGAAGCCTTTCAGATCCTGGGTGCTGAATTGCTGGCACAGGCTCTTGAAGGCGCTGTCGCGGTCGAAATCCCAGGGGGCGCGGCGGCGCGAGCCCTTGCGCTTCTCGGCGGGCAGGCCTTGCGGCCAGTCATCCGGGATCAGCAGCTCGGCGGGGCTGAGGCGCTCCAGTTCGGCCAGCAGATTTTCCCAGCCCTTGATCTCCTGCACGCTGAAGCGACCGCTGGTGATGTCCAGCACGGCCAGACCAAACAGGCGCTCATCACCGAGGACTGCAGCAAGCAGGTTGTCGCGGTGCTCATCGAGCAGGGCTTCGTCGCTGATGGTGCCGGGGGTGATGATGCGCACCACCTGACGCTCCACCGGACCCTTGCTGGTGGCCGGGTCGCCGATCTGTTCGCAGATCACCACCGATTCGCCGAGCTTGACCAGCTTGGCCAGGTAGCCTTCGAGCGAATGGAAAGGAATGCCGCACATGGGAATCGATTGGCCGGCCGACTGGCCGCGTGCGGTCAGGGTGATGTCGAGCAGCTTGGCTGCTTTCTTCGCGTCTTCGTAGAAAATCTCGTAGAAGTCACCCATGCGATAGAACATCAACTGATCCGGGTGCTGGTTCTTCAGCTTCCAGTACTGCTGCATCATCGGGGTGTGAGCGGAGAGATCGGTCATGCCGGGCCTTACGTGCGGTGGGTGTGACGAAGCCGGGAATTTTCCCATACTTCGTCCCTCGCGTGGGCTGCGAATCTGACGCAATTCCCCTTCAGTCGGTGAAGGTCACCGAGAACTGGGCTACAGCCTCGACCACGCGCTGCGACTCGCTGCGTATCTCGCGGATCACTTCACCAGCCTGGTTGGCCAGGTCTACGCCGGTACGTGCACGCTCTCGCGTGGTTGCCATGCTGGCCACTGCGTTGCGCGTAAGATTCTGGTTCTGCTGAACGACGCCATTGATCTCCTGGGTGGCCTGGCTGGTTCGCGAGGCCAGTTGACGCACTTCATCGGCCACTACGGCGAAGCCGCGACCCTGTTCACCGGCACGTGCCGCTTCGATGGCTGCGTTGAGTGCCAGCAGATTGGTCTGGTCGGCAATACTGCGAATTACCTGAACGATGCTGGTGATCTGCTCGGATTGTTTGTTAAGGCCTTCTATCTGTTCGGCCACATGAGCCAGTTCGCTGGCAATATCGGCGACCACCGCGACTGTCTGGGCCACTGTGCGCGTGCCGTGATCGGCGGAAACATCGGTCTCCTTGGCAATGTCATGAGCCAGCTGGGCAGCGGCAGCCTCCGAGTCGCGGCGCTCGACCTGGGCGGTGATGTCGCTGGCGAATTTCACTACGCCATAGACACGGCCGTTGGCGTCGTAAAGGGGGTTGTAGGTGGCACGCAGCCAGACCTGCTGACCTTGTTTGGTCACACGGCGAAAACGATCGGACATGAACTCGCCTTTGTTCAAGCGAGCCCAGAACTGAGGGTATTCATCGCTGCGGCTGTCCTCGGCCAGGCAGAAGCCTTGGAAAGCGATCACTGAAGTGCTCGCCTTGGCGCAAGCGCTGCCAGAACTGTTGATAGGCGAGGCTCTCGCTCAGGTTGCGGGAGCAGAACAGACGATGGTGCTTGCCGACGATCTCTTCCAGGCGGTAATTCACCACGCCGAGAAAGGCTGGGTTGGCGTCGAGGATGATGCCGTCCGGGGTGAACTCGATCATCGCCATCGATTGGCGAATGGCCTGTAGCTCTGCGGCTCCCTGATCCTGCGCGTCCTTGTGTTCCTTGTTCCGTGAAAGCCACATCGCAGTGCCTCCTATTGCACCCTAGCCCGTGATAACAGTAGACGAACTTTGCCGTTTCCACTGGCAGGCAAGCTGTGTAGGGTTTGCCGTTCGATGAGCGAGGAGTGGATATGGACAGAATCAGCCAACTGGCCGAGCAACTGGGTGCAGCATTGCAGGCGCAAGCTGCCCAGGTCACCACTGCAGAGTCTTGTACAGGCGGCGGTATCGCTGAGGCGATCACTCGTATCCCCGGCAGCTCGGCCTGGTTCGAGGCTGGCTATGTGACGTACTCCAACGCCCAGAAAACCAAGCAGTTGGCTGTATGTGCCGACTTTTTCGCCAGTGTGGGCGCCGTTAGCCGAGAGGTGGTCGAGGCGATGGTGCGTGGCGCTCAGGCCAATAGCGGGGCGCGCTATGCGGTGGCTGTCAGTGGGGTGGCGGGGCCGAGCGGTGGCTCCGTGGAGAAACCGGTCGGTACCGTCTGGTTGGCCTGGGGCGATGGCGAGCGTCTTTTCAGTGTGCGCAAGCAGTTCGCTGGTAACCGCGATGAGGTGCGCCGACAAACGGTCGAGGCCGCTCTGGCGGGGCTTCTGCGCCTGTTGGCGGAGGAAAATCCGCTTGTGGGGTAGGCGGGCGACTTGCCCTGTGGAATAATACTGGCTACTTATACAGTTGTTGGCGGCCCTCGAGGCCCTTGTTAATACGTGAGGATGGTAATGGACGAGAACAAGAAGCGCGCTTTGGCGGCTGCCCTGGGTCAGATCGAGAAGCAGTTCGGCAAGGGTGCGGTCATGCGCATGGGCGACCATGAGCGTCAGGCCATTCCGGCCATCTCCACCGGTTCGCTGGGGCTGGATATCGCGCTGGGTATCGGCGGTTTGCCAAAAGGCCGTATCGTCGAGATCTACGGCCCGGAATCCTCCGGTAAGACCACGCTGACCCTGTCGGTGATCGCCGAAGCGCAGAAGCTTGGCGCCACCTGTGCCTTCGTCGATGCCGAGCACGCACTGGATCCGGATTATGCCGGCAAGCTCGGCGTCAACGTCGATGACCTGCTGGTATCGCAACCGGACACCGGTGAGCAGGCGCTGGAAATCACCGACATGCTGGTGCGCTCCAATGCCATTGACGTGATCATCGTCGACTCCGTGGCGGCTCTGGTGCCCAAGGCGGAAATCGAAGGCGAAATGGGTGACATGCACGTCGGTCTGCAGGCGCGCCTGATGAGCCAGGCGCTGCGCAAGATCACCGGTAACATCAAGAACGCCAACTGCCTGGTGATCTTCATCAACCAGATTCGCATGAAGATCGGCGTGATGTTCGGTAGCCCGGAAACCACCACCGGTGGTAACGCGCTGAAGTTCTATGCCTCGGTTCGCCTGGACATCCGTCGTACCGGCGCGGTGAAGGAAGGCGAAGAGGTCGTGGGTAGCGAAACCCGCGTGAAGGTTGTCAAGAACAAGGTCGCGCCACCGTTCCGTCAGGCCGAGTTCCAGATTCTGTATGGCAAGGGCATCTACCGTAATGGCGAGATCATCGATCTCGGCGTGCAACAGGGCCTGGTCGAGAAGTCGGGTGCCTGGTACAGCTACAAGGGCAACAAGATCGGTCAAGGCAAGGCCAATGCGGCCAAGTACCTGGAAGACAACCAGGAAGTGGCGCGCGAGATCGAAGGTCTGATTCGCGAGAAGTTGCTGGTCAGCAGCGCTCCGGCCAAGGCTCCGGCTGCCGATCTGGCTGATGCTGAAGTCGACTTCTAAGTCGTCAGAGCATGACCGTCGTACTGGATAACCCGCTCGCCGTCAGGCGAGCGGCCATGGATCTGCTGGCGCGACGTGAGCATGGGCGTGTCGAGCTTACGCGCAAGTTGCGCAAGCGTGGCGCCCCCGAGGACATGATCGACACGGCCTTGCAGCGGCTGTCAGAGGAGGGCTTGCTATCCGAGGCCCGCTATCTGGAAAGCTTCGTCGCTTATCGTGCACGTGCTGGTTACGGTCCGCTGCGTATTCGCGAGGAGCTCGGCCAGCGTGGGCTCGCGCGTGGCGATGTCGATCAGGCTCTGCGTGAAAGTGGTATCGACTGGTTCGAGCAGTTGCGTGAAACCTGGCAGCGCAAGTTTGCCGGTCGGCTTCCGGGTGATGCTCGTGAGCGTGCTCAACAAGGCCGGTTCCTGGCCTACCGTGGTTATTCGCTGGATATGATTGGGCGTCTGCTGCGCGGTTGCGACGAATAGCTCGTCAGTCTGCTCAGGCTGGCTGGACGGCCAGCTGACGTAGATGGCTCGGCACGTCTTGTGCGCCGGCCAGGCGCAGTCCCTCGCCAAGCGCAGTGGCTTCCTGATGCTCTTTGGGCAGGAGGAGGAACTCTGGGGTGCCGGCTTTCTTCAGTAGTGACAGGCGCGCATAGGGTATGCCGTTGTCCAGTAGCAGTCCCATGAAGCTGGGGTCGCTCCAAGCCGCTTCTGGCATGGCCAGTACGTGATAGCGCTTTTGCAGGTTGTCCAGGCCCGCTTCATTCAAGTGATAGCGAACCAGATTGGCTGGCAGCAGCACTTCCAGTTCGCGTCTGCGCGCATAGGCGATTGCTCCAGCGAAGGCTTCGCCTTGCACATCCCCTGACCAGAAGGTGCGTGAGCCGCGCCAGTTGGCCTGACGCAGCTCGATCGGTTCGCCAGCGAGAAAACGCGGCAACGCCAGGCCGATGGTTTTGACGAAATCCTTGTAGCTGATGATGCGCACCTGCTTGCAGTGTTCGCTTGCTGCGTAGTCTTCGAAGCTCACGTAGCCTGGCGCAGGGCAAGGGTAGGCGAAGCCGTCGATCAGGCGCAGATCGAAAGACTGCAGTTGCTGCATTTGCGCTTCCACTACTTGAGTCAGCGCTGAATGTGCCTGTGCTTTGTCTTCCTGTACCGGGCCGGAGAGCGCGCCGCGAGGCAGGTTGAGCAGAAGCTGCAATTGCGGGCCGTCATGCCAACCAATGCTTTCGACCACTGCAGGCAACGGTTTGAATGGCAGGCGCAGGGCGCTGGCTCTGGCGAATATCTGTCGTGAGTTGCGGCCGAGCAGACCCATGCGCTGGGCCAGGGCTGCCAGGCGGCTACTGAGAGTTGAGGATTCGGACAGGCTCATGGCCGGCAGATCGCTCCTGAAGCGTCTGCTGCAGTGTGGCAGACGCGGATGGCTATTGCCCATATAGCGTAGCGCGGCGCGGGAGTGCCTGTCGCGTTGCGGGTCTGTGGCAAAATAGCCGCATTCATTTGCGAGGGTGCCTCCATGCCCAGCTTGGTGCTGGATATTGCGTTATCGGCCGAACGATTGCAGGCCATCTATCGTGGCCAGGCCAACCGGATTATGGCGCAAAGCCGGGATGGGCGCCGCGTCAGTTTGCCGGCCCACCATCTGCGGCCGTATCTGACTCACGCCGGTATCTTTGGTTCCTTCGTGCTGGAATTCAGTAGCTCCGGCGAGCTGTTGAGTTTACGCCCTTTGGACTGATCTGGCGCGCTTGCCTCGCGCCGACGACGCCTGCGCGGCTATAATCGCCGGCTGCCAACCCTCTACCTGTCGAGCTGAGCCTGATCATGTACTCCCTGGCCCGCGAGCTGCTGTTCAAACTGTCCCCGGAAACCTCCCATGAGCTGTCCATCGATCTGATCGGTGCAGGTGGCCGGCTGGGGCTCAATGGCTTGCTGACCAAGGCGCCGACCAGTCTGCCAGTAAACGTGATGGGTTTGCAGTTCGCCAATCCGGTCGGTCTGGCGGCAGGGCTGGACAAGAACGGCGATGCCATCGATGGCTTCGCCCAGCTCGGCTTCGGTTTCGTCGAGATCGGCACCGTTACCCCGCGTCCGCAGCCGGGCAACCCCAAACCGCGCCTGTTTCGTCTGCCGGAGGCCGAGGCGGTGATCAACCGCATGGGTTTCAACAACCATGGTGTCGATCACCTGCTTGAGCGGGTCAAGGCAGCTAAGTTCAAGGGTGTGCTGGGTATCAATATCGGCAAGAACTTCGATACGCCAGTCGAGCGGGCGGTGGATGATTACCTGGCATGCCTGGACAAGGTCTATGCCCACGCCAGCTACGTCACGGTCAACGTCAGCTCACCCAATACGCCGGGGCTGCGCAGTCTGCAGTTCGGCGATTCGCTGAAGGAGTTGCTCGAGGCGCTGCGTCGTCGTCAGGAGGATCTGGCTCAGGAGCACGGTAAGCGCGTGCCACTGGCGATCAAGATCGCCCCGGACATGAGTGATGAAGAAACCGCGCTGGTGGCATCAGCGCTGCTGGGCGCCGATATGGATGCGGTGATCGCCACCAATACCACGCTCAGCCGTGAAGGTGTCGAAGGTCTGGCCCATGGGGATGAGGCCGGCGGCTTGTCGGGCGCGCCGGTACGCGACAAGAGTACGCATATCGTCAAGGTGCTGTCGGGTGAGCTGTCGGGTCGTCTGCCGATCATTGCGGTGGGCGGTATTACCGAGGGCAAGCATGCGGCCGAGAAGATCGCCGCGGGTGCGAGTCTGGTCCAGATCTATTCGGGGTTCATCTACAAGGGGCCGGCGCTGATTCGCGAGGCGGTGGATGCGATCGCCGCGCTGCGTAAATAAGCTGCATAAATAAATAGGGCTCCCGAAGGAGCCCCTGGGCTTGCGCCCGCCGCCCGGAGGGGGTCGGCATGGTGAAGTCGGGTGTGATCCTGATCAGCCGACAGCGTGAAGTTCGTTTAGTCGATGAATACCGGCCGTGCCGGTCAGCCCATCCCAGTTATCGCCACGGCCCTCACGCCAGCCATTGAGCCAGGCCTGACGAACCGAAGGTAGGGTAAAGGGGCAAAGTTCGCGGGATTTACCATTGATGCCGTACTGATAGCCGCGCAAAAAAGCTCTTTCTAACGGATCACGCTTAAGTCTTCTCATAGGGTGTTGCCCTCACTGTTGACTGTTATGTCCCGTTGGCCTTGTGGCAAGGCCGGGCAGAAATCTTCTGCCTGCGAAAGTCCGCTGCCGGCGTGGCGAACTTTCTGTGCCTGCGCCGTTGCGGCGAAAGCCTTAGGTAGTGTTCTAACGAATGCACTGGGGCATGTGAATGATCGATTTGTCATAAGGGCGTAACCTAAATGCAGGTGAGGCCATAAGGGCGCTGGAGATACGTCCAGCACCTTTCAGCCAGACGCCGTCGTATCTGGCTATGCGAGCCGATACCGTCATTTTGCTAGTGCAAATGAGAGTGCTTGCTTATTCCGACGAAGGGTCGCGTTGTGACCTTTTGTCACTTATTTTGAGTCGAGGTGCGCCGCTGCACCTCCCTGATTGCCATAGGCAGTGGAACATCCATGTCTGATCGTTACGAAATCGTGCTGACCTGCCCCAAGGGACTCGAGGGTCTGTTGCTGGAAGAGGCTAAGGCGCTGGGGCTGGAGGAAGCGCGCGAGCAAACGGCCGCGGTCCGCGGCCATGCCGAAATCGAGGTGGCCTATCGACTGTGTCTGTGGTCGCGCCTGGCCAACCGCGTGCTGCTGGTGCTGTCGCGCTTTGCCATGAATAACGCCGACGAGCTTTATGACGGCGTGCAGGCAGTGGACTGGCGCGACCATCTGGAGCCGTCCGGCAGCCTGGCGGTGGAGTTCAGTGGCAATGGCTCAGGGATCGACAACACCCACTTCGGCGCACTCAAGGTCAAGGATGCGATCGTCGACCGGTTGCGTACGGCCGGCGGCGAGCGTCCCAGCATCGACAAGCTCAACCCGGACCTGCGCGTGCATCTGCGCCTGGATCGCGGTGAGGCGGTGCTGTCCCTGGACCTCTCCGGCCACAGCCTGCACCAGCGTGGTTACCGCCTGCAGCAGGGAGCGGCGCCGCTGAAAGAGAACCTGGCGGCGGCAGTGCTGATCCGTGCCGGTTGGCCGCGCATTGCCGCCGAGGGCGGCGCGCTGGCCGACCCGATGTGCGGTGTAGGTACCTTCCTGGTGGAGGCAGCGCTGATGGCTGCCGATATCGCCCCCAATCTCAAGCGTGAGCGTTGGGGCTTCTCCAATTGGCTGGGCCATGTGCCGGCAATCTGGAAGAAGCTGCATGCCGAGGCCGAGCAGCGCGCCGCGGTGGGGCTGGCCAAGCCGCCGCTGTGGATTCGTGGTTACGAAGCCGACCCGCGCCTGATCCAGCCTGGGCGCAATAACGTCGAGCGTGCCGGCCTGTCCGACTGGGTGAAGATCTATCAGGGCGAGCTGGGCAGTTTCGAGCCGCGCCCGGACCAGAATCAGAAGGGCCTGGTGATCAGCAACCCGCCATACGGCGAACGCCTGGGCGACGAAGCCAGCCTGTTGTACCTCTACCAGAACCTCGGTGAGCGTCTGCGTCAGGCCTGCCTGGGCTGGGAGGCAGCGGTATTCACCGGCGCGCCCGAATTGGGCAAGCGCATGGGCCTGCGCAGTCACAAGCAGTATGCGTTCTGGAACGGCGCACTGCCCTGCAAGTTGTTGTTGATCAAGGTGCAGACCGAGCAGTTCGTTACCGGTGAGCGGCGTGCGCGCGAGGACGATCAACAGCCGGTGAGCGAAGCACCACAGCAGGCGCGTTTGTCCGAAGGCGGGCAGATGTTCGCCAACCGCCTGCAGAAGAACCTCAAGCAGCTGGGCAAGTGGGCACGCCGCGAAGGCGTCGAGTGCTACCGGTTGTACGACGCCGACATGCCCGAGTATGCCGTGGCGGTCGATCTGTACCGCGACTACGTGCATGTCCAGGAATATGCCGCGCCGCGCTCAATCGACCCGGACAAGGCCCAGGCGCGCCTGCTCGATGCCTTGGCCGCGATCCCGCAGGCGCTGGGCGTGGCGCAGAGCCGCGTGGTGATCAAGCGTCGTGAGCGTCAGGCGGGTACCAAGCAGTATCAGCGTCAGGCCGCACAGGGCGAGTTCATGGAGGTGAATGAAGGCGGGGTCAAACTGCTGGTCAACCTCACCGACTATCTGGATACCGGGCTGTTCCTCGATCACCGTCCGTTGCGCCTGCGTCTGCAGCGCGAGGCCGCTGGCAAGCGCTTCCTCAACCTGTTCTGTTACACCGCGACGGCCACCGTGCATGCGGCCAAGGGTGGTGCGCGCAGCACCACCAGCGTGGATCTGTCGAAAACTTACCTGGATTGGGCGCGGCGTAATCTCGCGCTCAACGGTTTTTCCGACAAGCACCGTCTGGAGCAGGGCGATGTGATGAGCTGGCTGGCAGAGGATCGCGGTGAGTACGAGCTGATCTTCATCGATCCGCCGACCTTCTCCAATTCCAAGCGCATGGAAGGCGTGTTCGATGTGCAGCGTGACCACGTCGAACTGCTCGACTTGGCCATGGCGCGCCTGGCCCGTGGCGGTGTGCTGTATTTCTCCAACAACTTCCGCAAGTTCCAGTTGGATGAAAGCCTGGTGGCGCGCTATCAGGTCGAAGAGATCAGCGCGCAGACGCTGGACCCGGACTTCGCCCGCAACCCGAAGATCCACCGCGCCTGGCGTTTCACTGCACGCTGATTGCGTCGCTCGGACACAATCCGGGGGCTGGTTCATAAAAGCCCCCGGACTGCATCCGGGCTACGTGATCGTCAGCGCTTGGGTTGGCTGTAGGTGTCGAGCAGCACCTGATCGAGGATCGAGGTGGCGCCCCAGGGTTTCGGGTCGTTGAGGATGGCCACCACGGCCCAGTCCTGGCCGTTGCTGTCGCGGCTGTAGCCGGCAATGGCGCGCACGTTGTTCAGGGTGCCGGTCTTGATGTGTGCCTCACCCACCAGTGGTGTGCGCTGCAGGCGCCGGCGCATGGTGCCGTCCATTGCCACCAGTGGCATCGAGCTGCGGAACTCGGCAGCGTAAGGGCTGCGCCAGGCCGCCTGGAGGATCAGCGCCATTTCCCGTGCGCTGATGCGTTCGGCGCGCGACAGGCCGGAGCCATTCTCCATCACCAGATGCGGCGCCGTGATGCCCTTACGTGCCAGCCAACTGCGGATGACGCGCTGCGCGGCCATGGAGTCGTCCTTGTCGGCTTCGGTACGGAACTGTGCGCCGATGCTGAGAAACAGCTGCCGAGCCATGGTGTTGTTGCTGTATTTGTTGATGTCGCGAACGATCTCCACCACGTCCGGGGAGAAGGCGCGCACCAGCATGCGGGCTTTCTCCGGAACAGGGCCCAGACGGTCCTTGCCAAGAATCTTGCCGCCCAACTCCTGCCAGATACCGCGTACCGCGCCGGCGGCGTAGCTGGGATGGTCTAGCAGCGACAGGTAGGTCTGCGCACTGCAGCCTTCAGCCAGTTGGCCGCTGACGATCAGGGTCGTGCCGTCGTACTGCTCCAACGCGTTGTAGCGGATATCGGGCCAGGCCGGGCAGGTTGCAGCCTTGAGCACGCGAACCTGATTGTCGATACGGACTGTAGCGATTGGCGGGTCCATGGCGATATGCACCTTGCCGCCTTCGGCGCGGGTGATGAAACGCTGCGCCTTGAGGTTGACCAGCAGGGAGTCGGGTTTGACCAGGAAGGGTTTGTTGGCATCGCCACCGTCATCATTGAACGCCGGCAACTGCGGGACAACGAAGAAGCTGCGATCGAGCACCAGATCGCCTTGAACCTGGCGCACGCCGTTGATGCGCAGATCGCGCAGCAGCAGCCAGAGTTTCTCCATGTTCAGTTTCGGGTCACCGCCACCCTTGAGGTAGAGGTTGCCATGCAGTACACCATCCTTAAGCGGGCCATCGGCATAGAACTCGGTCTTCCATTGATGGTTGGGCCCCAGCAATTCCAGGGCGGCGTAGGTGGTCACCAGCTTCATGGTGGAGGCCGGGTTGACCGAGATATCGGCATTGAACTGCAGGCCGCCAGCCTGCCCGCCCAGAGGCACGGTCATCACCGACAGCGAGTTGTTGGAAATCTTGTTGGCCTTCAGCGCCTGCTCGACCTTGGCAGGGAGTGCGGCGCTGGCAGCGTGGCAGGACAGGGCGAGGGGGAGAAGCAGGGCGCTCAGCGCCAGTTGGCGAAACCGCTGAATCATCGACAGGAACCTTCCGCAGTCAGGCGGGAGTGACGTGGGAGACAGACAAACGACAGTCCGACTCGGGGAAAAGTTGCCGGCATTATGCCGCAAGATTCTGCTCGCAGTCGGCCCCGCCGGGTTAAAAACAGTCACTGCAAACAGCTGGCGTTCAACATGTTCGAAGGGCCGGCAGGACGATACAAAACGGGCGCTCTGGCGGCGAAACTGCTAGAGTGCCGCGCGTTATTACCTTTGAGGATTGTTTCATGGCGACCAACCGTTCCCGCCGTCTGCGCAAGAAGCTCTGTGTCGATGAATTCCAGGAGCTGGGCTTCGAGCTGACCCTGAACTTCAAGGCCGACTTGAGCGACCAGACCCTCGACGATTTCGTCGATCAGTTCCTCGATCAGGCCATCGCCGGTAATGGTCTGGATTACGTCGGTGGCGAAGACTTCGGTCTGGTCTGCCTGGCCAAGCGTGGCTCGGTCAACGAGGAGCAGCGTGCTGCCGTCGAGGCCTGGCTGAAAGGCCGTGACGAACTGGAGAAGTTCGAACTCAGCCCGTTGCAGGACGTCTGGTACCCGGAAAACCCGATCAACCAGGCTTGATCGCTACTCGGCGCCGGGTTCTCTGGCGCCGCCTCAGCTTTTGGCTGATCCAGGCCATGGCTTGATATCTGACTGCAGGAGCGGCTCTGCTCTCGAGTCGAAGCGTTGATCAACGTTTCGCGAGCAGAGCTCGCTCCTACAGCACTCCTGCCTTTTCCAAGACCATCTGTTCGTCCACCTGATCGATCTGTTCGGCCTGCATGAAACGCTCGGCGTAGCGCCGGTAGATGCCTGCGCGAATGAACAGAGCGAACAGCTGCGGGTCGATGTGCGCACCCTTGCACATGCCGACCATGATGTTCAGTGCCTCCGACAGCGTCTTGCCCTTCTTGTAGGGACGATCCACTGCCGTCAGGGCTTCGAAGATATCGGCGATCGCCATCATGCGTGCCGGCAGGCTCATCTGTTCGCGCGTCAGGCGTTTGGGATAGCCCGTGCCGTCCATCTTCTCGTGGTGCCCGCCGGCGATCTCGGTGACATTCTGCAGATGCTTGGGGAAGGGCAGGCGGTCGAGCATCAGGATGGTCTGCACGATATGGTGGTTGATGATGTAGCGCTCTTCGGCCGTCAGCGTGCCGCGGGCGATGCTCAGGTTGTGCAGTTCGCCACGGTTGAATTTGTATTGCGGCACTTCCAGCTTGAAGCCCCAGCGATTGTCTGGCGCGATCACCTCCTGGTCGGCGCGCTCGATCAGATGGTCGAGACGGTCAGCGAGCAGCGGCTCCTCCACCGGCAGGCTGCTGGGGGCCGAGTGTTCCAGGCGCCTGGCTTCCTCCCAGGAAACGCCCAGGCGATTGTCCAGTGTGCGTAGCCAGCGTCGCTCGGCGATCTGCTTGAGGCGAGTCTGGTCGTCATCGGCCATGGCCTCGCCACCCAGATTGATGCGCGCGATGAAGGCGAATTCGTCGTCCAGATCGCTCAGCAGCTGGTCGCGCAGAGCCGCCAGTGCGCTTTCTTCAGCACCTTCGGCACGACCACGCCAATAGGCGACCCAGGCATCGCGCTTGAGTACCTCGAAGCGCATGCGTATTTCGTGGATGCGGTCGTACAGGGTTTCCAGCTTGGTCGCCTTGTCCACCACGTACTCGGGGGTGGTGACCTTGCCGCAATCGTGCAGCCAGGCGGCGATATGCAGCGCCTCCCACTCCTCGTCGCTGGGGTTGTAGTCACGAAACTCGGGGGCGTCGCTCTCGGCCGCAGCACGGGCGAGCATCAGGGTGATTTCCGGTACGCGCTGACAGTGGCCGCCGGTATAGGGACTCTTGGCGTCGATGGCGCCGGCGATCAGTTGAATGAAGGCATCGAGCAACTGCTTCTGCCTGGCCAGCAGACGCTGGCTCTCGATGCACAGGGCTGCACTGCCTGAGACGGCGTCGACGAAGGCGACGCGATCCGGGCTGAGCATGCTTTCGTTATCTTCGCCGGTATCGCGTTGCAACAGTACCAGCACGCCAACAGTGTCGCCCTGACGGTTATGCAGGCCGGCTGCAATCAGGTGCAGGCGCGGACTGTCCATGGCCGACAGCAGCCCTTGAAATTTACCCGCCTGATCGAAGCCGATGGAGGTGGCGACGCTGTCGCCGCCGCTGGCTGGACGTTGCAGCCAGCTGGGTAAGGTCGGATCGTCATGGGCCAGTCCGTGGATGCCCAGATCGGCGAGGCTGCGGCTCTGGCCGTCGATGACCAACCCCTGTGGCTCCAGGCGGCCGCTGTCATTGTCCAGCAGATAAAGCAGGCCGCCCTGGGCCGCGCTGATGGAGACGGTGGCGTCCATGACGCGCTTGATCAGCGCGTCGAACTGGGTTTCCGCCGAGAGGCTGGCGGCGATGTCGAGAAAGCTCGACAGGGTGTCCTTCATGCTGCTCATCGACACCGCTAGCTGGTCGACCTCGAGAATCGGCGAGCGACCGCTGGCCGGATGGGCGAAGTCGAAACGGCGGATGGCCTGCGCCTCCTGCACCAGGCTGCGCAGCGGTTTGACCACCAGACGTGAAGTCAGCCAGCCCAGCGGCAGGCACAGCAGCAGGGTGGTGAGAGTGATCAGCGCGCCCTGCCAGCGGATGCGATAAGCCTCTGCCAGCAGCTCTTGCTCGGGCACCAGCAGGGCCAGATGCAACCCCTGTGGGCCGCCCTCCTGAATGTGCCGGTGAGCCATGGCCCAACGCTGCTTGGCCAGTTCGACGATGCCCTCGTCTCGTTCGTTCAGTTGGCCGGACAGCAATTCACCCAGGGCCGGATTGAGCTCGCGGACCTTGACCAGCGATACCTTGCCGTCGACCTCCTTGAGCAGGCGGTTGCTCTCGGGGTAGGCCACGGCATTGCCGTCGTTGTCGGCGAGTACTACCTGGCTGTTGGGGGTGACGCGGTGGCTGGCCAAGGTGGCCGAGAGATCGTCGAGCGTCAGGTCGGCACCGATCACGGTGGTCAGGCCGCTGCGCCTGGCCAATGTGGTGCCGATTTCCTGGGTGGAGAAGAACAGATAGGGCGCGGTGGTGATCTGTCCGCCATCGCCGCGCGCGCGCTTGAACCAGTCGCGCTGCCTGGGATCGTAAGGCTCGCTGAGTTTCTGCCGGCGGCTGAGCTGGTTCAGTGAGCCGTCATAGAACAGGTAATCGCTGTCGGTCCCGGCGCTGCTGCGGTCGATGGCCCAGACCTGATAAGCCGCTTTGTTCGGCGCGTCGAAGCGCTGCTTGAGCATGTCGCTGCGCAGCGGCCTGACCATGAAGAAGTCGCCATCCTCATAGCCGAGATAGATCGAGGCCAGTTTGGGGTTGTCGCGCAGGGCCTGAACGAACAGCGGCAGCATTTCCAGGCGTTCATCGAGCGTGTCGGCCTCTGTGGCCGGGTGCAGCGCCAGCAGGCTGAGCAGGTGGCGTATAGGGCGGTAGGTATTGTCCAGATCTCTCTGTACGTCGTGCTGGATGCGCTCGAAGAGTGTCGAACTGCTGGAGAAGATCAGCCGGCTGGTCTGCTGGTAATTGAATAACCCCAGCACGGCACCGGTGAACAGCAGCAGAAGCGTGAACAGGACACTAATATGAACGTGCAGGGGGAAACGGCGTTCTCTGGGAACGGCGGTATTGAGCATCGCACTTCACTCCTTGCGGGCGCTGCAGGCTTGAACAGCATAGTGAAGAGTGGGCGAATCTGCCGAAACGTTATAAAGGCTGCCGAGAATTGTCCGCGGCTTTGCTCGGTTTGTTCAGTTGCAGGCGCAGGCCATGGACCAGAAGCGCCACGGTCAGGCTCAAGGCCACGCCGATCAGTGCGTTGAGCAGGCGCACCTCCGCCAGGTGCCAGTCCTGAGCAAGGCTCTCGGCCAGGAGCACGAAGCACAGGCTGGTCTGCAGCACGAACAAGCCGTAGTGATTGGCCTGCAGCGCACGGCTGAGAATCACCAGCACCAGCAAGGTCATGACCATCGTCGGGGGGCTCTGCAGGCTGTGACCGAAGACGATCAGTAGGCCGGCGGCAGCGAGGCTGGCCAGGCTCGCTTGCAGCGCTCGCACCAGGCTGCCCTGGAATTCCAACTGTAGCGTGGTGATGACGGTCAGCGTCAGCCAGTAACCCCGCGACAGGCCGGCCAGATTGACGATCAGCCCTGACGCGGCAAAAGCCAGCATGCAGGCCAGGGCATGCAGACGCCATTGCTGACGAGGCAGGCGCTGCGCGTGGCGCTTGAGTACCTTGAGAATGGCCAGGAAGCGCGGCATGTAGGGCCACATGCGCAGGCCGTGCAGGCCACGCAGGCCGAAGGCCAGCAGCATCACCCAGAGCCCGCCGAGAATGAACAGCATGGCCACCGCATAAGGGTTGTGCAGGTTGCCGATGCCGAATTGTCCTTGGCCGAGGCACAGGCAGATGCACAGACCGATACCCAGCTTGCCGGCTTCGCTGCCGAAGCGTTGCAGCCAGGCCAGCAGCAGGCCGAAAGCAGCGAAAATGCCCAGGCTGATCAGCGGGTGGCTGGCGGCCCAGAAACCCAGGCCGGCGCTGCAGGCACCGAGGCCGGTGAGCAGCAGCATGCGCAGCATGCCGAAGCGATGCAGCGGATTGGCCTGAGCGGCCTGAAAGGCGCCAGCCGAGGCCCAGAGAAAACCACTGTGAGCGGTGAACAGGCCGAGCACCAGCGGCAAGGCACAACCCAGCCCGGCGACCACGGCCGGCCCCCAGGCCGGCGGGCCGGCATGCCAGGTGAAACTGTTGCGAATCAGGTTCTTCATGCGCTCTTTTCGTCAGATCGGGCTCGAACGGCCCGTCATTTCCCTCGCCATTTCCGTAGCGTAGCTGTCCGTCATGCCGGCGATGAAGTCGATCACCCGCATGAACGAGCGATACAGGGGCCAACCCGGTTCAGGCGCGTAGTAGCTGAGTAGATCGAGAATACGCCGGTGCTTGAACGACAGCGCACGCCCACTGTGCAGCTCCAGTGCCACACCGCAGAAGGCGTTGAGGAGGATTTCCAGCGTGGTATAGGCGCCGATCTCATGCAACGTCTTGCGCTTGTCGTGGAAGATCTTCTCGCGCGCCAGTGACTTCGCGCTCTGCACACAGTGCTTGGCGGCGCCATGCATGTGTTCGACCAGATCGCCCTGCAGGCCGCCGTCCAGCAGGGCCTGCTGCTGTTCGACGAAGGCGCTGGCAGCCGCGTTGGTCAGGTGTTCGATGGCCTTGCCGCGCAGGATCGCCAGTTTGCGCCGGCGCGAGTCCTTGGGGCCGAGCTGGCGATAGGTCTCCGGCAGGTCATCGCCTACCAGATCGAGCAGCAGCGCCTCGACTTCGGTGTAGTCGAGCAGCTCCATTTCCACGCCGTCTTCCAGGTCGATCAGGCCGTAGCAGATGTCGTCCGCCGCTTCCATCAGATAGACCAGCGGGTGACGCGCCCAGCGCTGCGTTTCCAGTTGCGGCAGTTCGAGCTTGGCGGCGATCTGTTCGAGCAGTGGCAGCTCGCTCTGGTAGCAGCCGAACTTGTGTTTCTTGTAGCCCTGTGCGTCCGCGTGGCGGGCCGTCCAGGGGTACTTGAGGTAGGTGCCGAGGGTGGCGTAGGTCAGCCGTGTGCCGCCGTCGAACTGGTGGTACTCCAGCTGGGTGAGCACGCGAAAACCCTGGGCGTTACCTTCGAAATTGAGAAAATCGCCGCGTTCGGCATCGCTCATCGCATCCAGCCAGCCGCGTCCGGCGGCTTGCTGAAACCAGTGGCGAATGGCGTCTTCGCCGGAGTGGCCGAACGGCGGGTTGCCTATGTCATGGGCCAGGCAGGCGGACTGCACCACCATGCCCAGGTCGCTCGGCGTGCACCAGTGGGGCAGGTCGTCACGCAACATCTCGCCAACGCGCATGGCCAGCGAACGGCCGACGCAGCTGACTTCCAGGGAGTGGGTCAGGCGGGTGTGGATATGGTCGTTGCTCGACACCGGGTGCACCTGGGTCTTGCGTCCCAGGCGGCGGAAGGCACCGGAGAAGATGATGCGGTCATGATCCTTGTGGAAGGGACTGCGTCCCAGCTCTGCAGAGCTGGGCGCAGGTTTACCGAGACGTTCGCGGGTGAGCAGGGTGTGCCAATCCAAGGCCGATCCTCGCCAGGTTGATCCAGGCCTCCTAGCTTCGGCGTTCGCGCAGCGCTGCGCAACCCGAGGCAAGGATGATGATTAATGGGTTAGTCAATAAATTGGCTTTTTTGCATATACTTATCGATTATATTGGAGTTGTTTATAAAAAGTGACATGTATTTGACTGTTTTCGATTGGCGAGTTTAAGTGATACCTGTGGTTGCTTGTTATTTGACGGTGTGTGGTGAAGGAGAGGGCACCGCATACCGGCAGTAGAGGTTGCTAGGGAGAACGTCATGGACAGCTTGCCATTGTGCCGGACCATGCACCCCGTATCAGCGAGGCGCAGCTGCCACGCCTTCATTGTTCATCTGCCTATTTCCCGTGCACCGACCTTGCTGGAGCCGAGTCGACTCGCTCTGGCGTGCTGGCCCTATGGGCTGTCTGGTCGTTGGTAGTTGTCTCGGCCTGGAGGCCTCAGTCGAGTCGACCGTTTTTCAGACGACGTGCGTATATCGTCCGTGTGCGGGTTAACGCATGCACGCAGGAGCGACAGTCGGGCGTCGGGGAGATGCAGCATGAAACCACCTATATCACCCAGTGCGGGTCCGACCGAGGCACAGGGCACTGTGTGCCCCGTTGATGGGGAGCTGGCGCCGCCCGGGCAGCTATCACGGCGCAGTTTTCTTCAAGGTAGTGCGGCGCTGGCCGCGGCGCCGCTGATCCTGGCGCCCAGTCGCAGCGAGGCAGTTGTACCGCCCAGCCCGCCGACCATTGCCTGGCAGGAGTTCCTGCCCAACGAGCCGCCGCTGCTCTACGGCAGTACGCTCAATCCTCCGCCTACCGAGCTGGCCAACACCGCCGCCGGCGAGGCCGGGCGGCCGGCGCATCAGCGCTGGGCCCAGTTCGGCCCACAGGCCGAGCACTACGAGCTGCATGCGGCGCAGCGCGAGGGCTGGGTGTTCAACCCGGCCTATCCGCCGCAACCGGTGTGGACCTATCAGGCCGCATATCCGGATTTGTCCGTGCTCAGCCCGGTGGTGCACTCGCACTATGGCCATCCGCTGATCTGCCGCATCTACAACGACCTGCCGGCCAACCACACCGGCTTCGGTACGCCGGAGATCAGCACCCACCTGCACAACGCCCACATCGGGTCGGAGAGTGACGGCTTTCCCGGCGACTACTACAGCACCACCAAGGCCGGGCCCAACCTGACTGCGCCAGGCGGTTTCAAGGACCACCTTTACTCCAACATCTACGCTGGCTACGACGAGCTGCAGAACGGCATCGGCGACTACCGCGAAGCCCTTGGCACCCTGTTCTACCACGACCATACCCTGGACTTCACCGCGCCCAACATCGTCCGCGGGCTGATGGGTTTCTTCCTGCTGTTCGATCATCTCGACTCGGGCAACGAGAAGGACCCCAACCCGGCTGCCCTGCGTCTGCCCAGTCACCCCTACGATTACCCGCTGAGCTTCTGCGACCGGCGTTTTGACCCCAACGGCATGCTCTACTACGACCAGGTCAGCCCCGAGGGCATCCTCGGCGACAAGACCATAGTCAACGGCAAGATCCAGCCGGTGCTGCGGGTGGCTCGGCGCAAGTACCGCCTGCGTCTGCTCAACGGTGGGCCGAGCCGCTTCTACCAGTTCTACCTGGTGCGGCCGAACAACGTGATCCAGCCCTTCACCTACATCGCCAACGACGGCAACCTGCTGGACAAGCCGCTGCTCAATCAGACCAACGTGCGCCTGGGGGTGGCCGAGCGGGCCGATATCGTGGTGGATTTTTCGCGCTACCCGGTGGGCACCGAGCTGTACCTGGCCAACCGCCTGACCCATCGCCCTGAGGACACCCGCCGGCCCTATCAGGTGGTGGCACCCGGCGACTGGGTGTTGAAGATAGTGGTCGACCGCGAGCCGCCGGAGCAGGACCTGAGCCAGGTGCCGGCCAATCTGCGGCCGCTGCCGCCGCTGCCGACGACCGCCCAACTGGCGGCGCTGCCGGTGCGCAAGTTCCTCTTCGAGCGCCGACAGAACATGTGGGCGATCAATGGGCAGTTCATCAATCTCAATACTCCGCGCGCCCTGGTGCCCATGGGGGCCATGGAGATCTGGGAGCTGTACAGCGTGGATGACGGCTGGGATCACCCCGTCCATATCCATTTCGAGGAGGGCCGTCTGCTGAGCAAGACCACCGATGGCAGGAATGTGGCGATTGCTGCGCATGAGAAGGGACGCAAGGACGTATTCAATATCACTGATCGTACTGTCCTTCGCGTGCTGATACGTTTTCGCGACTACAAGGGCAAGTACGTGATGCACTGCCACAACCTGATCCACGAAGACCACGCCATGATGCTGCGTTTTGACATCGTCTGAGCCAGCCGGAGGTTTGCCATGAATACGCGAAGAAAGGTACTGGCAGGGCTGGGCGTCGCTGCGTTCGGCTGGGCCGCCTGGCGCTCGGGCAGCAGCGTGCAGCAACCGGCTGCGCCGCTGGCCGGGGTGGGCGGTACACGCTTTCCCAATGTCCCGCTGCTGACCCACGAGGGGCGTGAAGTGCGCTTCTACGACGACCTGGTGCGTGGCAAGGTGGTGGCGATCAATATGATGTATGCCCAGTGCAGCAACAGTTGTCCGGCTACCACCGCCAACCTGCGTCTGGTGCAGGAGATGCTCGGCGAGCGCGCCGGGCGCGATGTGCACCTGTATTCGCTGACGCTGCAGCCGGAGCTGGACAGCCCCGAGCGTTTGCGCGAGTACGTCGGGCGTCATCATATCGGTCCCGGCTGGCAGTTTCTCACCGGCGCGCGCGCCGATATCGAACAACTGCGCCGCGCCCTGGGTTTCTATGACGTCGACCCGGTGGTGGACCTCAACGATCTGAGCCATACCGGCATGCTGCGCATCGGCAACGACGCCCTGGACCGCTGGACCATGGCGCCGTCGCTGACTGATGCCGCGCAGATACTGTCCACCATCAATCATGTCGACAGCAAGGTGGTGCACACCGCCTATCGCCCGAGTGAGGCACCTGCCGAGCAGTTAGCGCAGGCGTAGACGTTCTACTTGCACACGGCCGCCGGCATCGAGGCGGCCGCGTACCTGCACGTAGGCGCCGGGGTGCGGCGCATCGTCCAGGCGCGTGCGCGCGTCGATCAGTAGCGCCAGACCGTCCAGCCTGCCGGCATCATCCAGGCGGCCATGCAGACGTACTCGGGCGCCCACCGGCACGGTTGCTGGCTGCCCGGCAGCATCGCGTGCGCCTTGTTCGATCCAGGCCACGATCAGGTCGATTTCCGCATCGGTGAGATAGGGCGGGCCGTCGTACGGCATGCGCGGTCGCGCCTGGCCGCGAATACGCCGCACCAGCTCGCTGGCTGCAGGGTTGCCGGGCACCACGCGGGCGCGCTCGCCGCTGGCCAGGGTCGCTGCGTAACTCGACAGCAGATAACCCTCGGGAGCCGCGCCCATCAAGCCGCTGGCGGAATGGCAGGTAGCGCAGCGGCGCAGCAGAATGGCTTCGACGTGGCGGTAGTCGACCACCTCGTCGAGGCTTGGGACGGCGGCGGCAGGCCGGGTCATGCTTTCGTTGCCTGCTGGCAGGCCGGCGTTTATCCAGCGTTCGACCATGGCGATCTCGGCGGCTTCGAGAAAGGGCGGGCCGCTCAGTGGCATGCGCGGTTGGCTGCTGCCCGTCAGGCGGCGCAGCAGCTCGCTGCCGGCAGCATCGCCAGCGTGGACCACCGGCCCGCGCTGGCTGCCGCGCAACAGATTCTCCAGACTGTTCAGGCGCAGGCCCAGCGGGGCCTGCGCGCCGCTGTGGCAAACCAGGCAGCGGTTGGCCAGTAGCGGAGCGATGTCGTCGTGGTAGGTCGGGGACGCGGCGGCCAGCACACTGGCGCTGAGCAGCAGTAGGGTGAGTAGGCGCAGGGCTAGCCAGAGCATAAGCACAGCCTCGAAGACTGGGGCAGATCATTCAGCCGTTCGGCGCGAGGCTTCTGTGGGCACGGATGTATCCGAGAAACGCCTGGCTCGAGGCGCGCCTCGTTCGACTGTGCCGAGAGAAGTCCAATGGCCTGTTGCTAAGCCTAGCTGCGTACTCAGAAACCGGCGGCGTCGATGTCCACCAGCAGCAGGCGACGACCATTGTCGATGAACTGCCCGGCGGTCAGGCAGTACTGGTTGGTGGTGGCGTCGCGGTAGGTGGTGGAGAGCGTCAGGCGCCGCTCTTCCCAGCCTTCGGCCAGCAGTTGATAGAAGTAGGGGCGCCATGACCAGTTATGCCCAAGGTAGCGGTCATCGGCCTGCCAGATGTTCTGGCGCCACTGCAGGTTGGGTGTGAGCTGGGTGCCGTGGCGGTCGCACTGATAGATGCGCAACAGCCAGGGATAGTTGTCCGGCGCCTCAAGGCTCGTTGCCGGGGCGCCGCTTTCGGCCCAGAAGCGGAGTTCGGACATCAATTCGGCCAGTTGCTGGCGCAGGCTGACCAGGCGCGCGCGCTCGGCGAGTTTCTGCTGTACGTAGCTGTCACGCAGGCGCGCGAAACGGCCGACGAAGGCGTCGCTGGCGAACAGTTCCTCCTCCGGCCTGGCGAACAGGAACCCCTGGACGTAACGGGCGCCGCACTCCAGGGCGAAGTTCAACTCGGCTTCGGTTTCCACCCCTTCGGCGATGATCCAGCAACCGGTCTTTTCGGCCATCTGGGCCAGCGCCTTGACCACTTCGCCGCTAGGGCCGCCGCGAGCGGCTTCCTGGAACAGGCGCATGTCCAGCTTGAGGATGTCCGGTTGCAGTGCCAGCACGCGGTCGAGCTGCGAATAGCCAGCGCCGAAATCGTCGATAGCGATGCGCGCGCCAGCGTCGCGGTAGCGCGCCACCACGTCGGGTAAGCGCTGGCTGGCACCGCCCAGCTCGGTGATCTCGAAGACGATGCGCGCAGGGTCGATACCGCTGCGCTGCAGTTGAATCAGGCTGGGCAGTGGCTGCGCCGGGCGCAGGCGGCTGATCCAGCGTGGTGAAATGTTCAGGCTCAGGAACCAGTCCGCCGGAGCCTGGTGGAAGCGCTGCAGGGCATCCTCGCGTACCTGGCGGTCGAGGCGGCGCAGGGCTGCTGGCGGTGTTTTCGGGTCGGCGAACAGCGGCCCGGCCGAGCGCACCTGGCCCTCGGCATCGCGTAGTCGCGCCAAGGCCTCGACGCCTGCGATGCGGCCGGTGGCGGTGTCGATAAAGGGTTGGAAGACGGCAAAAGGCAGTCCGTCGATCACCTGGGATTTCCTTAGCGCTCAGCGGTTGAGCCACCAGATGGTGGCAGAGTGGCTCAACCTAGCAAGATCGCGGCCAGCCCAGGTCTAGACCAAAGGTGAGCGCCCGCGCGTACCCTGTTGCGCGCGCCGCAGCAGCGGCATGACGATCAACGCCAGGCGCAGCCAGCGGCGCCAGCCGCGTTTGCGGCCAAGCAGCCCGGCCAGAGCCAGCACCCCGCCAGTGAGCAGAAATGGTGCGTTGCCCTTGCGCAGCCGCTGCCCGTACTCGCGTACCTGTTGCAGTGGATGAGTGATCTGCAGGATTTCATGACGCAGTTCCTGGCGATGCATTTCCAGGCGCATGCGCAGCACGGCTTTACGAAGTTCACGGCGCGAGGCGCCTGGAGGCAGGGTCGGCGTCATGGCAGCAGTTGCTCGCGGTCACGTTGCAGTTCTTCAAGGCTGGCGCTGAACGGCGGCTCGGCGTTGCGCAGACTGGTCAGCAGCCAGGCGCCGCAACCGAGCAGACCGAAGCCGTAGAACAGGCACAGGCCGGTGGCGACTGCCAGGCGGTGCGTATCCCAGTAGACGATCAGCAGCAGAGCGGACAGACCTATCAGCAGGAGCAGGGCGAAGGCCAGGCACAGACCGCCAAGGAGCAGCGCACGCAGTGCCTGGTCGCGTTGGTCTTCGAGCTCATGGGCCAGCAGCGCCACGTGGCCCTGGAGCAGGCCCAACAGGGCTGCTCCCAGGCGCCGTGGCGAGGGGCCGTTGGACATGGGCGCTGTCAACGGCGGCTGATCAGCAGGCCGAGCACCAGGCCGATAGCGGCCGACAGGCCGAGCGCCTGCCACGGGTGTTTGTGCACGTAATCCTCGGTGGCGTCGACGGCGATCTTGCCCTGTTCGCGCAGGCCGGACTCGGCTTTGTGCAAGGTGTCACGGGCACGGTCAAGACTGCTGCGAATGTCATCGCGCAGCGCTTCGGCCTGTTCACCAGCCAGGCTGGCGGAATGTTGCAGGAGCTTCTCGGTGTCGCTGACCAGAGCCTGGAATTCATCCAGCAGGGCGTCCTTGGTGCTTGGAGTAGCGGCTTTGCGTGGCATGGTGAGCAGTCCTCTGCGTTGGGTATGTACTGTTTACGAGTGCTCTGCAGCGTGAGGGTTCCGCAAGAATAGTCGTGAAGTGACCGGTTTGGTGTTTGGTATAGCGATTGCCTTTTGCTGGTGCGCGAAGGTCGCGAAATGCCCTGTGATGAGGCCTTCTCGATGCAGCTCAGGATGGTCAATTTCGCGCATAACCATTTGATTAACAAGAAATAAGCATCGGTCAGTCGATCTTTGGTGGCGCCATTTTGGGGCCGCCAAACGGCACTTTTCGAGGGCGCGCTGCATGTGCTGGCTGCATTGTGGTGCGTATCTTCGGTTTTGTGCCTTCGTTTGGTGCTTTTTTTCTGCCTCCGGAGTTTTCTTTCTCGATGGAAAACATCAACAGTGCCGTGGCCACGCTGATCCACGGCTCCAATACCCTGTTCATCCTGCTCGGTGCAATCATGGTCCTGGCCATGCACGCCGGGTTTGCCTTCCTCGAAGTGGGAACGGTGCGGCAGAAAAACCAGGTCAATGCGCTATCGAAGATTCTTTCGGATTTCGCCATTTCCGCCCTGGCGTATTTCTTCATCGGCTACTGGATCGCCTACGGCATCAACTTCTTCGAGCCGGCGGCGGTGCTGACGGAGAACCACGGGTACGGTCTGGTGAAGTTCTTCTTCCTGCTGACCTTCGCCGCGGCGATTCCGGCAATCATCTCCGGTGGTATCGCCGAGCGCGCCAAGTTCGGCCCGCAGCTATGTGCCACTGCATTGATCGTGGCGTTCGTCTATCCCTTCTTCGAAGGCATGATCTGGAACGGCAACTACGGCTTCCAGGCCTGGCTCGAGACTCGTTTCGGCGCGGGCTTTCATGACTTCGCCGGTTCGGTGGTGGTGCATGCCATGGGCGGCTGGTTGGCGTTCGGCGCGGTGCTGCTGCTGGGGCGCCGCAATGGTCGCTATCGCGACGGCAAGCTGGTGGCCATGGCGCCGTCGAACATTCCATTCCTGGCGCTGGGCTCGTGGATCCTGATCATCGGCTGGTTCGGCTTCAACGTGATGAGTGCGCAGACGCTCGAGGGCGTCAGTGGCCTGGTGGCGGTCAACTCGCTGATGGCCATGGTCGGTGGCACCGTCGCCGCGCTGCTGGTGGGGCGCAATGACCCAGGCTTTCTGCACAACGGCCCGCTCGCCGGCCTAGTAGCGATATGCGCCGGCTCGGACCTGATGCATCCGATTGGCGCCCTGGTCACTGGCGCGATTGCCGGTGCGCTATTCGTCTGGGCATTCACCGCGACTCAGGTGAAGTGGAAGATCGATGACGTGCTCGGCGTCTGGCCGCTGCATGGCCTGTGCGGCATCTGGGGTGGCATTGCCTGCGGCATCTTCGGCCTTGAAGCATTCGGTGGCCTGGGTGGCGTCAGCCTGGCCAGCCAGGTGATCGGCACTGCGCTGGGCGTGGTGGTCGCGCTGGTCGGTGGCTTCGTGGTGTACGGCCTGCTCAAGGCGTCGCTGGGCATTCGCCTGAGTCAGGAAGAGGAATACAACGGCGCCGACCTGTCGATCCACAAGATCGGCGCGGTGAGTCAGGATTGAGCTATTACCGGGTGCTGCCAGCCAGCGCCCGGAACAGGCAAGGATGCGTCGAATAGTAGGAGCGGCGCCCCGCCGCGAACCGGTGCGGCGCCAGCTCGAAAGCTTCGCCCCGAGGCGGGGCTCCTACGAAAGGTCGCTTTGTCTGGTTTTGGATCAGCCTTCGTAGGGTGTCGCGGGGCCGCCCAGGCTGTGCGCACCGAAATGCCGGAGCTACCTCTTTGGTGCGCACCTATGTCCCCCGGCTGAACACACGGCGCACCCTACGTAATTGAGAGGCCAGGGCTGGCGCTGTCTGTCAGCGTTTACGGCGGTCAATAAAAAACCGGGCAATGGCCCGGTTTTTTATTTGGTTGCAGATCAGTCGCGACGACCTTCCACCGACTTGCCGGCGACAGTACCTTCCTTGAGCATGATCTGGTATTCCTTGCCGTCGGTCTCCACCTGATGCAGGCGCACTAGCAGGTGGCCCCAGTCCTTGGCGAACCACAGTACGGTCTTGCGGGTGCTTTGCGTGGGGTCACGCACGCGCTCGACCTTGATCGCGTCGATCAGGCCAGCCTTGGTGCGCACCACTTCTTCGCCCAGCACACGGAAGTCGTAGGTTTCGATTTCGTCACCGTCGACCACCTGATAGCTCACGCTCTTCTTGCCGGCGGCGACGTCCTGTTGCAGGGCGACCTGGTAGGTCGACTTGTCCAGCAGGCCGCGATTGAGCGGGAGGCGTACGGCGTCGCCACGGTCGGTGCCGATGACCTGCTTCTGTTCCCAGTCGAAATCCTGCTCGACCTTCTTGCCTTTGCCCAGGCCGCTACGGTTGAGGCGGTAGGTCAGCGGCAGCAGGGCACCGTTGTCGACGCGGAAGGTGCTCTCTTCGGTGAGGCCGGCGACCAGCATCGAGGCTTCGAAGTTGAGGGTCCAGCGGCCGTCGTCTTCGCGCTTGAGGCTGCGCTCGGCGCTACCACTGACCGGCAGCTGCTTCCAGTCCGCGGTGTAGCTGGCGGAGAAAGGCTGCAGATCCTCGGCAAGGGCGGGCAGGCTGAACAGTGTCAGGGCGAACAGCAGGGCGCGACGCATAGAGTCTCCTAGGTTCGAATCAGGTGGCCGCTGGCGGGCAGCGGCAGGCCATCCAGCATTGCGCCTTGAGCGCCAAGACGCAAGCGGCCTTCGGCAAACCAGCGTACAGCCAGAGGATAGATCTGGTGTTCCTGCTGATGCACGCGGCGCGCAAGGCTTTCGGCCGTGTCGTCTGCCATGACTGGCAACACAGCTTGTACGACCAGAGGGCCACCATCGAGTTCCTCTGTCACGAAGTGCACGCTGCAGCCGTGTTCGCTGTCGCCGGCTTCGATAGCTCGTTGATGAGTGTGCAGGCCTTTGTGCTTGGGCAGCAGTGACGGGTGGATATTGAGCAGGCGGCCTGAATAGTGCTGAACGAAGCCAGGCGTGAGGATGCGCATGAAACCGGCCAGTACCACCAGGTCAGGCTGGTGGGCATCGATGGCCTGGATCAGGGCGGCATCGAAGGCTTCGCGGCCGTCGAACTGCTTGTGATCAAGCAGTTCGGTGGTGATCCCGGCCTGTTTCGCCCGCTCCAGGCCGTAGGCACCGGCGCGGTTGCAGATGACCGCGGCGATGCGGGCCGGATTGCCGTCGTGGGCGACGCTGTCGATCAGCGCTTGCAGATTGCTGCCTGACCCGGAGATCAGGACGACGACATTGCAGGGCATCAGTGGGCTTTCAGGTTGTTCAGCTGAACCTGGGCTGCACCTTCTGCCGCTTCGGTGATCTGGCCGATGACCCAAGGTTGCTCGCCGCTGGCGCGCAGGCTGGCCAGGGCGGTTTCGACCTGATCCTGAGCGACGCAGATGACCATGCCGACGCCGCAGTTCAGCACGCGGTGCATTTCATGTTCGTCGACGTTGCCTTGTTCCTGCAGCCAGTCGAACACCGCCGGACGATTCCAGCTGGCCACGTCGATCACTGCCTGGGCGCCTTGCGGCAGCACACGCGGGATGTTGTCCAGCAGGCCGCCGCCGGTGATGTGGGCCATGGCCTTGACCGCACCGGTGTCCTTGATCAGCTTGAGCAGCGGCTTGACGTAGATACGGGTCGGCGCCATCAGCAGGTCGGTCAGGGCCTTGCCATCCAGTTGCACCTGCTCGATGTCGGCGCCGGAGACTTCGATGATCTTGCGGATCAGCGAGTAGCCGTTGGAGTGCGGGCCGGAGGAGGGCAGGGCGATCAGCGCGTCGCCAGTGATGACCTTGGAGCCGTCGATGATTTCGCTCTTTTCCACCACGCCAACGCAGAAGCCGGCCAGGTCGTAGTCTTCGCCTTCGTACATGCCCGGCATTTCCGCGGTTTCACCACCGACCAGGGAGCAGCCAGCCAGCTCGCAACCGGCGCCAATGCCGGTGACCACGGTGGCGGCGACGTCGACGTTGAGCTTGCCGGTGGCGTAGTAGTCGAGGAAGAACAGCGGCTCGGCGCCGCACACCACCAGGTCGTTGACGCACATGGCGACCAGGTCCTGGCCGATGCTGTCGTGCTTGTTCAGGTTCAGTGCCAGGCGCAGTTTGGTGCCGACGCCGTCGGTGCCGGACACCAGTACGGGCTGCTTGTAGCCGGCCGGGATCTCGCACAGGGCGCCGAAGCCGCCCAGGCCACCCATGACTTCCGGACGCGCAGTGCGCTTGGCGACGCCTTTGATGCGTTCGACCAGGGCTTCACCGGCATCGATGTCGACGCCTGCGTCCTTGTAGCTGATGGCGGGTTGCTTGCTCATAGATCCGGGCCTTTGGATGGGGAGTTCGTGTAGGCGCCGACGTGGCGCGGGCTCATCCAAGGAGCCCGGCGCGCGTACCGGCTGGCGAAGGCGCGCGATTTTATCAGGCTTGCCCGGCAGCGGCCACTCGCGTGCATGCGCTTCGTCGCAGGCGCTGGCTCTGGTTGCCGGGGCTTGAGCGGCTGTTTAAGGTATAGGCCTTTGTGCCTGCCCGCCGTGCGGCCATCCCTTGCGAGAGTCCACCCAATGCGTTTGCCCATCCGCCTGCTGTTCTTCTGTCTGTCGCTCCTGAGCCTGCCAGCACTGGCCGCGCCGGTTACCGGTCTTTATCAGGTGCGTGAACCGGTGGCGGATCAACAGCCGGAAAGCCGCGACGCGGCCATGCAGAAGGCCCTGCAGACCCTGGTGCTGCGTTTGACCGGTGATGCCAAGGCGCTGCAGAGCGCCGGCTTGGAAGGCCTGCGCAAGGACCCGCAACAGATCGTCAGCCAGTACGGTTATGAAGGCGACGCGCTGTTGGTCGAGTTCGATCCGGCCAGTACCGATCAGCAACTGCGCCAGGCTGGCCTGGCTTTGTGGGGCGCCAATCGTCCGGCCATCCTGACCTGGTGGCTCAACGAGTCGCCGGAAGGCAGCCAACTGGTTGGTGAAAGCCAGAGTGCATCGGCACTGCTGCGCGATGCTGCTCAGCATCGTGGTCTGCCGCTGCGTCTGCCCCTGGCGGACCTCAGCGAGCAGGCGCTGGGCAATGCCGATACGCTGCTGGCCAACGATCCACAGGCGCTGCGTGAGGCCTCCGAGCGCTACGGCGCCGATGCCTTGCTGGCCGTGCAGGCGACCGAAAGCGGCGGCAACTGGCAGGCAACCTGGCGCCTGTGGCTGGGCGACGAGCGTGAGCAGGGCAAGGCTGAGGCCGCCGATCAGGCGGCGCTGGCTGATGCAGTGCTGTTGGCCGTGGCCGAGCGCCTGGCGCCGCGTTTCGTCGTCAAGCCCGGCGCGGCGCAGAGCCTGACGTTGGTCATCGAGGGCGCCGACCTGGGGCGTTTCGCGGCGCTGGAGCGTTTGCTCGAACCCTTCGCTGCACGTTTGCAGGAGATCGACGGCCAGCGCCTGGTCTATCAGGTCAGCGCCAGCCCGGAGCAGCTGCGCGCGCAGCTGGCACTGGGGCAGTTGCAGGAAGTCAGCGAGCCGCTCGACGCCGCAGCGCCGGTAGAGGCTTCTGAAACGGGTGCAACCGAGGCTCCTCAGGTGAAACCGCGCACCGATCAGTTGCGCTTTCGCTGGTAGAATTGGCGCCGGCTAGACCACAGCCCAGTTACGCGGCGCCTTCCTGGCGCCGTTTCGCATCGAGGACGCGAGCATGACCGATTCCACCCGTTGGCTATGGATGGCTGGGCTGTTTCTGCTCGGCTGGCTGCTGTACCTGCTACACCCGATTCTTTCCCCGTTCCTGATCGGCATCCTGCTGGCCTACCTGGGGGACCCGCTGGTCGACCGTCTCGAGCGGCATCGCCTGTCGCGCACCGGCGGTGTGGTGGTGGTGTTCACGCTGTTCTCGCTGCTGTTGCTGATCCTGCTGCTGGTATTGGTGCCCATGCTGGGGCGGCAACTGGTGCGCCTGTATCAACTGGCGCCGGAGATGCTCGACTGGCTGCAGGGCACGGCCTTGCCCTGGTCGCAGTCGCACCTGGGCCTGCAGAATGATCTGCTGCAGGTCGATCAGCTCAAGCAGGTCTTTACCGACAACATCGGCAAGACCACCGACGTGCTCAAGGCGGTGCTGGCTCAGGCGACTTCTTCAGGCCTGGCGCTGCTGGCCTGGCTGGGCAACCTGCTGCTGATTCCGGTGGTGAGCTTCTACCTGATGCGCGACTGGGATGTGCTGGTCGAGCGGGTGCGCCGCCTGCTGCCGCGCCAGCGCGAGGGGCTGGTGGTCAAGCTGGCGGGCGAATGTCATGAAGTACTGGGCGCCTTCCTGCGCGGCCAATTGCTGGTGATGCTGGCACTGAGCGTCATCTATTCCGCTGGCCTGATGCTGGTGGGCTTGGAGCTGGGATTGCTGATCGGTGTGCTGGCGGGACTGGCGAGCATCGTGCCCTACATGGGCTTTATCGTCGGTATCGGTGCAGCGTTGACCGCTGCGCTGTTCCAGTTCGGTCTCGAACCCTATCCGCTGATCGGCATCGGCGTGGTGTTCATGATCGGCCAGTTGCTCGAAGGCATGGTCCTCACGCCCATGCTGGTGGGCGATCGCATCGGCCTGCATCCGGTGGCGGTGATCTTCGCCATCCTCGCTGGCGGCCAGCTGTTTGGCTTCACCGGCGTGCTGCTGGCCCTGCCGGTGGCCGCGGTGATCATGGTTCTGCTGCGCCATGCCCATGATTTGTATAAACTTTCCGGTCTTTACGGAGAGTCCAACAGCGGTTCCGACGAACCGCCGAGCCCTGCATGAAACCTATCCAGCTGCCTCTGGGGGTGCGTCTGCGTGATGACGCCACCTTCGCCAACTACTACCCCGGCGCCAATGCCGCGGCCCTGGGCTATGTCGAGCGTCTGTGCGAGGCCGATGCCGGCTGGACGGAAAGCCTGATCTATCTGTGGGGCGCTGAGGGCGTAGGGCGCAGCCACTTGCTGCAAGCTGCCTGCCTGCGTTTCGAGCAGCGTGGCGAAGCGGTGGTGTATCTGCCGCTCAGCGAAGTGGTGCAGCACGGCCCGGAGCTGCTCGACAACCTTGAGCTGTGCGAGCTGGTCTGCCTCGATGATCTCGATGCAGTAGCTGGCCGCAGCGACTGGGAAGAGGGTTTGTTCCACCTGTTCAACCGTCTGCGTGACAGCGGCCGGCGTCTTTTGCTGGCAGGCACCATGTCGCCGCGTGAGCTGCCCATTCAACTGCCCGATCTGAAGTCGCGATTGACCCTGGCGCTGGTCTTCCAGCTGCATGAACTGTCCGACGAGGACAAGCTGCGCGCCCTGCAGCTGCGCGCCTCGCGTCGTGGCCTGCAGATGAGCGATGAGGTCGGCCGCTTCATCCTCACCCGTGGCGAACGCAGCATGAGCGCGTTGTTCGAGCTGCTGGAACGCCTGGATCAGGCCTCGCTACAAGCCCAGCGCAAGCTGACCATTCCCTTTCTCAAGGAAACCCTGGGCTGGTAACTGTTTCGGGAGCTCATATGTAGGAGCGAGCTCTGCTCGCGAATTTTTAGCTGCACAAGAGCTTCGCGAGCAGAGCTCGCTCCCACATCAGGACGTTTATTCACCTGCGAGTTTACGGTCGTACTGAAAGCGCCAGCGGGTGTAGAGCAGGGCCGTGCAGAACAGGCCGAAGCTGATCACCGCCTCCAACGCTCCGAACAGTGCGCGCGCCGGGTCGATGGCGGCCAGTACGCCCTGGATGAAGTAGATGTTGACGACGAAACAGGTCCAGGCATGGGCACGGGCGTTGCCTAGCAACATGCCGGGGGCGAGTAGCGCCAGTGGCAACAGTTGAATGGCCAGCACCACGCCGACCCGCGCGCCATGCAGATCGGCGAAGGCCAGGTTCCACACCAGCAGCAGGGTCAGCAGGGCGATAAAGCTGAACAGGCTCAGTGCTCGACTGAGTTTGACCCGTGGCTCCAGCCATTCAAGGCTGGGCAGGGGCTTCTTCGCTCGGGCCACGTTCAGCGCTCCAGTTTGCTGGCGGTTTGCGCCAGGCGTTGACCCAGTGCACGGCACAGGGCGATTTCATGTTCGTCCAGCGCGCGTTTGCCGTCGCCGCCAGCATGGTGGCTGGGGCCGTAGGGCGTACCACCGCCGCGGGTTTCGAGCAGGGCCGATTCGCTATAGGGCAGGCCGCAGACCAGCATGCCGTGGTGCAACAGAGGCAGCATCATCGACAGTAGGGTGGTCTCCTGGCCGCCATGCAGGCTGGCGGTGGAGGTGAACACGCCTGCCGGCTTGCCGACCAGTTCGCCGGTCAGCCACAGGTTGCTGGTGCCATCGATGAAGTACTTGAGTGGTGCGGCCATGTTGCCGAAACGGGTCGGGCTGCCCAGGGCCAGGCCCGAGCAGTTCTTCAGGTCGTCCAGGGTGGCGTACATGGCGCCGTCCTCCGGCACGCTCGGCGCAACGGCCTCGCATTCGCTGGATACCGCCGGCACCGTGCGCAGGCGTGCTTCCAAGCCAGCCAGCTCGACGCCACGGGCAATCTGTTTGGCCATCTGCGCAGTGGCGCCATGACGGCTGTAGTAGAGGACTAGGATGTAGGGCGCGCTCATGCCAGCAGCTCCAGCACTTTTTCCGGTGGGCGACCGATCACCGCCTTGTCGCCAGCGATCAGGATCGGGCGCTCGATCAGCTTGGGATGCTTGACCATCGCCTCGATCAACTGAGCTTCGCTCAAGCTGGCGTCAGCCAGGCCCAGTGCCTTGTATTCGTCTTCACCTGTACGCAACAGGTCGCGGGCGGCGATACCCAGCTTGCCGAGCAGGCTCTTGAGTTCGCTGGCGCTGGGTGGCGCTTCCAGATAGCGCACTACTTGCGGTTGCAGGCCGCGGGCTTCGAGCAGCTCCAGAGCACCGCGGGATTTCGAGCAGCGCGGGTTGTGGTAGAGGGTCAGGTCGGTCATGGTGGCTCGCATCCGGCTTGAAGTGGCGGCTATTCTAACCGCCTGATGCGCGGATGCACGCAAACCGCTGAGGCAGCTTTGCTGCGACCTTTTTACGCGGCGTATTGTCTGTCTGTTTAGGTTTGAGGGCTAAGGAGAGGTCATGCTGCATCGTTTAAAGGACTGGCTGGGGTTCTGGCTGAGTCTCTGTAAGCGTTTCGTGGAGAACCGTGGCGCGGGCAACGCGGCAGCGTTGACCTACACCACCCTGTTCGCCGTGGTGCCGATGATGACCGTGACCTTCGCCATGCTGTCGGCGATTCCGGCGTTCAAGGGCGTGGGCGAGGAAATCCAGGGGTTCATCTTCAACAATTTCGTACCTTCCACTGGCGAGACGGTGCAGGAATATCTGCGTGAGTTCACCACCCAGGCGCGGCAGTTGACCTGGTTTGGCGTGGGGCTGCTGGCCGTCACCGCCTTCCTCATGCTGGTAACCATCGAAAAGACCTTCAACGTGATCTGGCGGGTGCGCCAGCCGCGCCGCGGCATGTCCAGTTTCCTGCTGTACTGGGCGATTCTCAGCCTCGGACCTTTGTTACTGGGTGCAGGTTTTGCGGTCAGTACCTATATCGCCTCGCTGTCGCTGATTTCCGGGCCAGATGCAGTGGTCGGCGCCAAGACGCTGCTTGCCTTCACGCCGCTGCTATCGAGCATCGCGGCCTTCACCTTGCTCTATGCGGCGGTCCCCAATACTCGGGTGCCCTTGCGTCATGCGGTGCTGGGCGGCTTGTTCAGCGCCGTGCTGTTCGAAGTGGCCAAGGCGCTGTTCGGCCTCTACGTGCGTCTGTTTCCCGGTTATCACCTGATCTACGGCGCCTTCGCCACGGTGCCGCTGTTTCTGGTGTGGATCTATCTGTCCTGGTTGATTGTGCTGCTGGGTGCCGAGCTGGTGTACGGCCTCTCGCAACCACGGCACTGGCGTCGCGAACCCATCCCCAAGGGACTGGTTCTGCTGGTGGTGTTGCGCCTGTTGCTCAAGCGCCAGCAGAAGGGCGAAGCCCTGCATTACGGCGATATGCAGCGCGCTGGCTGGCGTTTGCCGGAAGACGAGTGGAACCAGGTGATGGACTTTCTCGAGCGTGAGCACCTGGCTTGCAAGGCCGGCGGCGGCGGCTGGGTGCTATGCCGTGATCTGCACAATTTTTCCCTGCATCAGTTGCTCGAGTGCAGCCCTTGGCCGTTGCCGACTCTGTCGCAACTGCCCGCTCAGCTCGACGAACCCTGGTATCCGGCATTGCGCGAGGGACTGGAGCGCCTGCAAGCGGAGCGCGAGGAGCAGTTCGGAGTCAGTCTGGCGGATTGGTTACCGGGGAAGGGCTGAGCAAACTTGCGCGACATTGTGGGCGAGGTGAATGAGAGAGGGCGCCGAAAAGGGGTGACAAAAAACGTCAGTTTCAGGCGTCGCCCAGGCCTGCTGTGATCTGGGCGCAGGGGCAGGCGTCAATGAATGCGTTACAGAAGGTCTGGCACGCTTCTAGCAACTGCAAGGTCAGTTGCTATCGAACTGCCAGCAGGGCAGGGATCGCTGAGGACGCAGGCAGTAATGACGGTAAAAAACAGGGTAATCCACCTTCATCGACGCGATCCGCAGGAAGCGCTGACGCGGCTCAATCGAATCACCGGGCTGCACTTCGCACGCTGGCCGGAGTCGCTGCTCGAGCATGTGGCTGCTGAAAACCTGCAGCCAGACGCTGACGATTCAAGTCCGCAGGCCGCGCCCAGCCCTGGAGTTTCCTCCGGCTGAAAGCAAAACCCCGCGTCGATGCGCGGGGTTCGATGTTGCAGTTGTGGTTCAGGCCATGGCCTGGCGGCTCTCGCTATTGGCCAATTCGACGGCCTGAACGAAGAACTCCTCGACTACCAGGCTCTGCGCCGGCACCGCAGAGCGCAGGCGCACCTGCATGTCTTCGATCTTCAGTCGTACTGGCATGCGAGCGATCCCGGAGAGCAGGATCTTGCCATGGGCATTGACCTTGCCGTGGTCGACATTGACCTCGCGACGCTTGTCCCCGTCGCGGTAACTCACCAGCAGCGACACCGGCAGATTGGCCAGCCCCGGCAGTTGCAGCCAGGTGGCGACGTTGTATTCGGCTACGCGGCCCTCGTAGGGCGTGACCAGCAGGTGAGCGACGTCGACGATGCGCGAGGGCACGGAGCCAATCAGCTTGTCTTGCGCTTGGGACATGGTGAAATTCCAGGCTGGGTGAGACTTGAGTGCCAGGAATTATAAGCAGCCACCTGCTGGCGAAACTGTGCACTCGGCGGACAGGCCGCGTGACTGGAGTCGCAGTTTCGCATATCAGGCCAGGCGCAGCGGGTGACGGGTAACCGATGAGGTCTGCAGGTTGCTTTCGGGCAGCGGCAGGATCGCTTGGTTATGCACGCTGGCCAGTTGCAGCCAGAGGTGCTCGCCGGAGCTGAACTGGCCGTTGGGCAGCCACAGGCCGTGGTGCCAGCCGTTGCCGGGGGCCGGGGTGCTCTGCAGCACGCCTGGGTGAGTTTGCGCATTGGGGGCGCGTCGTAGCCAGACCGGACGTGGCAGACCTTTGAGATAGCGCAGCCCGAGGTGCAAGCCTTCGCTATTGAGATGACGCCAGCGCACCAAGGCCAGAGTCGGTGTGCCATTGGTAAGCAGCAGAACCAGTTGCCCAACCTGCAGTTGTCCGCCCTCGTTGGCGTTGCACAGCAGGCGCGCGCCACCCGGACTGGCGTCGAGAATCTGCGCCTCGGTGCGCTGCGGCAGTTTGTCCAGCAGTTGCGCATGAATGGCCGGCAGGCCCACCAGCAGGCTGCATTGTCCGTCCAGTTCGGCGCGTTCATGGCGGCGTTGCTGGCGGCCCAGCCAGTGCTGGCGTACCCGTTCGAGCAACTGGCGCTCCTGCATGCTTTGCAGCGGCGCTGGCTCATGCAACGCGATCAGCAGCGCGCCCAGTTCGAAGCGGCGCAGGTTGGCAGCTTTGCCTTCGATACGCTGTTCGAAACTCAGGCAGGCCTGTGATTCGCTGAGGTCAACTATCGGGCCTTCGGCGTCGTCTTCCTCGTCCCAGGCTTGCAACCTGGCCAGCGCCGCCAGAGGTGCCAGCGCGCTGAACAGGGTCAGGCATTCGCCTTCATCGAGATGGAAGGGATTGCTCAGGGCCAAGAGCAGCATCTGCTGGTAGAGGCCGCGCAGGGTACTGGCCGGTTTCGGCTCGAAGGCCGCCGCCACTGGTTCGTCCAGACACTGCTGATGCTCGCCGATCCAGTACAGCAAGTGGCTGTCGCGCCAGAGCGCTGCAGGTGGCTCCTGGTACAGCTGGTAGTGGCGCAGCAACTGCTGGGCAAGGAAATGCTGGGCCATGTACAGGCACCAGGCCAGGTGTGGCATCGACGGCTGGCGACCCTGCAGGATTTGCAGCAGCAGGCGTTTGAAACCGATCGCCAACTCGCCGCAGAAACGCACGAACAGCGTGCTTGGCGGATGCTGGCGATTGGCAAGGCTGGCGTAATGGCGGTACTCGTCACTGAAGTTTTGCAGCGCACGCTGCCTTTCCAGTAAGGTCAGAGCGCTGCGATTGAGCGAAAACAACAGGCCCAGCACTTGTTGCAGGCCATTTTCCGGCTCCAGGTGGCGAGCTGCCGCGAGTCGTTGAACGATTTCCGCCGGCGACACGCTGTTGTCCTCGCGGATGTCCGGTACTTCCAGGCGCAGGGCATCCAGCGTCATATCAACCCCGGGTGGACGAGGATCGAGTACATGGGCTTAGGGCTCCGGAGTTTCGGCAAGGCTGTTATGGGTATCTGCGCCGGTCTGCTGCTGACGGCTTGTGCCGAAGATTACGGCCTTGATCAGCATGGACGAAAGGTAACGGCTGAGAGCCTGGATGGCCAGTGGCTAGTCATTAATTATTGGGCTGAGTGGTGTGCGCCGTGCCGCACGGAAATTCCCGAGCTCAACGCCCTGGAAGAACAACTGAAAACCCAGTCGGCGCGGGTGATCGGCGTCAACTTCGATGCCCTGCAGGGCGATGACCTCAAGCGTGCCGCGGACAGTTTCGACATTCGTTTCACCGTGCTGGCGCAGGACCCGGCGGCGCGCTTCGAGCTGCCGCGCAATGACGTGCTACCGGTGACCTATATAGTCGACGCTGACGGCAAGCTGCGTGAGCGTCTGGTCGGTGAGCAGACGGCCGCCGGCCTGCTCGAACATTTGCAGCAACTGCGCCAGAACTAGAAACGCGCAGGGTGCGCCCTGTCACCCCATGCGGGGAAGTCATGGCGCTTACCAACCCGGCACCCCGCTCATGTCCGGCAACTGGTGGGCGATGCCCTTGTGGCAGTCGATGCAGGTGGCTTCACCGCTGGCCAGCGCACTGGAATGCATCTGCCGGGCGCGCGGGCTCTGTTTGGTGAAGTCCATGTAGTCGAAGTTGTGGCAGTTGCGGCATTCCAGCGAATCGTTGGCCTTGAGCCGTGCCCATTCATGCTCGGCCAGTTCGCGGCGGTGGGCGAGGAACTTGTCGCGGGTGTTGATGGTGCCGAAGATCTTGCCCCAGACCTCCTTCGACGCCTGCATCTTGCGCGCGATCTTGTCCGTCCACTGGTGCGGTACGTGGCAGTCCGGGCAGGTGGCGCGCACCCCGGAGCGGTTGCTGTAGTGAATGGTGTCCTGCAGCTCGACGTACACGTTGTCACGCATCTCATGGCAGGAGATGCAGAACTGCTCGGTATTGGTGGCCTCCAGCGCGGTGTTGAAACCGCCCCAGAAAATGATGCCGGCGATGAAGCCGCCAAGCGTGAGAAAACCCAGGCTGTAATGCACGCTTGGGCGGCGCAGGATGCCCCAGTACTCCTTGAGCAGGGCCATTAACGACTTCATGAAAGGCCTCCTCAGGGTTTTGCCGTGCCGGCTGCTTCGTCGCCGAGCAACTGGTCGATATTGCGGAAGGCGTTGCCGACCAGAGGTTTGACCTCCTGCTGGGTGACGTGGCACTGGGTACAGAAGTAGCGCCGTGGTGAAACCGCCGCCAGAGCCTGACCGTCGCGATCCATGTAGTGGGTGATGCTGATCATCGGCGCCTGGCTGCGGGCGCTACCGGCGCGGCTGTGGCAGGTCAGGCACTTGTTGCCGTTGGCGTCCACCTGGTAGCCGCGAATGCTGTGCGGGATGGTCGGTGGCTGTTCCGGGTAGTTGCGCTCGCGGCGCAGGTCCTTGTTCTCCTCGTTGCCCAGCACCGGTGCCGGCAGGGTCTGACTGAGGGTGCCGCCGGGGCGGCGGCCGTCCGGCGCGGGGGCGTCGAGTGGGTAATCGAGCTCACCGGCGATGGCCAGGCCGAAGGCGGCGAGCAGTAGCAGAGGCAGGAAACGCAGGCTCATGACGGCTCTCCTCAGGCCAGGCTGACCAGTTCGATCTTCACCGCACACTTCTTGTAATCGGTCTGCTTGGAGATCGGGTCGGTGGCGTCCAGGGTGACCTTGTTGATCAGTTTGTTGGCGTCGAAGAAGGGCACGAAGACCAGGCCGCGCGGTGGCTTGTTGCGCCCGCGGGTTTCGATGCGCGCGCGGATCTCGCCGCGCCGGCTGATCACCTTGACCTCGCTGCCGCGCCGCGCCTTGAGCGCCCTGGCGTCGTCCGGGTGCATGTACACCAGGGCATCGGGCACCGCGCCGTGCAGCTCCTCGACACGCTGGGTCATGCTGCCGGTGTGCCAGTGCTCCAGCACGCGGCCGGTGCTGAGCCAGAACGGGAAGTCGTCATCCGGCGCCTCGGCTGGCGGCTCGTAGGGCAGGGCGAAGATCAGCGCGCGCTTGTCCGGGTAACCGTAGAACTGCACGCCGCTGCCTTTTTCCACGTAGGGGTCGTGGCCCTCGCGATAGCGCCAACGCGTCTCCTTGCCATCGACCACCGGCCAGCGCAGGCCGCGCTCGGCGTGATAGCTGTCGAATGGCGCCAGGTCATGGGCATGACCGCGGCCGAACTGAGCGTATTCCTCGAACAAGCCCTTCTGCAGGTAAAAGCCAAAGGCCTCGGCTTCGTCGTTGGCATAGCCAGCCTCGATCTGTTCGCGGGGGTACTGGTCGACCTGGCCGTTGGCAAACAGCACCTGGTACAGCGTCTTGCCCTTGTATTTCGGGGCCTTGGCCAGCAGTTCGGCAGGCCAGACTTCGTCGGTGGTAAAGCGCTTGGAAAACTCCACCAGTTGCCACAGGTCGGACTTGGCCTCGCCCGGTGCCTTGACCAGTTGGTGCCAGAACTGCGTGCGGCGCTCGGCATTGCCGTAGGCGCCTTCCTTCTCCACCCACATGGCGCTGGGCAGGATCAGGTCGGCAGCCTGGGCCGAGACGGTGGGGTAGACATCGGAGACGATGACGAAGGCCTGCGGGTTGCGCCAGCCCGGCAGGACCTCCTGCATGATGTTGGGGCCGGCCTGCATGTTATTGCTGACCTGCGTCCAGTAGACCTTGAGCACGCCGTCCTTGAGCTTGCGGCTCTGTTCCACGGCATGGAAGCCGGGTTTTTCCTGGATGGTGCCGGCCGGCAGCTTCCAGATCTTCTCGGCGGTTGCGCGGTGCTTGGGGTTGGCCACCAGCATGTCGGCCGGCAGGCGATGGGAGAAGGTGCCCACTTCGCGCGCGGTGCCGCAAGCCGACGGCTGGCCGGTGAGGGAGAAGGGGCTGTTGCCCGGTTCGCTGATCTTGCCGGTGAGCAGGTGCAGGTTGTAGATCAGGTTATTGGCCCAGACGCCGCGGGTGTGCTGGTTGAAACCCATGGTCCAGAACGACATGACCTTGCGCTTGGGGTCGGCGTACAGCTCGGCCAGGGCCTTGAGGCGCTCGGCCGCCACGCCGCTTTCCTTGGCGGTGCGCTCCAGTGTGTAGGGTTTGACGAAGGCGGCGAACTGCTCGAAGGACATGTCCTCCCAGGTATTGGCCTTGGCCGCGTTCTTGGCCTGCATCTCCAGTGGGTTGTCGGCGCGCAGGCCGTAGCCGATGTCGTCGGCGCCGCGGGCGAACTTGGTGTGTTTGCCGACGAAGTCCTTGTTCACCGCACCGCTTTCGATGATGTGGTTGGCGATGTAGTTGAGGATCAGCAGATCGGTCTGCGGTTTGAACACCAGCGGGATGTCGGCCAGATCGAAGCTGCGGTGCTCGAAGGTGGACAGCACGGCGACCTTGGTGTTCGGATGGCTGAGGCGACGATCAGTGACCCGGCTCCAGAGGATGGGGTGCATCTCGGCCATGTTCGAGCCCCATAGCACGAAGGCGTCGGCGGCCTCGATGTCGTCGTAGCAGCCCATGGGCTCGTCCATGCCGAAGGTGCGCATGAAGCCCATCACCGCCGAGGCCATGCAATGACGCGCGTTGGGGTCGATGTTGTTGCTGCGAAAGCCGGCTTTCATCAGCTTGTTGGCGGCGTAGCCTTCCCACACCGTCCACTGGCCGGAGCCGAACATGCCGACGGCCTCGGGGCCATGCTCGCGCAGCGCCTCCTTGGTCTTCTGTTCCATGATGTCGAAGGCCTGATCCCAGCTCACCGGCTGGAATTCACCCTGCTTGTCGTACACGCCATTTTTCATGCGCAGCAGCGGTTGGTTGAGGCGGTCGACGCCGTACATGATCTTCGACAGGAAGTAGCCCTTGACGCAGTTCAGGCCGCGATTGACCTCGGCCTTGACGTCGCCGTGGGTGGCCACCACGCGGTTGTCGCGGGTGGCGACCATCACGCTGCAGCCGGTGCCGCAGAAGCGGCAGGGCGCCTTGTTCCAGTCCAGACGGGTCATGTCCGCCTCGGTGATCAGGTTGCTGGCAGTGCTGACGAACGGCAGACCGGCTGCCGCGGCGGCGATGGCAGCGGCGTTGGCTTTGGCGAATTCACGGCGGGAAAGCTTCATTCTGAGTCTCCTTCTGTGTCGAGGAGTTCGTGGTAAACCAGAGCGGCATTGAGCACGCCTGGCAACGCGTTGATCTGTTCGATGCGCGCGAGGATGTGGCGCTCGTGCTCGGTCTCCAGCACCACCACCAGCTTGCCCTGAGGGCTTTCCTGGTGCAGTTCGAGGTCGTCGAGCTGGCGCAGGTTGGCCTTCACCGCGCCAAGCAGTTCGGGGCGTACGTGTACCAGCAGGCTGGCGATATGCAGGGAGGCGGCCATGTTCCGTGGCTCCGTCTGGTGAGGAACGATCAAGTGGGTGGGCCAGGTGGGCCCAGCAGCATCTGCATAAACCAGATGATGAATCCGTAGCCGCCGACCAGCGCGACCGAAAGGATGGGGAAGAGGCAGACGACGAGAAAGACGAATAGGCGGGTTTCCTTGCCTTTCGTGGCTTTGCCCTCGGGCGTGGTATCCATTCGCTCGGCTCCATTGTGTTCCGTATCTGAGGTTAGACCTTAACTTTAGTAAGGGCAAAGTCCGTTGAGCTGAATCAAGGCTTGGTCGATTGTCCAAGGCTGTGCAGGCGCGCTCGGTTTATCGATAGCGTGCTAATATTTGCTCTTGATTTCATTCGCAGGGATGCGCGCCGGATCGGCTTTCGGGTCGTGATCCATTGCCGGCCCCATGTTTCGTGAGTCGTTCTGCCCATGTCCGCTTCCCATCTCAGTCGTGGTAGCGCTGGTTATCGGCGCGCCACCCTGGCGCTGTTCTGCGCCGGTTTCGCCACCTTTGCCATGCTCTACTGCGTGCAGCCGTTGCTACCTTTGCTGGCGGCGCACTTTCGCGTATCTGCGGCCAGCAGCAGCCTGGCGTTGTCGCTGAGCACACTGAGCCTGGCGCTGTGCCTGCTGGTATCCGGTGCGCTGGCCGAGAGCTGGGGGCGCAAGCCGGTGATGGCTGCGGCGCTGGGTTTGGCAGCGATGCTGGGAATCGCCTGCGCACTGGTCGAAGAGTGGGGCAGTTTGCTGATCCTGCGCGCGCTGCTGGGGCTGGCGCTGAGTGGTTTGCCCGCGTTGGCCATGGCCTACGTTGGGGAGGAGTTCGACCCCGAAGCGCTACCGGCGGCGATGGGGCTGTATATCGGCGGTACGGCGCTGGGCGGTTTGCTCGGGCGCCTGCTGGCTGGTCTGCTCAGTGACCTGGGCGGTTGGCCCTGGGCCCTTGGCGGCATTGCCGGGCTCGGCCTGTTGGCGTTGGGGCTATTTCTCTGGCTGTTGCCGCCGTCGCGGCATTTCACCGCCCAGCCGCTGTCCTTGCGCGGCCTGCTGCGCAATTTCGCCCTGCACCTGAGCAACCCGCGCTTGCGCGTGCTGTTCGCTCTGGCCTTCCTGCTCATGGGCGGCTTCGTTGCGCTGTTCAACTATGTCGGTTTCCGTCTGGCCGGAGAACCATTCAACCTGTCGGCGACGGTGATCGGCCTGTTGTTCACCGTCTACCTGCTGGGCATCTTCAGTGCCGGTTGGGCAGGGCGCCTGGTGCCACGCTTCGGCGCACGCCAGGTGTTGCACGGCGGCATCGGTCTGATGCTGCTGGGGGTGGCTCTGTGCGCTACGCCCTGGCTGAGCGCTGCGGTGGTGGGGCTGGCGCTGTTCACCCTGGGTTTCTTCGCGGCTCATGCGGTTGCCAGCGGCCAGGTAGGTATCCATGCGCAGGGGGCCAAGGCGCAGGCCTCGGCGTTGTACCTGTGTGCCTATTACCTCGGTTCCAGCCTGGTGGGCTACGTTGGTGGTTATGTCTGGGAGCACGCCGGCTGGCTGGCGTTACTCGGCGTTCTGGCCTCGTTATTTATCCTCGCCAGCGCTCTGGTACGGCGTATCTAGGCTGTTTGCCGCTCGTTCAGTGCAGGTTCAAGGAGGGTTCAGGAGGGATTCAGTAGTCTTCCCGCAGACTTGTTGCCGAGTTGATCAAAACTGCAACGAGAGGAACGATTCAATGAAAATCACCCTGAACCGTATCGCATTCGCTACCTGCCTGGCCCTGGGCGCAACCGCTGCCCAGGCCAACGACAATTTCGTCGGCCTGACCTGGGGTCAGACTGACAACAACATCCAGAAATCCAACGCGCTGAATGCCAACCTCGGCAACCCCAAGTTGGACAAAGTGATCAATGGCGAGGGCACCTGGGGTGTCCGCGCCGGCCAGAAGACCGCCGATGGTCGCTACTACGCGACTTACGAGAATGTCTCCGACAGTCACAATGGCTACAAACTGCGTCAGCAGAATCTGCTCGGCAGCTACGACATGTTCGTCCCGCTGGGTAGCAACAACACCAAGCTGTTCGGTGGTGTAACCGCCGGTCTGGTCAAGCTCGAGCAGGAGAGCCGCGGCTTCTCCCGTGACAGCGACATCGGATTTGCTGCAGGTTTGCAGGCCGGTATCCTGCAGGAACTGAACAGCAATACATCGATCGAAGCCGGCTATCGTTACCTGCGTACCAACGCCAGCACAGAAATGGCACCGCGTGGTGAGGGCAAGGCCGGGTCGCTGGATCTGCATAGCAGTTCGCAGCTCTACCTCGGCGCCAACTTCGCCTTCTAATGGCGGCTTAGCGTTACCAGGCCGGGCATCAGTCCGAGTGAAAACGTAGCGAGCGAAGGTCAGGCAAGGCAAAAGCCGGCGAAGAAGCGCAGTTTACGACTTGTAAATGAGCATTCTGAGCCGGGTTTTAACGCAGCATGGCCGAGCGCAGTAGTTTTCACGCTGACTGATTTGCCCGGCCTTCGTACAACTTAAAAAGGGGAAGTCTCATGAAATTGCTGGTGGTGGAAGATGAGGCGTTGCTGCGTCACCATCTGTTCACTCGCCTCAGTGAAAACGGGCATGTGGTGGATGCCGTGCGCACCGCCGAAGAAGCACTGTACCGAGCTGAGTCCTTCAATCATGACCTGGCCCTGGTCGACCTCGGTCTGCCCGGTATGAGCGGTATCGACCTGATCCGTGAGCTGCGCAGCCAGGACAAGAACTTTCCAATTCTGATCCTCACCGCGCGTGGCAACTGGCAGGACAAGGTCGAAGGCCTGTCCTGCGGCGCCGACGACTATGTGGTCAAGCCGTTCCAGTTCGAAGAGCTGGAAGCACGCTTGAACGCGCTGCTGCGACGCTCCTCCGGGTTCACCAAGTCGACCATCGAGGCAGGTTCGCTGGTGCTGGACCTCAACCGCAAGCAGGCCACAGTGGATGAGCAGTCGCTGCAACTGACGGCCTACGAGTACCGCATCCTCGAGTACCTCATGCTGCATCACCAGCAGGTGGTGGCCAAGGAACGCCTGATGGAGCAGCTCTATCCGGGCGATGACGAGCGTGACCCCAACGTCATAGAGGTGCTGGTTGGTCGTCTGCGGCGCAAGCTGGAGGCGGTGCTGGGCGGCAAACCGATAGAAACCGTGCGCGGCCAGGGCTACATGTTCAACGAGCGCTGCAAGTGAGTCGAACGCGCGCCGTTCTGCGCAAGCTGCGCATGCGTTTCGGCTCGCTACGCCTGCGCCTGATGCTGGCCAGTGCCGCACTGGCAATGCTGTTCATGCTGTTGCTGATGCCCGTGCTGCAGGGCGTATTTCTCATGGCCCTGGAGCAGACCGTGGAGAAACGTCTGGCCTCCGATGCGGCTGCACTGATATCTGCTGCGCGCATCCATGACGGCCAGTTGCACATGCCGGACAAGATGCCTGACGAGGAATTCGACAACCTCGACTCGCACCTGCTGGGCTTCATCTTCGACCGTGAAGGCCAGATGATCTGGCGCTCACGCTCCTCCATCGACGAGTTGGTGCGCTACCTGCCGCGCTACGATGGTCGCGGTCACGAGTTCATCCGCATTCGCGACGACAGCGGCCAGGAATACTTCGTATACGACGTGGAAGTGGATTTGCTGCGCGGCGACCAGACTGCGCTGAGCATCGTGACCATGCAGCCGACGCGCGAATACCAAGGGCTGTTCAACGGCTTTGCCTGGCAGCTGCGACTGTGGCTGGGCATCGCCCTGCTGGTATTGTTGGGTCTGCTCTGGTTTGGCCTGACCTGGGGCTTTCGCAGCCTGCGTGGTCTCAGCGACGAGCTCGATGGGGTGGAGGCCGGCACCCGCCAGCGCCTGAGTGACGAACACCCACGCGAACTGCTGCGCCTGACCAATTCCCTCAACCGCCTGCTCGACAGCGAGCGGCGTCAGCGCGAGCGTTATCGCGACTCACTGGAAGATCTTGCCCACAGCTTGAAAACACCACTCAGCGTGTTGCAAGGCATAGGTGAAACCCTTGCCGCTCAGCACGAGAATCGCGAGCAGGCGCAACTGATGCAGGCGCAAATCGAACGCATGAGTCAGCAGGTTGGCTATCAATTGCAGCGCGCCAGCCTGCGCCGCAGTGGCCTGGTACGCCATCGCGAGCAGGTCTGGCCGGTGCTCGACGGTTTGTGCCGCTCGCTGGACAAGGTCTACCGCGACAAACGTGTCGAAGCGACGCTGGAAGTGCCCGAGCACAGTCAGATCACCATGGAACGTGGCGCGCTGATGGAGCTGCTCGGCAACCTGCTGGAGAACGCTTACCGCCTCTGCCTGCATCGCGTACGCGTCAGGCTGCAACCCCTGGCTGGCGGCTGCCTGATCACCATCGAGGACGACGGCCCCGGTGTACCGCAGCAGCAGCGTGAGCGGGTGCTACAGCGCGGTGAGCGTCTGGATGCGCAGAACCCGGGGCAGGGCATCGGCCTGGCGGTGGTGGAAGATATCGTCGAAAGCTACGACGGTGAATTGAGTCTGGAAGATTCCGAATTGGGTGGCGCCTGTTTCAGGGTGCGGTTGTACGACTGAGCCTTGCTGTCAGGCACGTTCTTCCGATTCTTGTATGGAAGCGATCCGCTGCCGGACCAGGCGAGTCCTGCAGCGGAACAAGGTCGATACCAAGTGTGATGCCCTGATCGATTGAACGCTTCGCCCCCGCTGCGCGAACTACAGAATGGCCAGGGGCAAAGGCCCAGAACAGGCCGGATATACGAATGCAATCGCGCTGGCGACAGGTGCCAAAGCAAGGCTTTGCTCGCTACTTGTGGGGAGAGTCCATGTACTATTGTTATGCGGTTGTTAAAGGCCGTTGGCTAATGCCTGCTGGATTATTGGTGCTACTGATTCACGCGTAATTTGACGATCAGCACAGTATTTTGAAAGAAGCCATTCTGATAGCTGTTTCTGTCCTTTGCTTGCGTTGCACGAACAGCAGCATAGAACAATGTTTTCTCTGGTTATGATCTTCGCGTCATTTATGATGTGCTCCCAGCTAGCACAAGTTTTCTTCGAGATCTTAGCGGTTGTAAAAGCAGTGCCGCAATAAACACAATTCTTGTCCCGTGCGCGGACCTCTTTTTCAAGCCAGCTTGGGATATTCCAACTATTTGCCATACTGACTCCTTCCTTGTTTATGCATAACGTTTGGTTAAGGGGCGGGCTTTAGCCCGTCTGCAGTGAGCGGAGCGAACGAGTTGAATGCTGTAATGGACTCTCCCCACACCACAGTTCTATACCAAGATGTCGAGGTTTTCTGAGCGGGAGAGTCGTTATGAAGCGCATCGCTGTTGATCTGGCCAAGTCCGTTTACCAAGTTGCCGAGAGTGTCCGTTTCGGCCAGGTGGTGCAGCGCAAGCGGCTGAACCGAGAGGCGTTCCGGCTATATATACAGGAGCAGGCCGAGCCGGTCGAGTGGGTGATGGAAGCCTGTGGCACCGCGCACTATTTGTTAGCCATGGGAGCGACTCAGCTAAGAAACTAGACTGTCCCAATGCTTATGAACAATTTCTGTTGCAGAAATTTTCGACGTTAAGCACTCTCTCACCATTGCCTCAAGTACGTAAGTATTAAATTCTTTGAGGTGTCCGTGAATTAGGTCATTTGTAATTTCCAGGGCGTAGTCAAGATTTTCAATTTTAAATTTTTCGTGTTTGAATCGCTCAAACATGAATGTAACGATTCTCTGTGCGTAACGGTACCCCAAGTCTTGTTCTGGTGGGGTTTCGGGATTTTCTTGTAATCGCTCAGTAACTATTTGAACAAGAGCTAAAATTGAATCAAGTTTTAATTGGATTTCAGGTATTTCTTTATTCAGGAATGCCTTGATAAAAACAGATGTGCTTTGATTTTTCTGGATCTCTAATGCTAATTCTTCATGGTTGTGCTTAATTAACCATTCAATAAAGCTTTGAGCGTCTTCAGCTTTTTGGCTGTTCCTGCTCGCCGAGAATGCAGATAGCAACCCCACTATAGATGCGTATTCGGATGCAAACTCTACGGGCATGTTGTGGTTTACCTTAAGTGGCTAACTATTAATTCGACGGCATTTATGTCGCATTTCCACATGACACCTGTCGCACAACCTTCCTTGTCGTCCTGTAAGTCCTTGTCTGGCCTGAAAGTGCTCGCTGCAAACGCGACAGCACTCGGGAGAAAAACGACATGGAGAACGGCAAGCCTATCGCTCTGGCGCATTGCCGGCAGGCTTGGGTCAGAACCTAGTGCATATCTGTCTGCTCTGTCCATCCACGAAGCCCGATGCACAGACAGCAATACGCCTTACCCCTCCTGCGCCCGATACGCCCCCGGTGTCAGCCCCGTCCATTTCTTGAACGCGCGGTGAAAGGCCGAGGGTTCGGAGAAGCCGAGTTGTTCGGCGATGTCCTGAATCGCCAGTTCGTCGCGGCCCAGGTGGTAGATGGCGAGGTCGCGGCGCAGGTGGTCCTTGAGTTCCTGGAAGCTGGTGCCTTCTTCGCGCAGGTGGCGGCGCAGGGTTTGTGGGCTGGTGTGCAGGTGCTGGGCGACCTGTTCCAGGTCCGGCCAGGTGCGGCAGTCGCGGCCGAGCAGGCGGCGGATCTGGCTGATCAGGCTGTCGCCGCCGTCGGGACGGGCCAGCAGGTCGGCGGGGGAGTGCTGGAGGAATTGCTTGAGCGTGCGTTCGTCCTGCAGCAGCGGCATGGCCAGGTAGCGGGCGTGGAACAGCAGGCTGGTTTGTCCGGCGGCAAAGCGCCGGCTGCAGGGGAACAGCAGTTCGTATTCAGCGGCATGCGCGGGTTCGGGGTAGGCGAAGGTGGCTTCTTCCAGGCGAATGCGTTGGCCGATCAGCCAGCTACCGAGGCGATGCCAGATCACCAGCAGGCTTTCGACCAGAAAATGATCCGGGTCCCACAGCGTGCTGTCATCGACGCTCAGGCGCGCCCAGTCGCCTTCGCGTTGCAGGCGGATGCCCGGTGCGTCGGGGAACAGGCCGTAGAACATCGCTCCACGGCTCAGGGCTTTTTCCAGGCTGCGGCAGTGGATGATGGCGTGACCCATCATGGCGAAGGTGCCGCGTTTGCTCGGCTGGCGGCCGAAGCCCAGGTATTCGTCGTCCAGCGCTTCCCACAGCAGTTGCATCAGTAGGGCGAATTGCTCTGGGGCGATGCGCGCGCGCGGCTCGACCAGCACAGCGCTCTGAATACCAGCCTGACGCAGTATCGGGTCGCAGGCCAGGCCGTGGCGGTCCGCACCGCGCAGGGCGGCGCGGACGAAGTGGCTGGCAATGGTGCGTTCGCGCATGCTGGGTTTCCGAAAGCGAGGGTGGTCGATGGTAGGCAGTTGCTCCCAGCCAGGGCAAGCCAGCCGAGCGATTGGGTCAACCGCGGCGAGCGCATGGGTCATTGAGGCGCGGCGGGGCGGCCCTTAACCTCAAGGGCATAACAACAGCGGAGGACCCGCCCCATGCAACGCAACCATTTCGACACCGAGCACAACCTGTTCCGCGACGCCTTCGCTGCGTTTCTCGATAAAGAGGTGGTGCCGCATCAGGAGGCCTGGGAAGAGGCTGGGGTGGTGGATCGCAGCGTGTGGCGCAAGGCTGGCGAGATGGGTTTTCTGCTGCCCTGGGCGGACGAGGAGTACGGCGGCGCGGGGCTCAAGGATTTTCGCTACGAGCAGATCATGTGCGAGGAGCTGGCGCGCATCAACGAACCGGGGTTCATGATTCCGCTGCACTCGGCGCTGTGCGGCCCCTATATCGCCGAGTACGGTAATGCCGAGCAGAAGGCGCGGCTGCTGCCGGGCATCATCAGTGGTGAAACCATCCTGGCGGTGGCGATGACCGAGCCTTCCGCTGGCTCTGACCTGGCCGGCATGCGCACCACGGCGGTGGACAAGGGCGATCACTGGCTGCTCAACGGCTCCAAGGTGTTCATCTCCAATGGCTATCTGGCCGATGTGGTGATCGTCGCGGCCAAGACCGACCCGGCCAACAAGCACGCCATGGGCCTGTTTCTGGTGGAGCGCGGCATGCCCGGTTTCGAGCGCGGCAAGAAGCTGAAGAAACTCGGCATGCACAGCCAGGATACCGCCGAGCTGTTTTTCAATGACGTCAAGGTGCCCAAGGACAATCTGCTGGGCGATGCCAAGGGCGGCTTCTTCTATCTGATGAACATGCTCGCTCAGGAGCGTCTGACCAACGCCTGTGGCGCGGTGGCCGGCGCCGAGGCGGCATTGCAGACCACCATCGAGTACGTCAAGGAACGCCAGGCCTTCGGCCGTCCGGTGGCGCATTTCCAGAACACCCGCTTCAAGCTGGCTGAGATGCGTACACAGATCGACGTGGCCCAGGTGTTCACCGACCGCTGCGTGTTCGACCACAACCAGAAGAAGCTCAGTGCAGAGGTCGCCGCAGAGGCCAAACTGTTTACCACCGAGCTGCTCTGCAAGGTGGTCGACGAGGGGGTGCAGCTGCATGGCGGCTGGGGCTACATGTGGGAATACCCGATCTGCAAGATGTACGCGAACGCGCGCATCCAGCGCATCTTCGCCGGCACCTCGGAGATCATGAAGGAAATCATCAGTCGCGGCATGAAGCTGTAGCGGCCGTTCGACGGAGAGTGGATATGAATCTTGCGATTGACGCATGGGCTCAGCCCGCCGGTGGCCAGCTGCGCGAGCGCATGCCGGAGGTGGCGCGGCTGTTCGAGAAGTCCGGCAGTGCGCACCTGCTGGATGTGCGACTCGGCCCCGAGGAGACCATTGCACAGATGGACGAGGCGGGCTTCGACAAGCTGATGCTGGCCGCCTGGTGTCGCCCCGAGGGCTGGGTGTTCAGCAACGATGAGATCGCCAAGTTTACCCGGGCCTTTCCCGAGCGCTTCGTCGGCGTGGCCACGGTCGATCTGAGTAAGCCGATGGCCGCCGTGCGCGAGCTGGAGCGGGCCGTGCACGAGCTGGGCTGCAAGGCACTGCGCATCGTGCCCTGGCTGTGGAAGTTGCCGCCGAACGACCGGCGCTACTACCCGCTGTACGTGAAGTGCATCGAGCTGGACATTCCCTTCTGCACTCAGGTTGGCCATACCGGCCCGCTGCTGCCGTCGGAAACCGGGCGACCGGTACCCTATCTGGACGAGGTGGCGTTGGACTTCCCGGAGCTGCGCATCGTCGCCGGGCATATTGGCCATCCCTGGACGGACGAGATGATCGGCGTGGCCTGGAAGCACGATAACGTCTTCATCGACACCTCGGCCTATCTGCCCCGTTATTACCCTGCACAGCTGCTGCAGTACATGCAGAGCTATGGCGCGCACAAGGTGCTGTTCGGCAGCAACTTCCCCCAACTGTCCCTGAGCCGCTGCATGGCCCAGGTCAAGGAACTCGGTCTGGCCACCGAGGTGGAGGCACAATTTCTGTACGGTAACGCCCGCCGGGTGTTCGGCCTGTAATGTCCGACTGATCGATACACCCCCGGCGCGGTGCCGGGATCTACCGCTGGCCCCGCACAACAACCGACAACAGGTGCGCCGCGATGACCGAACCACTGCAACTGCCGCTGCAACGCTTCAACCACTGGCTGGATCGGCAACCCGATGCCGTCTGGCTGCGTCAGCCGGTCAATGGCGTGTGGCATGACTTCACCTGGCGCCAGGTCGACGAGCAGGCGCGCCGCCTGGCCAGCGCGCTGCTGGCGCTGGGCTGCGTGCCGGGCGAGCGCGTTGCGCTGCTGGCGAAGAACTGCGCCGAATGGTTTATCAGCGACCTGGCGATCCAGCACGCCGGGCTGGTCAGCGTGCCGCTGTATCCGCTGCAGGCGCCAGAACAGATCGCCTATGTGCTGGAGCACGCGGGCTGCAAGGTAATCCTGGTTGGCAAGCTGGATGAGCCGGACAAGCTGGCCACCGGTATCGCGGCGCATATCACCCGCATCGCCATGCCCTATCCGACCATGCCCGCCGAGCATCAATGGCAGGCCTTGCTGGCGACGCATGAGCCGCTGCTCGGCGCGCATCTGCAACGCGGCGAGGATCTGCTGTCGATCCTCTATACCTCCGGCACGACCGGGCAGCCCAAGGGCGTGATGCTCTCGGCCCACGCCATGGCGTTCTCTGCGGCCAACGCCACGGCGGAGTTGAACATGACGCCGCAGGATCAGTTCTTCTCCTACCTGCCGCTGTCGCATGCCGCCGAGCGCTTCCTGGTCGAATTCAACAGCCTCTACTGCGGCGCACCGGTGGCCTTCGTCGAGTCGCTGGAGACCTTCGCCAGCGACCTGCGCCAGGTGCGTCCCACCGTGTTCTTCTCGGTGCCACGGTTGTGGACGCGCTTTCAGCAGGGTGTGCTGGAGAAGTTGCCGGCGCACAAGCTCGAGCGCCTGCTGCGTATCCCGCTGCTGGGGCGGCTGGTGGCGCGCAAGGTGCGGGCGGGGTTGGGGCTGGATCGTGCGCGCGTGCTGGTGTCCGGTGCGGCGGCGATTTCCACCGGGCTGCTGGAGTGGTACCGGCGCCTGGGCATGACCATTTGCGAGGGTTACGGCATGACCGAGCACTTCGCCTACGGTTGTTTCAATCGCCCCGGGCAGGTGCGCTTCGGTACCGTGGGCAGACCGATGCCGCATCTGGAGGTGCGCATCGACGCCAGCGGCGAGATCCTGCTGCGCAGCGAGACGCTGATGCAGGGTTATTACCGTGAGCCGGAGAAGACCGCCGAGACGCTCAAGGATGGCTGGTTGCACACCGGTGACCGCTGCCAGCTGGACGAGGCGGGCTACCTGCATATCACCGGGCGGGTCAAGGACATCTTCAAGACCAGCAAGGGCAAATACGTCGCGCCAGCGCCCATCGAGGGCGAGATCGCCAAGAGTCATTGGGTCGAGCAGGTGTGCCTGATGGGCAGCAACCTGGATCAACCGTTGGCGCTGATCGAGCTGTCGCCAGCCGCCCGCCAGCAACCGCGCGAGTTGCTCGGCCAGTCACTTGCCGAGCATCTGCATGCAGTCAATCAACGGCTGGAGGCGCACGAACGTGTCAGCCATTTCTACCTGGTCAGCGAGGCCTGGACGGTGGATAACGGCAGCATGACGCCGACCATGAAGATCCGCCGCAATGTGCTGGAGGCGCTGGCCAGCCTGTCTAGTGATGAGGTCGTCGTCTGGGAGCGTTAATCCGTAGCCCGGATGCAATCCGGGAAGTGCAATCCCGGATTGCATCCGGGCTACGTCAAACAAGCAAATCGGGAGTCACCATGTCCGGCCCACTGTCTTCGCTGAAAATTCTCGACTTCTCCACCCTGCTGCCGGGGCCGTTCGCCTCGCTGCTGCTCGCCGACATGGGCGCCGAGGTGCTGCGGGTAGAGTCGCCCACGCGTATGGATCTGGTGCGCGTGCTGCCGCCGCACGATGGCGGAACCTCCACCAGTCACGCCTACCTCAACCGCAACAAACGCAGCATCGCCCTCGATCTCAAGCGGCCCGAAGCGGTGGAGGTGGTCAAGCAGCTGGTCAGCGAGTACGACATCGTGCTCGAGCAGTTTCGACCCGGTGTGATGGACAAGCTGGGCGTCGGTTACGAGGCACTCAAGTCGATCAATCCACGGCTGATCTACGTGTCGATCACCGGTTACGGCCAGAGTGGGCCTTATCGTGATCGCGCCGGGCACGACATCAACTACTTGGCGCTGGCCGGTATCGCCAGCTACACCGGGCGTCGCGACAGCGGCCCGTTGCCGCTCGGCGTACAGTTGGCCGACCTGGCGGGCGGCTCGCTGCATGGCGTGATCGGCCTGCTCGCAGCTGTGGTGCAGCGCCAGGCAACCGGCGTGGGGCAGCAGGTCGACGTGAGCATGACCGACTGCGCGTTCAGCCTACATGGCATGGCGGGCGCTGGTTACCTCGGTGCCGGCGTTGAGCCTGGCATGGAAAACCAGGCGCTCAATGGCGGCAGCTTCTACGACTACTACCGCACGCGCGACGGTCGCTGGTTCTCTGTCGGCAGCCTGGAACCACAGTTCATGCAGCAGTTCTGCGCCGCCATTGGCCGCCCCGAACTGGCAGCACGCGGCCTGTCGCAGAGGCCCGAGGATCAAAGCGCGCTCAAGCGCGAGATCGAGATCGAGTTCGAGAAGCGTGATTTTGCGCAATGGTGCGAAGTCTTCGCTGAGCTTGATGCCTGCGTCGAACCCATGTTGCCGCTGTCCGAAGCGGTGCAGCATCCGCAGATCAAGTCTCGCGGGCTGGTCGTCGAGGTGCCGCGTGAGGGGCTGCCTGCGCAGTCGCAACTGGCTTGCCCGCTGAAGTTCTCCGAAGGGCTGCCGCCACCACGGCACGTCGGGGCGGCAGTTGGCGCGCATACCGCCGAAGTATTGACAGAGCTGGGTTATGACGCCGAACAGATCGCGGCGTTGAGGAGGGCTGGGGCGCTGGGTTGAGTCGAACGGCTCACTGTCTGGCAACGTCGCTGCGCACAGCGCACCCTACGAGACTTCGATACGGGCGTAGGGTGCGCCGCGCGCACCGAGGCGTTATGGAGCTTCCCTCATCACTCCTGACGCTGCTCACCACTGAAGGTCAGCGTCACCTTGCAACGCCGGCAGTAGTAGCGGCGGCCCTTGGCGACCAGGGCGTGACGCTGGGCCGAGAAGGGGAACTCGCCATCCGCGCAGCTACAACGATAGATGAAGCGACTGACCTTGCGCCGCTCGACTTCGTAGCTGTGGCAGCGATGCGGCGGCAGCTCGTAGACGCCGCGCATGATCAACTGCCATTCCTCGCCATGCGGCTGAATACGTGGGCCGAACAGCTGATGGGCGACCATGTGGGCGACTTCGTGCGGTACCGTCTGGCGCAGGAAGTCTTCCTGGTTGGCCCGGTACAGCTGCAGGTTGAAGCGCAGCTTGTTTTCCGTCAGGTGCGCGACACCGGCCTTCTGCCCGCGCAGCTTGAAGCTGATCTCGGGGCGGGCAAAGCGTTGCTTGAAGAAGGTTTCGGCCTGCTGGTAGCAGGCTTCGACGCGGGCGTGAATCTGTTCGGGCATGGACAGGCGCTGGTGCAGGCTGAGCGTGAATTATGCCGCAAGCCGACAGCCAGCGCAGGTATCACTCGTCCCCTGGCGCCTGCATTCGCTGTTCCTGCGTGCCGCGGCTCTGGTCCTGCTGCACCGTGCGCTGATACTCCGGCTCCAGGGTGTAGGTCCAGAACAGGATCATGCTGACCAGAATGGTGACGATTACCAGCAGCCCCACGCCAATCATTGAGGAGGCGTAGAGGAAACCCTGCTGGTTGTCGATGCGCATGAAGCGTGGCAGCCCGACATAGATCAGGTAGGCGGCATGGGCACAGGCGAGCAGCAGCACGCTGATTGCCAGCCAGCGTGTGGGGTAGAGCGCGGCGATACCGGCCAGGAAGAAGGGCGTGCAGGCATAGGCGATGAAGCCGATGCACTGGTTGAAGGTGGGCCTGGCCTCGAAGGTGCGCGACATGTAGCGCAGGAAGTAGCCCATGATGAAAACGCCGACCAGCGTAGCCAGATACAGCAGCCCGCTCAGTTGTAGGGCACTTGCGACCTCCAGGCGAATGCGCTCTTCGTCTACCAGGCTCCAGCCGACCCAATGGGTGCCGATGAACAGGCAAACTGCCGGCAACAGGCTGAAAAGCAGCAGGTAAGGCAGGTAACTGGCGCTGTTGCGTTCCTCGTCCTGGCGAATGGCCGTCCAGGCACGATCCGGGCGGGTGAGAAGGGTATAGAGGTTCGCATACATGGTGTGACCATCCGCTTGACTGCCTTTAAATCTCGGGCAGTCGTAGCCGCGTAGGGTTCAACCCAAATTTTCTGGCGCATGGCAACGAAAAGGCCGCCCGAAGGCGGCCTGTGGGCTAGCTGCTAGTGACTATCAGCTGGTGTAGACCGGGCCGATGCCCATGCCCCAGAGAATGACCGAGCTGGCGATCATCGCTACCAGCACGACCAGGCCGACCGCCAGTACGGAACTGGAGAACATGAAGCCTTCGTCTTCAGGAATGTTCATGAAGGTCGGTATGCCGACATAGAGCAGATAAACGGTGTAGCAGATCGCGACCGTGCCCACGACCATGCCCAGCCACAGATGCGGATAGAGCGCTGCGAGACCTCCGATGAACAGCGGGGTGGCGGTGTAGGCCGCGAATACGACGCACTGGGTCAGGCTGGGATTGGCGTCGTAGGTACGTGCCATCCAGTGGATGAAGGCGCCCATTACGGCTACGCCAGCGAGCATCGCCAGGTAGGACATGATGGTCATCACCATCGCACTGCCTTCGGTGAGCATTACCGGAGCTCGGTCACCAATCGCCCAGCCAACCTGGGTGGTGCCGATGTAGGCTGAAATAGCGGGAATTGCCGCAAGAATCAGCACATGGGTCAGGTACATGTGGCTGATGGATTCTTCCTCGCCACGGATTTCTTGCCATTCTTGATCGGGATGGGTGAAGAGCCCCCAAACGTGGTGGATCATGCCAGACACCTCCTCTTTTTATGACGGTCGCCCCCCAGCGAACGCCCGGCACGCGTGTACAGCGCCACCGGGTGTCAGGCCGAAATCTATGCGACCTTATGTCGCAGTATAGGCAGGGCCTGAAGCAGGCGTGATGTCTGGCTTTAGAGCAAATCGCTCTCTAGAAGTCAGCGGTAATAGCGCTCAAGAATTTCCATGGCCAGGTTTATCGACTGCAACCGCTCTGTGCTGCCGCCTCGGTCCGGATGATGTGCGCTGACCATTTGTCGGTAGCGCAGCTTGATTCGTGGCAGATCGAGCGTCCGTTCGTTGGCCAGTTCGAACAACTCGAGTGCAGCCTGCTTCTCTTCGCCGCCCTGCATGCGTGTCCAGAAGCTGGTCAGTAGACGCTCGACGTCGCGTTCGTCGGTGCCCTCCAGGTTTTTCATGTCCAGATAGTAGTCACGCAGTGCGTCGCGTTCACTGAGTGCCGCGTTGCCTGGCTGATAGGGCTGCAGGCGGATGCACAGCGGGCTGATCTCGAGCAGGTGCGTTTGCTCCTGCCATAGCCGTTCACGCAGGCGATAAAGCGCGTTGAACAGCAGAAAATGAGTGCGAAACAGCACCAGCTTGTCCGCCAGGGGTAGATTGGGAACATGGCCGCTGTGGCGGTCTTTCAATTGCTGGATCAGGGTGTATTCGGCAATGCCGTCCGGTGCTGCCTGCAGCAGTTGCAGTACCTGCTCGGTGAGGTCCAGATTGGGGTCGAGGTCGTCGTTCATCGGCCGAGACTAGCATTTAGTTGTCGGTGGGGTAGGGGCGCGGCGCCATTGTGCGTAAAATGTCGCGCTTTCGTTCCCACTCCCTCGGATTTCGACGCACCATGGGCACCCTTTCGGTCAACCAGAACAAACTGCAGAAGCGCATTCGCCGCCTGGCCGGCGAAGCCATCACCGACTTCAACATGATCGAGGATGGCGACAAGGTGATGGTCTGCCTGTCCGGCGGCAAGGACAGCTACACCATGCTCGACGTGCTGCTGTACCTGCAGAAGGTGGCGCCGATCAAGTTCGAGATCGTCGCGGTGAACATGGACCAGAAGCAGCCCGGCTTCCCCGAGCACGTGCTGCCGGCCTACCTGGAATCCATCGGCGTGGCGTACCACATCATCGAGAAGGACACTTATTCGGTGGTCAAGGAGAAGATCCCCGAGGGCAAGACCACCTGTTCGCTGTGCTCGCGTCTGCGTCGTGGCACCCTGTACACCTACGCCGACGAGATCGGCGCGACCAAGATGGCGCTGGGGCATCATCGCGACGACATCCTGGAAACCTTCTTCCTCAACATGTTCTACGGCGGCACGCTCAAGGCCATGCCGCCCAAGCTGCTGTCCGATGACGGCCGCAACGTGGTGATTCGTCCGCTGGCGTACTGCGCCGAGGCCGATATCGAGGCCTACAGCCAGCTCAAGGAGTTTCCGATCATCCCGTGCAACCTCTGTGGTTCGCAGGAGAACCTGCAGCGTCAGGTGGTCAAGGAGATGCTGCAGGAGTGGGAGCGCAAGAGCCCTGGCCGCGTCGAGATCATGTTCCGCGCGTTGCAGAACGTGCACCCCTCGCAGCTGGCCGACCGCAACCTGTTCGACTTCAAGAGCCTGAAGATCGACGACAGCGCCACGCCGCGCTTCCTCGACGTGATGAGCCTGTAAGCCATCGCGGCTAAAGCCCCTCCCACGGTTTGCGTCGCATGTGGGAGGGGCTTTAGCCGCGACGCTTGCCAGGCCGCAAAGGCCTGGAGTATGGTTCGGCCATCGCTTTGGAGAATTCCATGTCCGTCAGCCTCAACCTCCTGTCCATGTTGCAAGCCGGTGCCTCGCGCGCCGCGTTGGCTTGTGCGCAGGTGCTTGTGTCGGCAGCGTATTATTTCTTTGGGTATTGGTTTAGCCACAGGCGCGCCTGATACCCCACAGGCGGCCTGAGACACCAGGGTCGCCACCAGAGACGTTTTCCAGAAAACCCCCGGTCGGCAACCCGACCGGGGGTTTTGTTTTTTCCGGCCGAAAAACGGCCACAGATCGAGGACTCACAGATGAACCGTTATTACCGCAACTACCGCTACGACTGGCGATTTAGCAGCGTCACCACCGCCCTGACACCTTTGCAACGAACACTCAGTTAGCGCCGCCGCGGCATCGACCGCGCCGGCCAAGGAACCGCCAGATCATGAATGCTTCCGTCTCTGCTCAACTCGCTTCCACCGTTACCACCATCGCCCGCCGCAGCGCCCAGCCGCTGCCCAGCCCCGCCGTCTTGCGCCAGCGCCTGCCGTTGCCCGCCGCACTTGCCGAACGTATTGCCGCTGACCGTGACGCCATTCGCGCCGTGCTCGATGGCCGCGACTCGCGCCTGCTGGTGGTGGTCGGCCCCTGTTCCCTGCATGACCGTACCAGCGCCCTCGAATACGCCGAGCGCCTGGCCGAGCTGGCCCCGCAGGTCGACGACCAACTGCTGCTGGTGATGCGCGCCTACGTGGAGAAACCGCGCACCACCGTGGGCTGGAAGGGGCTGCTGTACGATCCGCATCTCGATGGCAGTGGCGACATGGCCGAAGGCTTGCGACAGTCGCGGCAACTGATGCTGGATATCCTCGCTCGCGGCCTGCCGCTGGCCACCGAGCTGTTGCAGCCGATGGCCGCCGGTTACTTCGACGACCTGCTTGGCTGGGCGGCCATCGGTGCACGCACCAGCGAGTCGCAGGTGCATCGCGAGATGGTCAGCGGCCTGGATCTGCCGGTGGGCTTCAAGAACGGCACCGACGGCAGCGTCGGCATCGCCTGTGACGCCATGCGCTCGGCGGCGCACCCGCATCAGCATTTCGGCATCGATGATCTCGGCCACCCGGCGTTGCTGCACACCGCGGGCAACCCGGACACCCATCTGGTGCTGCGCGGTGGCCACGGCGCGCCGAACCACGATGCCGTCAGCGTCGCCGCCGCACGTGAGGCGTTGCAGCGTCAGGGTATCGCACCGCGCATCATGGTCGACTGCAGCCATGCCAACAGCGGCAAGGACCCTTTGCGTCAACCGGCGGTGCTGGAGAGCGTGATCGAGCAGCGCCTGGCCGGGGATGCCAGCCTGCGCGGGGTGATGCTGGAGAGCCACCTGTTCGACGGTTGCCAGGCGCTTTCCGGCGAGCTGCGTTATGGCGTGTCGATCACCGATGGCTGCCTGGGCTGGAGCGGTACCGAGGCTGCGCTGCGTCAGGCCGCCGCGCGTTTGCGCGGGTAGGGCGGGTGTAACCCGCCAGTCCTGGATTGGCGGGTTGCACCCGCCCTACGTGCACGTCACCGCTGTGGGACTTGAGTGTTCGGCGTGCTGCGTGCAGGCTTCGTCATCCGTTTCATGAAGGGTTCGATTCATGCGTGATTACAAGTGGCTGCACGAGTTCTGCCTCAACCGTTTCGGCTCGGCCAAGGCGCTGGAGGCCATGCTGCCGCAGCCGCGCAGCGATGCTGAGCTGCGGGCGCTGAGCGATGATCGTTATCTGTCGCTGATCAGCCTGCGCATCTTTCGCGCCGGCCTCAAGCACAGCCTGGTGGACGCCAAGTGGCCGGCGTTCGAGGAAGTGTTCTTCGGCTTCGACCCGGAGAAGGTGGTGCTGATGGGCGCCGAGCGCCTGGAGAACCTGATGCAGGATGCGCGGCTGATTCGCCACCTGGGCAAGCTCAAAAGCGTGCCGCGCAATGCCCAGTTCATCCTCGATGTGCGTCGTGAAAAAGGCAGCTTCGGCACCCTGATCGCCGATTGGCCGGTAAGCGATATCGTCGGCTTGTGGAAATACCTGGCCAAGCACGGCAGCCAGCTGGGTGGATTGTCTGCACCGCGCTTTCTGCGCATGGTGGGCAAGGACACCTTCGTCCCTACCGATGACATGGTCGCCGCGCTCAAGGCGCAGGGCGTGATCGACAAGGCGCCGACCAGTCTGAAAGACCTGGCCGCAGTGCAGGCTGCCTTCAACCAGTGGCAGGCCGAGAGCGGGCGGCCGCTGTGTCAGCTATCGGTGATGCTGGCGCACACGGTCAATCACTGAGCGATTGCTGCAAGGCCTCCAGCCATTCCTTGGGTACGTCACGCTTCATCGCCAGTTGGCATTGCTGGCTGTCAGGGTCGAAGACGATAACCGCCTCGCCCTTGTCCAGGGCGCGGCGTACGCGCTGCACGCGGGTTTCCAGCGGGGTTTCATCGCCGTTATCGGTACCGTCGCGGGTGACGAAGTCTTCGATCAGGGCGGTGAGGGTGTCGGCTTGCAGCAGCTCAGCGGGGATCAGCACAACGAGTGACTCCAGTTATTGGTGCCCATGATAGAGCCAGAGGGCGCCCTGCTGCGAGCTCCCTCAGTGCACCATGCCGGGCCGCTTGAGGTGACGTTCCAGGGTGCTGTAGAGCAGGCCACTGTCCAGCGGTTTGCCGAGGAAATCGTCCATGCCGGCGTCCAGGCCGTGTTGGCGGTGCTCTTCGAGGATATGCGCGGTCAGCGCGATGATGGGCACGGCGGCGAGTTGCTGGCTGCGCTCCAGGCGGCGGATCTGCCGGGTGGCTTCGAAGCCGTCCATCACCGGCATCTCGCAGTCCATCAGGATCAAGTGCACGGCAGCCGGGTCACGACTGTATTCATCCACCGCTGCCTGGCCGTCGGTGACCAAGCGCACGCTGTAGCCACGTTTTTTCAAAAAGCCCTGAACCACCAGTTGGTTCACCGGGTTGTCCTCCGCCACCAGAATGCAGGGGGCTTCGCTGTTGTCGCTGCGTATTTCTCTGACCAACTGATGTACCTGTGCTCTGGGTTCTTCATACAGCCCGTTCAAGGCCTGGCGCAGTGCGTTGATCGCCACTGGCTGGGCCAGGTGTTGCAGGCGTAGTTCGTGGCTCGCTGGCAGTTGCTGGCAGGCCTCGGGCGGGCAGACCAGCAGCACGCGCTGCTGCGCCTGCAGCTTGGGCCTGAGTGAGTCAAGCCAGTGGTTGACGCCACCTGGCCAGGGCGCCATCAGCACCAGCAGCGGCGGCGCGGCGAAATCCTCCAGGTAGTCCTGCAGGCGCTCCGGCGTCTGGCAGCGCTCGGTACGCATGCCCCAGCGTCCGAGCAGGCGGCTCATGGCATCCAGACCAAGGCCGTCGAGCGAGGCGAGCAGGGCGGTGCGTCCGGCGAGCATGCGGCTGAGCTCGTCGGGGGTTTCCTGTTCGGCCAGCAGCGGCATGTCGAAGGCGAAGCGGGTGCCCTGGCCCAGGGTGCTCTGCACTTCGATTCTACCGCCCATCATTTCCACCAGTTCCTTGCTGATGGCCAGCCCCAGACCGCTGCCGCCATAACGGCGGGTGGTGCTGGAATCACCCTGGGCGAAGGATTCGAACAATTGCGCCAGTGCCTGCTCGCTGATGCCGATGCCACTGTCGCTGACGGCGATCACCAGATGCGGCCTGCCATGGCTGTCACTGCGGCGGCTGACGCTGACCGCGACATGGCCTTCGGCGGTGAACTTCAGGGCGTTGCTGAGCAGGTTCATCAGCACCTGCTTGAGCCGCGTCGGATCACCCTGAATGCGCCGGGGTACGCCGTTTTCCAGGCTGACGTAGAGGCGCAGGCGTTTTTCCAGGGCCTGACCGGTGAACAGGCTGAGCGTTTCGGAAATCATCTCTTCAAGATCGAACTCGATCTGCTCCAGGCTGAGCTTGCCGGATTCGATACGGGCGTAGTCGAGGATGTCGTTGATCACCGCCATCAACGAGCTACCGGAGCTGGAAATGGTGTCGACGTAGAAGCGCTGGCTGCGATCCAGAGGCGTTTCGCGCAGCAGCTGCAGCATGCCCAGCACGCCGTTGAGCGGGGTGCGAATTTCGTGGCTCATCTTGGCCAGGAAGCGACTCTTGGCCTGGTTCTCGAAGGCGGCTTGCTCGGCCGCACGACGCGACTGGAAGCCTTCTTCCTTGAGCAGGTTGATGCGGTCGGCAAGACCGATGGACAGGGTGATCAGCTCGATGGTCACGCCGATCTTCACCACCGTGGCGCCGAATACGCCGAACACTTCCAGGCCCAGCGAGCCGGTGGTGGCCTGGATGAAGGCGAACAGCAGGATGGCCCAGGCCAGGGTGTAGTAGGAGCCATAACGCACGCCGCGACGCCACACGTAGATGCCGGTCAGCAGCAGGATCAGCGAAACCAGGGACACGGTAACGCTGGCCAGGATGTTCCAGGCGGCGAAGCCGATCAGCGGCACCGACAGCAGACAGCCGACGCAGATCAGCATCAGCAGGCGCAGGCCGGTGTTCAGACGCGGGAAATACTGGCGTGCATGCAGGAAATGGCGGCTGAACTGGATCGCCGTGAGGCAGTGCACGTACATCAGGATGTAGATGCTGACCGACTGAAAGGCCACGTGCTCGGGTAGCAACTTGAACAGCATGCCGTCGAAGCAGGCCGCGAGCAGACCGACGTTGAGGTTGTAGGCCAGGTACCAGAGATAGGCCGATTCGCGCAGCGACAGGTAGAGGAACAGGTTGTAGCAGAACATGGCGAACAGCACGCCGTAGAACGCGCCGTTGAAGCCCATCAGGTTCTCCTGCGCCGCCGCGCTGGCACCGTAGGTGGCGAAGAACAGCGGCACGAACACCGTGCTGCTGGTTTCCACGCGGATCAGCAGGGTGTTGACGCCAGGCTCCAGCTGCATGGGAAACCAGAAGTTGCGTACCTGTACCGGTCGCTGGGAGAAAGCGAAGCTGTCGCCGCTTTCCTGTTGCAGGTGCTTGCCGTCGGGGCCGATCAGGTGAACCTGGAGGCGATCGAGCAGCGGATAGTTGACTTCGAGATAGCCACCCAGCTCATGCTCCAGCGTATTGGCCAGGCGAGCCTTGAACCACCATACGGATGCATTCTTGCCAAGGTTGGCGTGCTCGCCGCCGGGTTTGCGGAAAGCATCGTCATCCAGGGCTCGCACCTGCTCGACGCTGAGGGTGCCGTCCACGTCTTCGTAATAACCGGTGTACGGGCCCAGGGATAGGCGCAGGTCGTCGCTATCCAGCGGCGCAGGTGTAAGGGCCCAACTTGGGCAGGCGAGCCAGAACAGCAATAAGGCCAGACAAAGGCGAGGCATCCGTGAACCTCAGAGGGCCATGGGAAATGGCCGGGAGTCATGTTCAACGTCGCTTGGCGACGGCCCGAAGGTTGGCCACTGACTGCAGGCCAGAAAAAGGGGAGCTGATGCTCCCCTGTCGTCCTTTTGCGTCACTTTGCCTTTATGCGCCGAAGCCTTCAAGCGTCCCGATCATGTTGCCCGACCAGGCTGTCCACCGGTGGGACGCGGGTATCGCTTTCCATCTGCGCATCGTGCTCCAGCTGATGGCTGAAGCGCTCCAGCGAACCCTGTGCCGGCTGGGCGTCACTGGCGAATACCGGCGGGCTCATCATGTAGGCGGTGAGCAGGCGGCTGAGGGCCTTTAGGCTGTCGATATGGGTGCGTTCATAGCCATGCGTCGCGTCGCAGCCGAAGGCCAGCAGTGCCGTGCGAATGTCATGGCCGGCGGTGACCGCCGATTGCGCGTCGCTGTGGTAGTAGCGAAACAGGTCGCGGCGTACCGGTACTTCCTGTTCGGCCGCCAGGCGCAGCAACTGGCGTGACAGGTGATAGTCATAGGGGCCACCGGAGTCCTGCATGGCCACGCTGACGGCGTGCTCGCTGGACTGCTGGCCTGGCGCCACCGGAGCGATGTCGATGCCGACGAACTCACTGACATCCCAGGGCAGGGCGGCAGCAGCGCCGGAGCCGACCTCTTCGGTGATGGTGAACAGCGGGTGGCAGTCGATCATCGGTTGCAGGCCGTGATCACGAATCGCCTTGAGTGACGCCAGCAGCGCGGCGACGCCAGCCTTGTCGTCGAGGTGACGGGCGCTGATATGGCCGCTTTCGGAAAACTCCGGCAGCGGATCGAAGGCGACGAAATCACCGACGCAAACGCCCAACGAATCGCAATCGGCACGGGTGGCGCAGTAGGCGTCCAGGCGCAGTTCGACGTGATCCCAGCTTACCGGCATGGTGTCGACGGCGGTGTTGAAGGCGTGCCCCGAGGCCATCAGCGGCAGCACGCTGCCGCGAATCACGCCGTTGTCGGTGAACAGGCTGACACGGCTGCCTTCGGCGAAACGACTCGACCAGCAGCCTACCGGCGCCAGGCCGAGACGTCCGTTGTCCTTGATCTCGCGGACGATGGCGCCAATGGTGTCCAGGTGCACGGAAACGGCACGGTCGAAACGTTCGTACTCGCTCTGACGCCCGCGCAGGGTGGCGCGGATGGTGCCGCGGCGGGTCAGCTCGAAGGGGATTTCCAGCTCTTCGAGACGCTCGGCGACGTAGCGCACGATAGTGTCGGTGAAACCGGTGGGGCTAGGGATGGCAAGCATCTCCAGCAGCACCTTCTGCATGTAGTCGAGATCGGGTTCGGGTAGTTGTTGCATGCAAGCTCCTCGGCGTTGGGTTTTCCCCTCTCCCGCATGTGGGAGAGGGCCGGGGGAGAGGGATCAGCTCGGCCTCTGGCTGAGCGGGAACAGCAGATCGACGAAGCGCTCGGCGGTTGGCTGCGGTTCGTGGTTGGCCAGGCCGGCGCGCTCGTTGGCTTCGATGAACACGTACTGCGGCTGGTCGGCGGCGGGCACCAGCAGGTCGAGGCCGACCACGGGTATTTCCAGCGCGCGCGCAGCCTTGATGGCGGCGTCACGCAGGGCCGGATGGAGGATCGCGGTTACATCCTCCAGGGTACCGCCGGTGTGCAGGTTGGCGGTCTTGCGCACGGCCAGGCGCTCACCGGCGGGCAGCACGCTGTCGTAGTCGAGGCCGGCACCGTGCAGGGTGCGCAGGGTTTCGGCGTCCTTGGGGATGCGACTTTCGCCGCCGGTGGCGGCCTGGCGCCGACGGCTCTGCGCATCGATCAGCTTGCCGATGCTGTGGCGGCCATCGCCAATGATTTCGGCCGGGCGGCGGATGGCCGCGGCCACCACCTCGTAGCCGATCACCAGCACGCGCAGGTCGTGACCTTCGTGATAACTCTCCAGCAGCACGCGCTGGTCGAACACGCGGGCACGCTCGATGGCTTCCTGCACTTCGCCCGGTGTGCGCAGATCAACTGCCACTCCCTGGCCCTGTTCGCCATCGACCGGCTTGACCACCAGCGAGCCGTGTTCGGCGAGGAAGGTGGCGTTGTCTTCGGCACTGCCGGCCAGGCGCTGCGCCGGCACGCTGAGGTCGGCGCGCGACAGGGCGCGATGGGTCAGGCGTTTGTCCTGGCACAGGGTCATGCTCACCGCGCTGGTCAGGTCGCACAGCGATTCGCGGCAACGGATGCGCCGGCCGCCGTGGCTGAGGGTGAACAGCCCGGCCTCGGCGTCGTCCACCTGCACTTCGATGCCGCGGCGCAGCGCCTCGTCGACGATGATACGCGCGTAAGGGTTGAGCTCGGCCTGCGGGCCAGGGCCGAGGAACAGCGGCTGGTTGATGCCGTTCTTGCGCTTGAGGCTGAAGGTCTGCAGCTCGCGAAATCCCAGCTTGGCGTAGAGCTTCTTGGCCTGCTGGTTGTCGTGCAGCACCGACAGGTCGAGGTAGCTCAGGCCACGGCTCATGCCGTGCTCGATCAGATGACGGACCAGCACCTCGCCGACGCCCGGGCGGCTGCACTGCGGGTCGACCGCCAGACACCAGAGGCTGCTGCCGTTTTCCGGGTCACGGAAGGCGCGTTGGTGGTTGAGGCCCATGACGCTGCCGATCACCGCGCCGCTGTCTTCGTCCTCGGCCAGCCAGTAGGTCGGGCCGCCCTCGTTGTAGGGGGTGAGTTTGGCCGGGGCGATCGGCAGCATGCCGCGGGTCTGGTACAGGCAGTTGATCGCCTGCCAGTCGGCGTCGTTCTGCGCTCGGCGAATACGGAAACCACGGAAGCTGCGACGCGCCGGGCGGTAGTCGGTAAACCACAGGCGCAGGGTGTCGGAGGGGTCGAGAAACAGTTGCTGCGGTGCATGCGCCAGCACCTGATGCGGGGCGGCCACGTAAAGCGCGATATCGCGCTCGCCGGGCTGTTCGCCCAGCAGGGATTCGGCCAGTGCCGCGGCGTCGGGGTAGGTATGGCCGATCAGCAGGCGGCCCCAGCCGCAATGGATGGCTTGCGGTTGACTGGGCTGGCTGCTGTGATCCTCGGCCAGGCGTGCCTGCAGACGCTCGTAGGAGGGTGTCTGGCCGCGCAGCAGGCGTTGATTGAAGGCAGTGGAGCGCATGGAATAGTCCCTGTCCGTGTTCACTACGTCCGGTCTGAGCCGGATCGTCATTGAGTCGCGACAAATCCCGGAGTGTATCCGGGCTACGACCATTGATCCTGCAGGAGCGGCCCGAGGGCCGCTCCACGTGAGTTACAGGCCCTGTTCGCTCAGCCACAGGTTGAGCGCCGCCAGTTGCCACAGCTTGGACCCGCGTAGCGGGGTCAGCTGGCTTTGCGGGTTGGTCAGCAACTGATCGAGCATGGTCGGGTTGAACAGGCCGCGATCCTGGCTGGGGTCGAGCAGCAGGTCGCGTACCCAACCCAAGGTGGCGCCTTCCAGATGCTTGAGACCCGGCACCGGGAAGTAGCCCTTGGGCCGGTCGATCACTTCGCTGGGGATGACCTTGCGCGCCGCTTCCTTGAGCACATATTTACCGCCGTCAGGTAGCTTGAACTGCGCGGGAATGCGCGCCGACAGTTCGGCCACGCGATAGTCGAGGAACGGCGTGCGCGCCTCCAGGCCCCAGGCCATGGTCATGTTGTCCACGCGCTTGACCGGGTCGTCGACCAGCATCACCGTGCTGTCCAGGCGCAGCGCCTTGTCTACCGCAGCACTGGCACCGGGCATGGCGAAGTGTTCGCGCACGAAGTCGCCGGCCATGTCACCGGTCAGCCAGGCAGGCTGTACGCAGGCCGCATATTCGTCGTGTTCGCGATCGAAGAAGGCGGCGCGATAGGCGGCGAAGGCATCCTTGGCGCCTTCGACCTGCGGGTACCAGTGGTAGCCGGCGAACAGTTCGTCGGCGCCCTGGCCGCTCTGCACCACCTTGCAGTGCTTGGCCACTTCACGTGAGAGCAGATAGAAGGCGATGCAGTCGTGGCTGACCATCGGCTCGCTCATGGCGCGGAAGGCTTGCGGTAGCTGGTCGAGAATCTCGTGCTCGCCGATGCGTAACTGGTGGTGCTGAGTGCCAAAGCGCTGGGCGATCAGGTCCGAATACTGGAACTCGTCGCCGCGCTCGCCGCCGGCATCCTGGAAACCGATGGAGAAGGTCAGCAGGTTGTCCACGCCGGCTTCGCGCAGCAGGCCGACCAGCATGCTCGAATCGACGCCACCGGAGAGCAGCACGCCTACGTCCACGGCCGCGCGCTGACGGATCGCCACGGCTTCGCGCATGGTATGCAGCACGTGATCGCGCCACTCTTCCAGGCCGTAGCCGGCTTCATCGCCTTGCGGGCCGAATTGCAGTGTCCACCAGGTTTTCTGCTCGACCTTGCCGTCGGCGTCGATGCGCATCCAGGTGGCCGGTGGCAGTTTCTCCACGCCCGCCAGAATGGTGCGCGGTGCCGGTACCACGGCATGAAAATTCAGGTAATGGTTGAGGGCGACGGCATCCAGCGTCTTGGCGATATCGCCGCCTTGCAGCAGGGCCGGCAGCGACGAGGCGAAGCGCAGGCGCTCGCCGGTACGCGACAGATACAGGGGTTTGACGCCGAGACGGTCGCGGGCGATGAACATGCTTTGCGTGTCGCGCTCCCAGACGGCGAAGGCGAACATGCCGTTGAGTTTGGGCAGCAGCTTTTCGCCCCAGGCGTGGTAGCCCTTGAGCAGCACCTCGGTGTCGCCGCCGGAGAAGAAGCGATAACCCAGCGCCTCCAGCTCGGCGCGTAGCTCGGGGTAGTTGTAGATGGCGCCGTTGAACACCATGGACAGGCCGAGATCGCTGTCGATCATCGGCTGGCCCGAGGCTTCGGCCAGATCCATGATCTTCAGCCGGCGATGGCCCAGGGCGATGGGGCCCTGGCTGTGGAAGCCGTGGGCGTCGGGGCCGCGAGGGGCCAGGTGGTGGGTGATGCGTTCGACTGCCGCCAGGTCCGCGGGGCGTCGATCAAAACGAAGTTCTCCAGCTATTCCGCACATAGTTCCTTACCGGTGTTGCCGTTGGGGAGTGGCTCGTGGTCGAGCCTTTTACACCAAAACAAAATAATGCTTTCATGTCAAAGTTTTGGTTGTCATTTATTGGTGCTTATGAGTGATAAAAAAGTTCCTGTTGAAATAGATTTGTCATCTGTCATGGCCTTCGAGATGCCCCTGTTTCAGGCCCTGCGGCGTTTGCAGCAGGCGGGGGAGGTGCACGCCAAGCGCCTGGCCCGCTTCGGTGGGCTGACGCCAATGCAGTTGATGATCCTGCAGGTGCTGGCCAGTGAAGCGCGCCTGACCGCCAGCGTGCTCAGCAGCCGCGTCAGCCTGACCGCTGCGACGCTGTCCGGCATGCTCGATCGCCTGGAAGAGCGTGGCCTACTGCAGCGCCAGCGCGATGATCAGGACCGTCGTCGTCAATGGCTGCTGATCAGCGCTGCCGGGCGTGAGCTGATTCAGCAGGCGCCGTCGTTGATGCCGCCGGAATTCAACCAGCGTTTCGCTGCGCTGGCCGATTGGGAGCGCCACAGCCTCACTGCTGCTCTGCTGCGCGCGGCCGAGTTGTGCGGGGAGATGGAATGAGGTGGGTGGTGACCCTAATGTCGATCAGATAAGGCTGCCAAAGCGGCCTTTCGTAGGAGCCCCGCCCCAGGGCGAAGCCTTTCAATTGCGCATCGCCCCGGTTCGCGGCGGGGCGCCGCTCCTACGCATTCGCAGTGGCGACGTTTAACTGACTGGCATTAGCCGGTGATCCCGACTTTTTCAGAAAAAATTCAAGCAGGGTGTTGACTTAGCATTGCCGCCTGCATAAAGTGCGCGCCTCGCTAAGGCACATGGGTGATTAGCTCAGCCGGGAGAGCATCTGCCTTACAAGCAGAGGGTCGGCGGTTCGATCCCGTCATCACCCACCATAGCCTTAGAGAGAAGGACGAAAGTCCACCGACGCGCAGCGGTAGTTCAGTCGGTTAGAATACCGGCCTGTCACGCCGGGGGTCGCGGGTTCGAGTCCCGTCCGCTGCGCCATTATTTCCCAGATCGATGTTTCATCGGTTTGAGATGGCAGAGTCCGCAAAGACGCCATCAGATGCAGTAACGCTTAAAGAGTTTTCTGGACGAAAGTCCAACCGACACGCAGCGGTAGTTCAGTCGGTTAGAATACCGGCCTGTCACGCCGGGGGTCGCGGGTTCGAGTCCCGTCCGCTGCGCCATATATGAAACCCGCTGATCGCGAGATCAGCGGGTTTTTTATTGGCCGTCGTTTGTGCATCTGCTTCGCTGTGGCAGATGCTCAGGCGGCGAGCTTTGCGTGCTTGTCATCGCGGCTAAAGCCTCTCCTGCGCAGGCGGCGCCTGTTCCTAGTGAGTGTCGATGGCCATTTCACCTGCCCGCGACTTTTCGTCATATTGCTGTCACCCCGCCGTTCTAGCCTGATGGGCATGCGTTTTATTCGTCGTTGAACGGGTCATGCGGGAGAATCGAGTAATGGATGATTATCAGGAAGAACTGCTGGAACTGAGCGCCCTTGAGCAAGGCGCAGTGGATGGTGCCGAGGACGCTACCGAGCTGTAAGGGCCTGTCCAGAGCGCGCTGCGCTCGTCGATGGTCCGATCCGGATGAGGCGCTGCTCAAGCGGCTGCCGCTCGCGCTCGTAGCCCGGATGCAATCCGGGGCACGGCATTGTCGGCATTCCCGGATTTCATGCGGGCTACCCAGGCCCTGGGCAGAGACGTTGAGCTTCGCTCAGGGCGACAGGGCGTCTAGCACCTGGCCGATGGCCGCTTCCAGCCCGGCGATGGGGGTGTCCTGATTGTCTTCGATCAGCACCAGGCGGCTGCCGCCATCGCTGATCGCCTTGGCCAGATCGGCTGGCGGCTTACGCTGGGTCAGTACGGCAGCGACGTCGTTGTCCCGCAGTTCGGCGCTGAGCAGCGCCAGGTTTTCGGCGGTCCATTCGGCGTCCGTCGCCACGCTCAGCTCGACAAGGTCGAGGTTGAGGCCGTCGATCAGGTAGTCGAAGTGATCCGACAGGCTGGCCACGCTGAGGTTGTCCAGTTCGGCCAGGCGGCTTTCGCTGGCGGCGCTGAGTTTGAGCAGGCGCTGCTTGAGCGTCGCCAGGTTGGCCTCGATCTGCGGTTTGGCCTCCGGCGCTAGGCGGCTCAGGTCGGCGGCGATCACATCGGCCATGCGCCCCAGGTTGTTGATGTTGAGCCAGGGCTGGCTGGCCAGGGCGTCACCGCCGTCGTTGCGCAGGGCGATGCCGGGCAGGGCGCCATCCACCGGGCGCGCGCCGTCGACTTCGACGATGCGGATATTGCTGCGCCGCGCCAGCGGGTAGAGCGGGTCGTCCGGCCACAGCGAACGCAGGACGATCACCGCGTCGGCGTCGCGCGCGGCTTTGTCCAGTGCTCCCGCGCCGCGGCCGGCGAAGTACGAGGGCTGGCGGCTGGCCGGCAGATTGGCCGGAGCGGCGCGTTGCAGCTGCACGGCGCTGCCGTCGAGCAGGCTGGCGCCGAGACCATAGGTGATCGGCAGGCTGGCGAGAATGCGCACGGGCTGTGTTTCGGCGTGCAGCGGGCCGGCGAGCAGGGCGCAGGCGGCGAGGGCGAGGCTCAGGCGTTGCAGGGTCATCCCAGGTTCCCTTTCAGGCTAGGCAGTGTGCCGCGGGCGATGGCGGCGAGGGCGAAGGTGAGGCCAGCGATCATGATGATCGCGGCACCGGAGGGGATCGGCAGATCCCAAACGATTGGCAGAAAGATGCCGGCCAGGGTGCTGCACGTGGCGATCAGTACCGACAGCCAGAAGAAGCCCTTCAGTGATTGGCTGAGCAGGCGTGCGGCGGCCGCCGGGATCACCAGCAGGGCGCCGACCAGGATGGCGCCGATGACCTTGACCGCGGCCACGGTGACCAGCGACACCAGCATCACGAACAGGTAGTCCAGCGGTTTCACCGCGACGCCGCGCACGCTGGCCAGCTGCGGGTTGAAGCTGGCCAGCATGATGCGGTTGTACAGCGGCAGCGCCAGGCCCAGCACCAGCAGCGAGACCAGCGCTAGCACCGCCAGGTCCTGGGCATTGACCGTCAGCACCGAGCCAAACAGCACATTCTCCAGGATATGGATGTTGATCTTGCCGGCGAGCACCAGCAGCAGGCTGGCGCCGACCGCCAGCGACACCGAGAGGAACACGCCGATCAGGGTGTCCGGCGCCAGGCCGGTGCGGTTACGCAGGTAGTTGAGCAGGATGCCGAACAGCAGGCAGTAGCCGAACAAGCTGCCGTAGGGGCCGGTGTAGGGTTCGCCGAGCAGGATGCCGATGGCCACACCGGTCAGCGCGGCGTGGCCGACCGCCTCGGAGAAGAAGGCGAAGCGCTTGACCACCACCAGGGTGCCGAGGCCGCCGAGCACCGGGCCGATCAGCAGGCCGGCGAGCAGGGCGTTGACCACGAAACCGTAGGCCAGAGCCTCGGGCAAATAGCCGGCGCTGGCCCAGGCCTGTATCGCCAGGCGGATGTCTTCGAAACTCATGACGAGGCCTCTTGCGGGCGCGGATGGCTGGAGAACAGTTCGAGCAGGCGCTCGGGGGTCAGCACCTGCTGCGGTGAGTCGTCGAACAGCACGCGGCGGTTGAGCCCGGTGACGCGGTCGGCCAGGCGGCCGACGGCTTGCAGGTCGTGCTCGATCCACAGCACCGTGGTGCCGGCCTGGCGCCAGTCGCGCAGCAGTTGCTCGAACACCTGCACGCCGGGCTCGTCCAGCGCCGACATCGGTTCGTCGAGCACCAGCAGTTGCGCCTCGGGTACCAGGCCCTGGGCCAGTAGCACGCGCTGGCGCTCACCGCCGGACAACGCGCCCATGCGCCGCTTGCGCTTATCGAGCATGCCGACCCGTGCCAGCGCCTGTTCGATGGCCGGCGCGTGGCGTCGCGACAGGCCGAGGAAGGCCGGACGGCGCTGGCACATGGCAGCCATGAAATCGTCCACCGTCATCGGCAGGCCGCGGTCGAACTCCAGCGCCTGCGGCACGTAGCCGATGGTGCCGGGGGCGGCCGGCCAGTGCAGGCGTAGCTCGCCCTGGTGCGGCATCTGCCCGAGCAGGGTCTTGATCAGCGAGCTCTTGCCGCCGCCGTTGGGGCCGACCAGGGCGTGCACGCTGCCGGCGCGCACCTGGAAGCTGACCTTGTCGAGAATCCGCGTGCGGCCGAGGTTGAGGTCGACGCCGGCGAATTCGATGCCAGGGCCCAGCAGGTGCGGCGGTGCGGTTTCGAGGACGGTCATACGCCTTCGTCCTGAATGGCGCGTACCACGGTGTCGAGGTTGCGGGCCATCTCCTCTTCGTATTTCTTGGCGGTGTACTCGCCATAGGAAATATGGGTCAGCGGGTAGATCTTCACGCCGGATTCACGATGGATGGTGTCGACGTAGCTGGAGGGGAAGTCCATCTCCGAGAAGATCACCTGCACGTCCAGTTCCTTGAGCTGGTCGATGGTCTTCTTCAGTTGGCTGGGGCTCGGTTCGATACCGTGGGCCGGCTCGACCACTGCGGTGACCTCCAGGCCGAACTCGCGCAGCAAGTAGTCGTAGGCAGCGTGGATGGTGGCCACGCGCAGCTCGCTGCCCTTGGTGTCGGTCAGCTTGCCCAGCGCTTCGGCGCGCAGGCCGCGCAGGCGCTTGCCATAGGCGCGGGCGTTCTGGCTGTAGAACTTGGCGTTGTCCGGGTCGAGCTTGCCCAGTTCGCGGGCGATGTTGTTGATCTGCGCGATGGAGGCGCTGATGGAGAGGAAGGTGTGCGGGTTGACCACTTTGCCGGCACCGCGTGCAGCCTGGCCGGTGGCGGCGAGCAGGGGCACGCGGGCGTTGGCTTCGATCACAGGAACGTCCGGCTTCTCGCTGGCGGCGATCATGCGGTCGGCGAAGTCATCGTGGCCGACGCCGTTGAGTACCACCACGTCGAGACCGCCGATGCGCTTGATGTCCTCGGCGCGCGGCTCGTAGGCGTGCGGGTTGAAGCCGGCCGGGATCAGCGGCACCACCTCGGCGCGGTCGCCGACGATATTGCTGACGTAGCTGTAGTAGGGGTGCAGAGTGATGCCAATGCGCAGGCGGTGGTTGTCGGCGCTGGCGAGCACGGGGGCGAGGGCGGCGCCCAGGCTCAGCAGCAGGCTGGCCAGCAGGCGGCGGGAGACGAAGCGAGAGGGCATGAAAGGGTTCCCGATATTCAGTGGCGGTGCTGGCGGGTGACGCCGGCGTCGTATTGGCTGGCGACCTGGCGCCAGCCGGCGGCGATCAGGGCATCGGCATGCAGGTTGTGCGGGGCAGCGGCATCGTGGGCGCGGTTGAGCCAGATGTCGGCACCCGCTGCGCTCGGCAGCAGCAGGAAGGAGCCGGCGACGGCACTGTCGCCGCTCAGGCCCTGGTAGGCATGGTCATCACCGACCTGCAGCAGTTGCCAGGCGTGGTGGCCACGGGTGGCGGTGCTGGCGTCGTTGGTGAAGGGCGGAATGCCTTCTTCGGCCAGTTGCTGCGGCTCGGGCAGCGCCTGCAGTTCGTCCTGCAGCATGAGAATCTCGTCGAAGGCCACCACCAATTCGGTATGGATGCCTTGCTCGGCGGCGTTGAGATCACGGCGGGCATCTATCTGGTGGGCGGCGACGCTTTCTTCCGCGTGGCTCTCGCTACGCAGGCTGATGACTGTCGCGGCCAGCAGGATGATCGCCAGGCTGAGGACGGCCACCCACAGGCTTTCATGCCCGGCGCCGGCCGGGCGTACCACTTGGGTGGTCATTGGCTGGCGATTTCCGTGTGGTCGATTTCCACGACGTGGCCGGGGCCGGCGTCGAACAGCACGTAGAACTCGCCGTCCGGGCGCTTGAAGCTGAGCCTGGAGTCGTCGCCGAGCTTACCGGGCACCAGCACCTCTTCTTCGTAGCTGATCACGTCGAGGGTCACGCCGGGGGCGCCGCTGCCGTCGGAGAAGCCGCCGGTGCAGACGATTTCCCCGCTGCCGTGCTCCTCGCATTCGCAGATCGGATTGTGCGCGAGAGCCAGAGGGGACAGGCCGGTGCAGAGCATCAGCAGACCGATGCGGGCGCTTTGGGTCATGGTTTGCCTCCTTGTTGTTTCAGCCAGGCGATGGTGGCGGGCGAAGCCTCGGCTAGGGGAATGGATGCCTGATGCACCGTGCCGTCCCAGCCCTCGGCGGTGATCCACAACTCGGCGTCGGGCTTGGTGCGTGGCGGTACGGGAATGCTCGTGCCCATGCGGTAGGGGCTGCCGAAGAACAACCCGCCGGCGGCGCGCAGGTTGCGCGGCTTGCCGATGCGCAGGTAGACCACCTTGACCTGGCTGATGCACGCCTGGCACAGCGCGGCGTTGAAACTCTTCATATAGCCGGCCGGGCCTTCCAGTTGCGGCGGCTGGTTGCGAAACTCGGCCAGGCGCAGGCTCCAGGGGCCGACCTGGACCTCGCCGAACTCACGCTCGCCGAGGCCGCTGTCGCCGCGGAACAGCGCGACATCCTGGAAATACTTGGGCATGAAGCCCAGGGGGATCAGCACCAGCAGCACATTGAGGTGGAAGCGCCACCTGTACCAGAAACGGCCCAGAGCGGACGGGGCGGTTGCGGCCTTGCTCATGGGCGGCTCTCCGAGATTTCACGGGTGGCGACGATCGGGGCCGGCTTGGCGGCGCGTGCCGGCCGCTTGACCGCAGCGACCGTGGCCTGGGCGGTGCGCTTGGTCCAGATCAGCAGGCCGCTGAGCACCATCATGCTCAGCAGCAGGCCGAAGATGAACCACAGCAATTTGACCCACAGGCCACCGAAGTCGCCGGTGTGCAGCGGCCGCATGGACTCGGTGACGAACTCCAGGCCCGAGCGGTCGCTGAGCAGGCGGGTAGCGTCGATGTCGCCGTTGTAGGGGTTGATCGAGGCGGACTGGAACATCAGCGGATACCAGCCGCGGCCCCAGACCGAATAATGGCCGTAGGCATAGCCCGGCAGGCTGACGAAACTTGGCTCCAGGCCCGGGATGACGTCGGTGGCCTTGAGCACGGCGGCGTCCAGGCTGATGCGCGGCACTTCGGCAGCGCTCGGCGCTAGCGGCACTTCCTCGCGCGCCACCACTGGCGGTACGCCTTCGGTGGAGATCGACACGTGGGTATCGCCGAGAATCGCCTGGATCAGGAACCAGATGCCGGTGATGGAAATGACCGCGATGAACCAGATCGACCAGATGCCGGAGAGGCGGTGGAAGTCGCCCCAGAAGATGCGCGCGCCCTGGCCTATGCGCAGGCGTGGGCTGAAGAAGCCTTTCCAGAACTTCTTGTAGACCACCAGGCCGGTGATCAGCGACAGCAGCATCGGCAGACCCATCAGCGACACCAGGTACCAGCCCCAGCTGTAGCCATTGGTGAACGGCACCAGCCACCAGCCATGCAGGGCGCGGGTGAACTGGCGGAAGTCGAACTCCGGGCTGACCCCCTGGATCGCCCCGCTATAGGGGTTGACGTACAGCAACGGCGAGCTGCCGTCGGGATAGCTGACGCGCGCGGTGAGGGCGAAGTGATCTTCGTCCGGGCGGCCGATGGACTGCACGATCAGCTCGGGCTCGGCGCGATTGATCGCTTCCAGTACCTGGCCGAAGCTCAGGCGCTGCGCATCATCGGACGGCTTGCTGGCGCGTACGTCCGGGTTGGCCAGCCAGACGATCTCCTGGCTGACCGTGGCCAGGGTGCCGGTGACACAGATGATCAGCAGGAAGAACCAGACCGGTAGGGCCAGCCAGCTGTGGACGAGAAACCAGAGTCTGGAGCGGGATTTCTTGGACATGTTCGCGGGGTCGTTGGCGCGCGCGGTGGGCCGGCACGGAATGAAAGGAGTAAGAAGCGACCGCAAACGCGGATGAAAAGGATTCTAAGTTGCAAGAGCTTGACGATCAAGGTTGCCGTGCGATCAGCCCGCTCTGCGTTGCGCGCGGCGGTAGTCGCCGGGTGTTTGCCCGAGCCAGCGCTTGAAGGCGCGCTGGAAGGCTTCGGCCGAGGCGAAGCCGAGCAGGTAGGCGATCTCGCCGAAGGCCAGTTCGGTATCGCGGATATAGGCCGTGGCCAGGTCGCGGCGAGTGTCGTTGAGGATGGTGCGAAACTGCGTGCCTTCCTCGGCCAGCTTGCGCCGCAGCGTCCAGCTCGGCAGGTGCAGGCTGCGCGCCACTTCCTGCAGATCCGGCTCGTGGCCGTGCAACAGCGGGCCGAGCAGTTGGATGACCCGTTCGCGCAGGCTGCGTGTGCGGGTCAGCTGTTCCAGTTCGCGTTCGCACAGCTCCAGCAGGTGCCGCCAGGTGCCTGGGCAATGCTGTGGGTTGCGCAGGGCCAGGGTTTCGCTGCTCAGGCGCAGGCGATTAGCGCCAGCGCTGAACTCGACGGGGCAGCCGAACAGCGCTTCGTAGCGTTCGCCGTAGTCCGGTGCAGGAAATTCGATCTCGACCTTTTCCGCGGTGATGGATCGGTCGACCACCTGGCTCAGGTTGGTCTGCCAGCCGGCCAGCACCGAGTCCACCACGAAACGGTTGTAGGCGTTGTAGGGGCTGATGGAATAGAAATGCAGCCAGGCGCCGCGCGCATCCTCGCTGAGGCCCGAACGGCCGCGATAGTTGGCGGCGTACAACGGCTCGAAGCGGGTCAGGGTGCGTGCCGCTTCGCGCAGATCAGGCGCCTGCGCGGCGCAGATGCCGGCCAGGCCAACCTGGCTGAGGCGGCTGTGACGGCCCATGTCCAGGCCCAGGGCGGGGTTGTCGCACAGGGCAATGGCGCTATGGCCAAGGCGCATGAAGCGCGGAATCGACAGGCGTGCGCGCGGCTCGTTCAGGCGTGCGGCATCCAGGCCAAATTGCTCGAGCAGGGGTTCGGGGCGCTGACCCTGTTCGCGCAATGCGTCGGCCAGCGCCTGAGTGAAGCCGACGGAGAGATCGCCGAGGCGAACGCGTGATGCTTTTATAGCCATAGATTGATCAGTTGCGCGCCGCGCTCGCTGGCGCCTCGTTCGCTGCGTCCGGCATCGAAGGCGAGCGCCTGGGACTGACCGCTACGCTCCCACAATCGGCCGCGCAGATGGACTTTCACTCCCGCACGAATGCCGTGGGCCTGCAGCTGTTCGGTGAAGTCGGTGTCGTCCGTCAGGCCATCCAGATCGCTGGGCATGGCCAGCAGCTCTACTGCTTCGCCATCGATTGCCTTCGCCTGGAACTGTTCGATAGTGCCGCCTAGCAGTACGCCAAGCCGGCCTGCCGGGGTCTCCAGCACCTGCAGGGCCTCCGGCGCTCTGGTGGCGAGTGCGCCGGCACTGAAGGCGTGGCGTTGCGGCTGGCCCTGCGGGTTACCGGCCTGATCGAATACCAGGCTGACGTTGTACAGCGGCCCGCGACCGACTTCGAGGCGGCCCCGTTCCACGCGGGGCTCGGGCAGAACGATCGAGCCTGCAACCAGGGTGATCTGGTAATCGCGGGCCAGATCGCCAAACAGCTGCTGATAGTCGCGCGCCATGGTCTTGGCCTTGGTACGCAACATGGCGTCGTCCAGGCGCGCGTCGCTTCCAGCACTGAGCAGTGCGCCGAGAAAATCCAGTGGATTGCTCGCCGCCAGCCAGTGCATGGCCTGACGGCGCTCGGTGGCGCGGTAGAGCTCTTCCTTCTCGCCGACGGCGAGCAGCCAGGTGCCGATATGTTCGGGCAGCACGACGACGGTACGTTCGTTGAGCATGCCCTGCTCGCGGGCATGATCCAGGTAGGCGGCCAGCTTCAGGCGCAGGCGCGCGAGGCTCTGATAGTCGGCGGCGAACAGTTCCGGCTGGATGCCCAGCAGGTTGCCGCGTGTGCCGGGCTCGCCGATATCGAGTGCGACCTGGCTGCGCAGGTCGGACAGGTAATGGCTGCTGGGACGCTGCGCGATCCAGTGGGCGTAGCTGCCAAGACCGGTCAGCAGTGCGAGCGCGAGCAGAAGGGTGATCAGTAGGCGCATTGGTTTTTTTCGGTTTGGTTGCGGTGCAGGTTAGGTCGGTCGAGCCGCGCTGCCAACATCTATTGCTAGTTTTGATCATTATCTTGTTAATTTTGATCATTGAGCATGGCTGGCAGCCTCTTTATCGTCTGGCTCCATAACCGACCGCGTGACCATGAGACCGCGGCAATCCGTGAACTGCACCGCGATGTGGAGAATTCCATGACTGCTCGTTACCCGCACCTGCTGGCCCCGCTCGACCTCGGCTTCACCACGCTGAGCAACCGCACGCTGATGGGCTCCATGCACACTGGCCTGGAAGAGAAGCCGGGCGGCTTCGAGCGCATGGCCGCCTATTTCGCCGAGCGCGCTCGTGGCGGTGTCGGTCTGATGGTCACCGGTGGCATCGGCCCGAACGAGGAGGGCGGCGTGTATTCCGGCGCGGCCAAGCTGAGCACGGTGGAAGAGGCCGAGAAGCACAAGGTCGTTACCCAGGCCGTCCACGAGGCGGGCGGCAAGATCTGCATGCAGATCCTGCATGCCGGGCGTTATGCCTATAGCCCCAAGTCCGTGGCGCCGAGCGCCATCCAGGCACCGATCAACCCGTTCAAGCCGCGCGAGCTGGACGAGGAAGGTATCGAGAAGCAGATCCAGGACTTCGTCAACTGCGCTGCGCTTGCCCAGCAGGCTGGTTATGACGGCGTCGAGATCATGGGTTCGGAAGGCTATTTCATCAATCAGTTCCTGGTCGCCCACACCAACCAGCGCACCGACCGCTGGGGCGGCAGCTACGAGAACCGCATGCGCCTGCCGGTGGAGATCGTCCGTCGCGTGCGCGAGGCGGTCGGGCCGAACTTCATCATCATCTATCGCCTGTCGATGCTCGACCTGGTCGAAGGCGGCAGCACCTGGGACGAGATCGTGCTGCTGGCCAAGGCAATCGAGGCCGCCGGCGCCACCCTGATCAACACCGGCATCGGCTGGCACGAGGCGCGCATCCCGACCATCGCCACCAAGGTGCCGCGTGCGGCCTTCACCAAGGTCACCGCCAAGCTGCGCGGCGAAGTGTCGATCCCGCTGATCACCACCAACCGCATCAACACCCCGGAAGTCGCCGAGCAGGTGCTGGCCGAGGGCGATGCCGACATGGTGTCGATGGCGCGCCCGTTCCTTGCCGACCCGGACTTCGTCAACAAGGCCGCCGAAGGCCGCAGTGACGAAATCAACACCTGCATCGGCTGCAACCAGGCCTGTCTGGATCACACTTTCGGCGGCAAGCTGACCAGTTGCCTGGTCAACCCGCGCGCCTGCCATGAGACCGAGCTGAACTACATCCCCACCGCCGCGGTGAAGAAGATCGCCGTGGTCGGGGCCGGGCCGGCCGGGCTGGCGACTTCCACCGTCGCCGCCGAGCGCGGCCATGCTGTGACCCTGTTTGATGCGGCTGGCGAGATCGGTGGCCAGTTCAACGTGGCCAAGCGCGTACCGGGCAAGGAAGAGTTCTTCGAGACCCTGCGCTACTTCAAGCGCAAGCTAGAAACCACGGGCGTTGACGTGCGCCTGAATACCCGTGTGTCGGTGGACGACCTGGTGGCGGGCGGCTTTGACGAAATCATCCTGGCCACCGGCATTACCCCGCGTACGCCGGATATTCCGGGAATCGAGCATGCCAAGGTGATCAGCTACCTGGACGCGATTCTCGAGCGCAAGCCGGTCGGGCAGAAGGTCGCGGTGATCGGTGCCGGCGGCATCGGTTTCGACGTGTCCGAATTCATCACGCACCAGGGCAAGGCCACCAGCCTCGACCGTGACGAGTTCTGGAAGGAATGGGGTATCGACACCGCGCTTGAAGCGCGTGGTGGCGTGGCGGGCGTCAAGGCGCATCCGCACCCGGCGGCGCGTCAGGTCTTCCTGCTGCAGCGCAAGAAGTCCAAGGTCGGCGATGGCCTGGGCAAGACCACCGGCTGGATTCACCGCACCGGCCTGAAGAACAAGAACGTGCAGATGCTCAACAGCGTCGAGTACGTGCAGATCGACGATGCCGGCCTGCATATCCGCATTGCTGGTGGCGAGCAGCAGGTGCTGCCAGTCGATACCGTGATCGTCTGCGCTGGCCAGGACCCGCTGCGCGAGCTGCAGGAAGGTCTGGAAAGCGCCGGCCAACGCGTGCACCTGGTCGGCGGCGCGGATGTTGCCGCCGAGCTCGATGCCAAGCGGGCGATCAACCAGGGCTCGCGCCTCGCCGCCGAGCTCTAAGCAAGAAGACGCCCCGCCTTGTGCGGGGCATTTTGTTTGTGGCCGACAATAATAAGGAGAAGCCCGATGTCCCTCGAAGCCCAACTGCAGCCCGCTGCGGTGGCCAGCCTGCAACGCTGGCACCAGCTTATCGCCGCCAAGGACCTGAGTGCCTTGCCCGAGTTACTGCACCCTCAGGCGGTGTTCCGTTCACCCATGGCGCACACCCCTTATCCGGGCGCGCAGGCGGTCAACCTGATCCTTAATACCGCGCTCAAGGTGTTCGAGGATTTCGCCTATCACCGCGAACTGGCCACGGCCGACGGCCTCAGCGTGGTGTTGGAGTTTTCCGCGAAGGTTGGCGGGCGCGAGTTGAAGGGCATCGACATGATTCGCTTCGACGAGTCGGGACGAATCGTCGAGTTCGAGGTGATGGTGCGCCCGATGAGCGGGCTGCAGGCGCTCGGCGCGGAAATGGCGCACCGCCTGGCGCCCTTTCTCGCCGCAGCCAAGGGCTGAGGGGCGCTCTACCAGGCCGTTGAAAAACGTAGGCGAGGCAGGCAAGACAAGGCAAAAACGGCCGAAAAAGCGCAGTTTACGTGTTGTAAATGAGCATTTTGAGGCCGTTTTTAACGCAGTATTGCCAACGCAGGTAGTTTTTCAACGGCCTGCTACTTGAGAACGCCCACCTCACGATAGAAGCGCTCGGCGCCGGGATGCAGCGGAATCGGCAGACCACTGGTCGCCCGTTCCAGTCTGATGTCCCTGGCGGCTGGATGCGCATCGGCCAGTCGGTCGAGGTTCTCGAAGAGCAACTTGGTCATCTGATAGGCCGCGGCGTCGGAAACGCTGGTCTGACTGACCAGAACGTTGGTAATGGTCGCCGTCGTCACGTCGTTGGCCTGGCCCTTGTAGGTGTCGGCAGGAATGGTGCCCGACTGATAGGCGCTGCTGCCGATACCGCCGGTAAGGATGATGATCGAGGTTGGGTTGGCGTGAGCGTTGGGGCTACTGGCCAAAATCGCGGCAGCGGCGAGCAGGCCAAGGCGCTTGGCTAAGTGCATGGGAATTCTCCGTTGTTGTTATTTTTAGCTAAGGACGCGGCAGTGCTGTGCAGGCAGTCTTCTGGCGCCGGGATAGGTACTCGCGAAGCGGATTGAACGATGAGGGGTTGGCAGTGAAGTGATGGCGGAACATGGCTGACCTCTTGTCTTTTTTATCAGTCCGGCCGCGCGACAGGCGCGCGAGCTTGTACGTGCCAGAGCAGGTGACGTGCCAGGTTGTCGGATCACCGCCCTACAGCAGTCGCGGCTGAAGCCCCTCTCACTGAGCCAGCACGGCTTGCCTCCCCTCTTCAATTCACAGGTGACCGATACATCGTAGGGCGGGTGCAACCCGCCAGAATGGCGATGGCGGGTTGCACCCGCCCAACGCGCTGAATTGTGGGGCACCGCAAACCGTGGGAGGCGCTTCAGCGGCGACAAGCTCTAGAGCGGATGAGCCCAATGCTACGGGCTGAAATAGGCAAAATTCCGCTTGTGAGGCAGGGGTGAAAAGCAAGAATCCGCCGATCGAGTTGTGCTTGGCAGGCTAAGACTCATCCCGGCGGACCGGACCGCTGGCAGCTTTCGTACTTTCCGGTCTTGTCACATTTTTGCGCTAAGCGGTGGTCTATTCGGCCTGGCTCGCAGAGTGAGTGCCAACCCAGTCACATTGCTGTGGTCGGGTTTTCCCCTAGACTTGCCTCAGATATCAAGGACGATATCAGTGCCGGAGTATGCGCTGCTCCGGCACGCGACTATGCGCGCGCGTATTCCCGGTTGGTCCAGAGGGTCCTCAATGAGCATGCAGAACAAGCCGCAGATGGTGGAAGCCGTGATGTTCTTCAGTGAACGCGGTATCTGCAAACAGATGATGTTCCCTGAGTTCGAAGCCTTGCTCGATGGTGTGGTGAACATGCCCGAGTTCGCCGACGAACAGATGCGCGCGGTCTTCGTGGTGATCAACCCGCGGCTGCTGGTCAGGGCGGCGGTATTCTTCTTTCTGGATTTCGACGAGGACGGTCGCCCCGACAAGGGCTGGAACATTCCTCTGCAACATCTGGCCGAACGTGCCGGGCGTGGCCCGGACCTCGGCGCCGGGCCGATTCGTCTGGCTTGTCGCAGTCAGTGCCCGGTGTCCTGGCACCAGATGCACCTGTGGGACCCCAGCCTGGCGCCGGGGCAAAACGATCTGGTATTGCTGCGCGATGCGGTCAAACGTAACCAGCTCGGGCTCTTGATCGAGGACGACAGTGCCCAGTCGGTGGTTGCCGAGCGTTTGCAGGTAGCTTCCGAAGACAAATGGTATGCGCCGGATCCGGCCAAGGAAGTGGCCGAGCAACTGGCGCAGAAGATGGATCATGAACATCGTGCCAAGACCGCGCAGCTGATTCAGCAGCAGCGCCTGCGCATCACCAGCCTGACCCAGCAGCATGAAGACGAACTGGCCAAGTTCAAACTGGCCAGCGAGGAGCAGAGCAAGAATCTGCAGGCGCAGATCCATGGACTGCATCAGGCGCTGCGCCAGCAGGAGGAGCTCAACGCCAACCTCAAGGCGCAACTGGCCGCCCAGGCCGAAAGTTTCCAGAGCAGCCGTGAGGAAATGACTCAACAACTGCGTGCCCTCGAGCGTCATGGTCGTACCGAGGGCGATATCCTGCGTGCGCAGTACGATGGTGAAATGCGCGCCAAGGTCGCTGCGGCCGTGGCGGAGTACAAGGAACAGATCGCCATACGCGACGTCGAACTGGCCTATCGCAACGAGTTGGATGCCCAGTTGCAAGCGGAAATCGAACGCCTCAAGCGTGAGCGCGATGCATTCGCCAGTCAGGGCGGTGATCAGGTGTTGGATCGTCTGGCCAAGCTTGGCGTGGTGTTCGTGGTGTACCATCCCGGCGCCGGGCACCTGACCATTCCCCTGCAGGATGTCGCCCGCTATCAGGACAATCCCATGGCCTACGCCGCTGGCAAATGCTTCGTTTCCGAAGAGCAGTATCGGCACTGGTTGGCGCATTATCAGCAGCCCAGCTGCGATGCATCCTTGCCCAGTGGGGAGCGCTGCGCCATTCCCATCGATCGTGTCGATACGCCCAGCCGTTTCACCCTGGGTGATTCGAACTGCTGCGCGCGGCACAAGGCGAGTAGTCGTCTGCGCACCGTCAGCTGACCTTGCCAATACGGATTCCCACCTGGCGCCCGCGGGCGCCGCTACAACCTCTGCAACTGGACTGGCTCGAGGCTGCCGGCGTCGAGCTCGCTTGCCTGCGCCTGGATCTTGTCGACCCACTGCTGTCCGGCAACAAGTGGTTCAAGCTCGCGCCCTATCTTGAGCAGGCCGCTGCGGCCGGCGCGCAGGGGGTGATCAGTCTGGGGGGAGCGCACTCCAATCATTTGCATGCGCTGGCCGCGGCGGGCCGGCGTTTCGGTTTCGCCTGCGTCGGCCTGTTGCGTGGAGAAGTGCAGCAGACCCCGACCGTCGATGATCTACAGCGCATGGGCATGGCGCTGCACTGGCTGGGTTACGGTGGCTACCGTGCGCGGCATCAGCCGGACTTCTGGGCGCCCTGGCTCGCCCGCTATTCGGGTTTCCAGGTGATCGGCGAGGGCGGTCTGGGCCTTCAGGGCGCTAGTGGCTGTAGCTGTCTGGTGGCGATGGCCGAAGCGCAGTTGGCCGATATCGGCTGGCCTGATTTCGATGCCTGGTGGCTGGCTACGGGGACCGGCACCACCCTGGCCGGTGTGCTGCTGGGTGATGTTCGGCGCCGCGTGTTCGGCGCGCAGGCGGTACCGAGCGATCACGGCGTCGCCACTCAGGTCGCCGGGCTGCTGGACGAGGCCGGGGCGTCGGAGCGGCGCTACCAACTGATCGACGCCGCGCGCGGCGGTTTTGCGCGGCTCGACGAGCCACTGCGCCAGTTCATCCTGGAGACTGAGCAGGCCAGCGCTGTGCCGCTGGAGCCTGTGTATACCGGCAAGGCGCTGATGGCGCTGCGCGATTTCTGCAAGCGCGGTCAACTTGCGCGCGGCAGTCGGCTGATATTCATTCATACTGGCGGCTTGCAAGGGCGTCGGGTGTTGATGGGCGCCAGCGCCGACTACACTCAGGTCTGACCAGCGGAGCCTGGAAATCCTCATGAGCGAACCCCTTACCCCCGAACAACTGCGCAGCCTGACGCCGCTCAACGCGCTTTCCGAGCAGCAGTGGCGCGAGTTGCGTAGCCAGCTGGTGCCGCAGCCTCTGTTGGCCGGGCAACTGCTGTTTCGTCGGGGGGATCAGGCGCGCATGACCTGCTATCTGCTGGCCGGCGAGTTGCAACTGCAGGATGCCGAGGGCAGGACGCAGAGGGTGCAGGCCGGTAGCGAGATCAGCTGCCACCCGTTGTCGCCCGGCCTGCCGCGGTTACATGACGCCCGCGCCGTGAGCGATGTCAGCGTGCTGATGATCGACAGTGCCACGCTCGATCGCCTGCTGACCTGGCGCCTGGCGCATCAGGACCTGTTGCTGGCGCTGCAGCAGGGTGGCGCCGATGTCGAGTGGCTGGAGCGGCTGTTGGAAAACCCCTTGTTTGCCAAGGTGCCGCCGGCCAACGTGCAGAACATGCTCGCTCGCTTGCAGAAGATCGAGCTGGCGGCTGGCAGCCAGATTATCGAAGAGGGTGCCACTGGCGATTGCTGCTATTTCCTGGAAAGCGGCCGCGCCGAGGTGATTCGAGGCGCTGGTAGCGAGCACCAGGTGCTGGCGGAGCTGGAGGTTGGCGCTTGTTTCGGCGAGGAGGCCCTGCTTGCCGACCGGCCGCGAAATGCCACGGTGACCATGGTCGAGGCCGGCAGTGTGTTGCGTCTGGATCGTCAGGATTTCTTTGCCCTGCTCAAGGCGCCCGTGGTGGCCGAGGTGTCGCTGGGCGAGGGCGCCAGGTTGCTGACGCAGGGCGCGCAGTGGCTCGACGTACGCCTGCTGGAAGAGTACGAAAAGGCGCATGCACCGCAAGCGCTGCATATGCCGCTGCAGCTGTTGCGTCTGAAGGCGCGCCTGCTGGAGCGATCACGCACCTACCTGTGCTACTGCGACAGCGGCAAACGCAGCAGCAGTGCGGTGTTTCTGCTCTCGCAGCTGGGTTACAGCGTTTACGCCTTGCGCGGCGGCCTGGACGCCCTGCCGGCGGTGCAACGCGATGCGCTGCTCTGTGAAAGCGGCGCAGGGTATCTGGCCCGTTCCGGTGGGCGTACCGAACGTAGCCGTTGATCGGCGCAGGCTCTGGGGCAAGCGTAGCCCGGATGAAATCCGGGGATTGCAGGCGCATACGTCCCGGATTGCATCCGGGCTACGAGTGCGTCGGCCACTGATCATTGACCAGAAAGATCCGCTCCACCTCCCGCCAATCCCCGGCGTGATCCTCCTCCAGTCGTACCAGCAGTTGCGCCTGAGCCTCCGGGCGCAACGTGCTCAGCCATTGCTGGAGCATTTCATCAGACCAGACCCCGTCGGCATTCACCAGAGCCGGCGCCAGCCAGGCCAGTCGCGGTAGCGGCTGCCAGTGCGCGCCTGGCTTCGTCGCGGCGAAGTCATTCCAGTCGCGCTGGTGCAGCCAGCGCCCCCGGCAGTGTTCGGACGTGGCACCGCGAGGCGCGGGGGAGTCGTCGGGCCAGGGATAGAACAGGTAGCCGCCGAGCCAGAAGGCGGATCGGGTTTCGCCCAGTTGCAGGCCGTTCAGCGCTCCCCGTGCCTCGCTGCGCGAAGACAGGGGTAACTGGTGCTGCGCGAGGTGGCTCAGTTTCAGATCGAGCCGATCATGACTGCCCGGGCCTAGCCAGTCAGCGGCGTCGCTGCCGTCCGTGCCGAGATAGAACTTCACCGCCAATTCAAGATGGTGTTCGCCTTCTGCGTCGCGCAGTAGCAGGTCCAGTTCGCCCAGGGTCTGGCCGTTCTGGCGGATCGGCAGGTTGGCGGCGACGACCTCGACATCCGGTGCCGCATGCAGGGCGAACTGCCACAAGCGTTCGTAATAGAGGCCAAGGCGGCGCACCGGTTTCGCGGCCAGCCAGGCATGCAGGGCACCGGAATCGTTGTCCTGCTGCACGAGCCAGTCAGCCAGCCGCTGCGGTTGCCGCGTCCAGCAACTGGCCTGTAGCGGATGACGCTGGACTTTCGTGGTCTCACCCAGCATGGGTGGCGAGAACAGCGCCCAGGCCAGGTCACGCACAGCCGGGGTACGCAAGCCCAGCAGCAGATCGTGCAGCGAGTCGGGAGCAGTCATCACCCGAGCATAGCGCAGTAACAGTGCTGGTTTGCTGCGGCCCAGACCTTTGGCCGATAATCTATCTTCGTTTCTTATCTGTCTGGCGGGAGTCCCATGGAGCAATTTCGCAATGTCGGCATCATCGGGCGCCTGGGCAGCACGCGGGTGCTGGAAACCGTGCGGCGACTCAAGCGCTTTCTGATCGACCGTCACCTGCATGTGATCCTCGAGGACACCATCGCCGACGTGCTGCCGGGACACGGTCTGCAAACCTCCTCGCGCAAGATGCTTGGCGAGGTCTGCGACCTGGTGATCGTCGTCGGTGGCGACGGCAGCATGCTTGGCGCCGCCCGCGCCCTGGCGCGGCACAAGGTGCCGGTGCTGGGGATCAACCGTGGCAGCCTGGGTTTTCTCACCGATATTCGCCCTGACGAGCTTGAGCTCAAGGTGGCGCAGGTGCTCGAAGGCCAGTATCTGACCGAGAATCGCTTCTTGCTCGAAGCCGAAGTGCGTCGTCAGGGCGAGGCCATCGGCCAGGGCGACGCGCTCAACGACGTGGTGCTGCACCCAGGCAAGTCGACGCGGATGATCGAGTTCGAGCTGTATATCGACGGTCAGTTCGTCTGCAGCCAGAAGGCCGACGGCCTGATCGTCGCCACGCCCACGGGTTCCACGGCCTATGCGCTGTCTGCTGGCGGGCCGATCATGCATCCCAAGCTCGATGCCATCGTGGTGGTGCCGATGTACCCGCATACGCTGTCCAGCCGGCCCATCGTGGTCGACGGCAATAGCGAGCTGAAGGTGGTGGTGTCGGCGGACATGACCATCTATCCGCAGGTGTCCTGCGACGGCCAGAACCACTTCACCTGTGCCCCGGGCGACACCCTGCACGTGGCCAAGAAGGCGCAGAAGCTGCGTCTGATCCACCCGCTGGATCACAACTACTATGAGGTCTGCCGCACCAAGCTTGGATGGGGCAGCCGCCTGGGAGGGCAGGACTGAATGTCCCTCGACCCCCATCGTGGCTATGACCTGATCGGTGATATCCACGGTTGTGCGCAAACCCTCGAACGCTTGCTCGAACGGCTGGGTTACAGCCGCCAGGGTGGCGTGTGGTGCCATCCGACGCGCATGGTGATCTTCCTCGGTGACCTGGTCGACCGCGGCCCGGGTATCCGCGAAACCCTGCATCTGGTGCATGACATGGTCCGCGCCGGCCAGGCGCTGTGCATCATGGGCAATCACGAGTTCAATGCCTTGGGTTGGAGCACGCCGGCGCCGCCGGGTAGTGGCCGTCAGTACGTGCGCGAACACAGCCCGCGCCACCAGCGCCTGATGCGCGAGACATTGGCGCAGTTCGAGGATCATCCGCAGGAGTGGCGTGAGTTCCTGCGCTGGTTCTACGAGATGCCGCTGTTCATCGATGCCGGGCGCTTCCGCGTGGTGCACGCCTGCTGGGATGACGAGTTGATCACGCCGCTCAAGGCGCAATTCCCCGATGGCTGCATCGATGAACATTTCCTGCAGGCCTCGGCGGTGCCCGGCAGTTTCGCCAACATGGCGCTCGATCGCCTGTTGCGCGGGACCGACATGCGTCTGCCGCATGGTCTGACCCTGACCAGCGGCGACGGCTTCACCCGCTCGTACTTCCGCACCAAGTTCTGGGAGGAGGACCCGAAGACTTATGGCGATATCGTCTTCCAGCCCGATGCCTTGCCGGAGCTGGCGGCGCAGACGCCGTTGACCGAACTGCAGAAGGACGAGCTGCTCAGGTACGGCGCGCATGAGCCGCTGCTGTTCGTTGGCCACTACTGGCGGCGTGGCAAGCCGGCGCCGATCAGGCCCAACCTGGCCTGCCTGGATTACAGCGCGGTGGTCGGTGGCCGCCTGGTGGCTTATCGTCTGGATCAGGAAACACGTCTGGACGCGGGTAAATTCGTCTGGGTCGATGTCGACCCTCAGGAGGCGCCGCGATGACGGCTGTGGTTGTGTTGCGCTTGCCGCTGGATCGCGATTTGAGCGGTTTCATCGCTCTGCTGCAGCGTTTGCGTGTGCCGCATCGGGTATCGGAAGAGGGCGGCGAGCAGGTGCTGTGGGTGCCGGGGCAGGAGCTTGCAGAGCAGGTGCGCGAGCTCTATGCGCGTCATCCGCAGGGCGATGATGCCGGAGAGCTGCCGCCAAGCGTCGCCCCTGTGCGCGAGAGTTTCGCCACTCAGCTACGGAGCAGCCCGGTCACGGCGTTGATGTTGCTGACCACCTTCATCGTTTTTGCGGTGACCCTGGGGGGCGAGAACTTTTCCACCATTCGCTGGCTGAGTTTCGTCGACTTTCGTATCGACGGTGAGCACATCTATCTGACCTATCTGGATGCCACCCTGGGCAGCGGTCAATGGTGGCGCCTGATCACACCGATGCTGATCCACTTCGGTTGGTTGCACCTGGCGATGAACAGCCTGTGGTACTGGGAGCTGGGGCGGCGCATCGAATTTCGCCAGGGGGCCATCGGCCTGCTCGGGCTGACCCTGCTGTTCGGCCTGGCGTCGAACTTCGCCCAATACTGGTGGGCCGGGCCGTCGTTGTTCGGCGGGTTGTCCGGCGTACTTTATGGTCTGCTCGGGCATTGCTGGATTTACCAGCGTCTGGCACCGAATGCTGCCTATCGTCTGCCGCCCGGCGTGCTGGTGATGATGCTGGCCTGGCTGCTGATCTGCATGACCGGCATCTTCGAGTTGTTGCAGTTCGGCGCCATCGCCAATGCCGCGCATGTCGGCGGCTTGCTCACCGGCTGCCTGACCGGGCTGCTTGGCGGTATGCTGGCCCGACGTAGCGCTTGATTCGACTTTTTGACCTGTAGGGCGGGTGCAACCCGCCAGCTCGGCGTTTCGGCGGGTTTCACCCGCCCTATGATTTACTTGGAGAGCTGTATGTCGTCCTTTCTCGATGCGATTGAAAACATCACCCCGGAAATCTACGAGAGCCTCAAGTTGGCCGTGGAAATCGGCAAGTGGCCGGACGGCCGCAAGCTGACTCAGGAACAGAAAGAGCTGAGCCTGCAGGCGATGATCGCCTGGGAAATGCAGAACCTGCCGGAAGAGGAACGCACCGGTTACATGGGCCCGCAGGAGTGCAGCAGCAAGTCCGAGCCGCTACCCAACCTGCTGTTCAAGTCCTCGGATACCCTGCACTGATGAGTGAATTGGGACGTGGCTCGCTGAGCAAGATGAAGGCGCACCTTGATGCGCCGGTGCAATACGCCTTCCGTCTTGGCGACGAAGAAGTACCGGTCAACCCGCTGGTGGGCAAGCACCTGCGCCTGGAATACCTCGGCGCCATCCATTGCACGCACTGCGGGCGCAAGACCAAGACCAGCTTCAGCCAGGGTTATTGCTACCCCTGCATGCAGAAGCTGGCGCAATGCGACGTCTGCATCATGAGTCCGGAGCGCTGCCATTACGATCAAGGCACTTGCCGCGAGCCGAGCTGGGGCGAGCAGTTCTGCATGACCGATCACATCGTCTACCTGGCCAACTCCAGTGGCGTGAAGGTCGGCATCACCCGTGCCAGTCAAGTGCCGACGCGCTGGATCGACCAGGGTGCGACCCAGGCGCTGCCCATCCTGCGCGTGGCCACGCGGCAGCAGTCCGGTTTCGTCGAGGACCTGTTGCGTAGCCAGGTGGCGGACAAGACCAACTGGCGCGCGCTGCTCAAGGGCGATGCCGTGCCGGTCGATCTGCTGGCGATTCGCGAGCAACTGTTCGATAGCTGCGGTTCGGGCATCACCGAGCTGCAGCAACGCTTCGGCCTGCAAGCCATTCAGCCGCTGAGCGCAGCCGAAGTGCTGGAGATTCGTTACCCCATCGAGGCCTATCCGGCCAAGATCACCAGCTTCAATCTGGACAAGCAGCCCCTGGCCGAAGGTACTCTGCTCGGTATCAAGGGCCAGTACCTGATGTTCGATACCGGCGTGATCAATATCCGCAAGTACACCGCCTATCAGTTGGCCATCCACGAGATCGCCGCCTGACACCCGATTGCCACCGGCGCCCGGGGCGCCGCAGACGAGAGGCCAAGAGCCATGCGCACCGAACAATCTAAGACCATTTATCTGAAGGACTATCAGGTTCCCGACTACCTGATCGACGAGACCCACCTGACCTTCGAGTTGTTCGAGGATCACAGCCTGGTGCACGCGCAACTGGTCATGCGTCGCAACCCCGAAGCGGGGGGTGGGCTGCCGAAACTGGTACTGGATGGCCAGCAATTGGAGCTGCTGGAGCTCAAGCTCGATGACCGCGAACTGGGCGAGGGCGACTACACGCTGACCGACAGCCACCTGACCCTACAGCCGACCCAGGAACGCTTCGTGGTCGACAGCAGTGTGCGCATCCACCCGGAAAGCAACACCGCACTGGAAGGCCTGTACAAGTCCGGCACGATGTTCTGCACCCAGTGCGAGGCCGAGGGCTTTCGCAAGATCACCTTCTATCTCGACCGCCCGGACGTGATGAGCACGTTCACCACCACGGTCAGCGCCGAGCAGCATGCCTACCCGGTGCTGCTGTCCAACGGCAACCCGATTGCCAGCGGCAGCGAGGAGGGCGGTCGTCATTGGGCCACCTGGGAAGACCCGTTCAAGAAGCCGGCCTACCTGTTCGCCCTGGTCGCTGGTGATCTCTGGTGTGTGGAAGACAGCTTCACCACCATGAGCAGCCGCGAAGTAGCGCTGCGCATCTACGTCGAGCCGGAGAACATCGACAAGGTGCAGCACGCCATGGACAGCCTCAAGCGCTCGATGAAGTGGGACGAGGAGGTCTATGGCCGTGAGTACGATCTGGACATCTTCATGATCGTCGCGGTCAACGACTTCAACATGGGTGCCATGGAGAACAAGGGCCTCAACATCTTCAACTCCAGCTGCGTGCTGGCCAAGGCCGAGACCGCCACCGACGCCGCCCACCAGCGCGTCGAGGCGGTGGTGGCGCACGAGTACTTCCACAACTGGTCGGGCAACCGCGTGACCTGCCGTGACTGGTTCCAGCTGTCGCTCAAGGAAGGCTTCACCGTGTTCCGCGACAGCGAGTTCTCTGCCGACACCCACTCGCGCACCGTCAAGCGTATCGAGGACGTGGCCTACCTGCGCACCCACCAGTTCGCCGAAGACGCCGGCCCCATGGCCCACCCGGTACGCCCGGACGCGTACATGGAAATCTCCAACTTCTACACCCTGACCATCTACGAGAAGGGTTCGGAAGTGCTGCGCATGATTCACACCCTGCTCGGGCCGGAGCTATTCCGCAAGGGCTCGGACCTGTACTTTGAGCGCCACGACGGCCAGGCCGTGACCTGCGACGATTTCGTCAAGGCCATGGAAGATGCCAGTGGCATCGACCTGACCCAGTTCAAGCGCTGGTACACCCAGGCCGGCACGCCGCGTCTGGAAGTCAGCGAAGCCTATGACGAGGCGGCGCAGACCTACAGCCTGACCTTCCGCCAGAGCTGCCCGGCGACGCCGGGGCAGAGCGAAAAGCTGCCGTTCGTGATTCCGGTGGCGCTCGGCCTGCTCGATGCCCAAGGCTTTGAGCTGCCGCTGCGCCTGCAGGGCGAAAGCGCGGCGCAGGGCACCAGTCGCGTTTTGTCGGTGACTGAAGCCGAGCAGACCTTCACCTTCGAGGGCGTCGCCGAGAAGCCGCTGCCCTCCTTGCTGCGCGGCTTCAGTGCGCCGGTCAAGCTGCACTTCCCCTACAGCCGTGACCAACTGATGTTCCTCATGCAGCACGACAGCGACGGCTTCAACCGCTGGGAAGCCGGCCAGCAGCTTTCTGTGCAGGTACTGCAGGAATTGATTGGCCAGCACCAGCGTGGCGAAGCCCTGGTGCTGGATCAGCGTCTGGTCGCCGCGCTGCGCACTCTGCTTGAGGACGAGTCGCTGGATCAGGCCATGGTCGCCGAGATGCTCTCGCTGCCGGGCGAGGCTTATCTCACTGAGATCAGTGAGGTGGCGGATGTCGAGGCCATCCACGCCGCGCGCGAGTTCGCTCGCAAGGCGCTGGCCGACGCGCTGTTCGCTCCACTGTGGGCGCGCTACCAGGCCAACCGTGAAGTCTCCAAGGCCACGCCTTACGTGGCCGAGGCAGCGCACTTCGCTCGCCGCAGCCTGCAGAACATCGCGCTGTCCTATCTGATGCTCAGCGAGAAGCCCGAGGTGTTGGCGGCCTGCGTCGACCAGTTCGACAACGCCGACAACATGACCGAGCGCCTTGCCGCGCTGGCCGTGCTGGTCAACTCGCCGTTCCAGGAAGAGCAGGGCAAGGCCCTGGCAATGTTCGCCGACTTCTTCAAGGACAATCCGCTAGTGATGGATCAGTGGTTCAGCGTGCAGGCCGGTTGCCCGCTGCCGGGCGGTCTGGAGCGTGTGCATGCACTGATGCAGCACGAAGCCTTCACCCTGAAGAATCCGAACAAGGTGCGTGCGCTGATCGGAGCCTTCGCCAACCAGAACCTGATCAACTTTCACCGCGCCGACGGGGCGGGCTACCGCTTTCTCGCCGACCAGGTGATCACTCTCAACGCCCTCAACCCGCAGATCGCTTCGCGTCTACTGGCGCCGCTGACCCGCTGGCGCAAGTACGGTTCGGCGCGTCAGGCACTGATGAAGGCCGAGCTGGAGCGCATCCTCGCCTCCGGTGAGCTGTCCAGCGATGTCTATGAAGTGGTGAGCAAGAGCCTGGCCTGAGACTAGTGCCGATCAGATAGGGCTGCCGAAGCAGCCTTAGTAGCAGCCCCGCCTCGGGGCGATCGCCGGTTCGCGGCGGGGCGCCGCTCCTACACACTCGGTGCGTCGACGCTTGACTGGTTGGCTTTAGGCCTGAAACGGGTTTTGCTCCACAAAAAAGTGTTACCGACCTCTGGTTGGTAACACTTTTTTGTTACCCAATGAAATATGCATGCAGTCCGTTATGCCTTTGCACACTTAAGTTCGGGCTTCGTCGCTTGACAGCGAGATGATATTCGTCACCCAACTGCGCTGCGAGGCGCGTGGTAAGTGGCATAAAGCGTCGGATCGTAGGACAAAGTGCGCCAGTTTTTCTGACGTATTGGTCAGTGGCTGATCAGTCACGAAAAGAAACTGGCCAACAGCTCTTCCAAGCCTGTTTGCGCTGATACACCTGTTTGAATTGGCACCATGGTTGCAGTACCGAGCTGGATCTGACTGCGTGCGAGCGCACGCTGGTCGTTGGAACATGTCGCTGCAAATAAAAACAGAAGCCGTCGTCAGTACGGCAATCGCGACCCGGATACGGGATCGCTCAAAAGAATGATCTGTCCACGGAGTGAGTCTCGATGGAAATTAAGTCCCGCAAGCCCGTTCTACGTTTTGCCCCGGCCACGGCCGGCTTTGCGTTCGCAGGCGTTCTGCCGTTGCTGGTCGCCGCCCAGGCTCAAGCGGTGGAGTTCAGCTTCGCTGATAATGAAATCACCGGTTCCATCGATACCACTGTCTCCTATGGCCAGCTGTGGCGCGTACAGGGCCAGGACAAGAGCAACGACGACATCAACACCAACGACGGTAATCGCAACTTCGATACCGGCCTGGTTTCCGAGGTATTCAAGATCACCACTGATCTGGAAGCTTCCTACCAGAACTACGGGGTGTTCATCCGCGGCACTGCTTTCTATGACACCCAGATCATGGACAAACGCAACGATTACTACGACAACAACTCGCCTGGTCAGCCGAGCCAGAGCGCTCCTCGCGACAACAGTTTCACTCGCGAAACCCGCCACAAGGCTGGCCGTGATGCGCAGATCCTCGACGCCTACGTTTATGGCAACTGGGATGTGGGCAACATGCCGGTTTCCGGTCGTCTGGGTAAGCAGGTGTTCAACTGGGGTGAGGGTCTGTTCTACCGCAACGGCGTAAACACCACCAACCCGGTCGATGCCGCCAAGTTCCGTCTGCCTGGCTCGGAAGTCAAGGAAGTGCTGGTGCCGGTGGAGGCGTTGAGCTTCAACCTCGGTCTGACTGACAACCTGTCGATGGAGACTTTCTACCAGTTCAACTGGAAAGAGACCGCCATCGACCCGGTGGGGACCTACTTCTCCGAGACCGACCTGTTTGCTGATGGTGGTAATACTGCCTATTCGACTCAGCAAGCCCTCATTCCGCTGGGTGGGCTTTATTCCGGTTTAAGCGCTCTGGGAACAGGTGGCCTGCAAGGTGGTCGCTCCGTTGACGGTAATGGCAACATCAAAGTGGCCAGTGTTGGCCCAGATATCAATGCCAAGAACGACGGTCAGTTTGGCGTCGCGTTCCGCTATATCGCTGAAGAACTGAATTCCACCGAGTTTGGTTTCTATTTCGTCAACTACCACGCTAAAGAGCCGACCATTTATGCGGATTTGGGCGCATACACTGGTCTTGATCTTGGAGCAATTGCGGGTCAGGCTCAGGGAGCGCTAACTCCACAAGTGCAGCAGGCGGTAGCTGCGCAAGCAGGCATTTCCGTTGCTGCTCTGCAGGCTGTGTTGGCTGATCCGACTCTCAACCCTACACTGGCTGCCGCATACTCCAACGCATTGACCAGTGCTGTTACCAATGCAACGGGCGGCTTGGCCACCATCGACGTGGCTAACCAGGTCAACGCGCGTCGCGAGTATGCGGAAGATATCCGCATGTACGGCTTCAGCTTCAACACCACGGTCGGCAACGCTTCGGTGTTCGGTGAGCTGTCTTACCGTCCGAACCTGCCGATTGGTATCGCCGCTACCAACGACCTGTTGCGTGATTTGTTGGTTCAAGCACCTCAACTGGCCGGCGGTGGCGTGGTCAATGTTGGTGGTCAGCAAGTTCAGCTGGGCGACCAGATTCACAACTACACCCGCGTCGAGGCCTTCAACACCTCCCTGGGCACGATCTACAACTTCGGACCGAGCCTGGGCTTCGATTCGTTGTTCGGCGTGGCTGAGTTGGCCTCGGAGCACCTACGTGGCGACAATCTGAAATACAGAAACTTTCAAGGCAGGGAGCTTTATTATTCTGGTCGAGGTAATGGCTCCGATGCGTCTGGTTATGGCCGCGACGACCAGGTCAACAAGAACGCCTACGGCTACACCCTGGTGCTCTCCGGCACCTGGAACGACGTTTACGCTGGCGTGAACCTGTCGCCGTTCGCCGTGTTCAAGCATGACTTCGAAGGCAACTCGCACCAGACCGGCAACTTCATCGAAGGTCGCAAGGCGTACACCCTCGGTATGCGCGCCAGCTACCTGAACAGCCTGGAAGCCGAGATCCAGTACACCGAGTTCTATGGCGCTGGTCAGAACAACGGTGCGCGTGACCGCGACAACATCGGTCTGAACGTCAAGTACTCCTTCTAATACCTATAACCAGAAATACGTCGGGCGCTCTCGAGCGCCCGGCAATACTCTTCACGGAGAATTACCCATGCTGAACAAGCACAGGCTGATGGCCGTAGCCGTTGCGCTGGCGTTTTCTGCCGGTTCCGCGCTGGCTGCCGTTTCCCCGCAGGAAGCCGCCAAGCTCGGCGATACCCTGACTCCCTTCGGCGCCGAGAAAGCTGGCAACGCTGCCGGCACCATTCCGGCCTGGACCGGTGGCATCACCCAGGCACCGGCTGGCTACACGCGCTCGGGCCAGCACCACGTCAATCCGTTCCCGGAAGACAAACCGCTGTTCACCATTACTGCGGCCAACCTTAGCCAGTACGAAGCCAATCTGACGCCGGGTCAGATCGCCATGTTCAAGGCGTATCCGGAAACCTATCAGATGCCGGTGTACCAGACCCGCCGCTCCGGCTCCGCGCCGCAGTGGGTCTATGACAACACCGTGAAGAACGCCACCAGCGCCAAGCTGGTCGATGGCGGCAACGGCTTCTCCGATGCCTACGGCGGTATCCCGTTCCCGATTCCGCAAAATGGTGTCGAGGCGCTGTGGAACCACATCGCCCGCTACCGCGGTACCTACATCGTGCGTCGTGCCTCGGAAGTGGCAGTACAGCGCAATGGCGCCTACTCGCTGGTCACCTCCCAGCAGGAAGCGCTGTTCAAGTACTACCTGCAGAACGGCTCCTTCGCCGACCTGAACAACATCATGTTCTACTACCTGTCCTTCACCACCAGCCCGGCGCGTCTGGCCGGTGGTGCAGTACTGGTTCACGAGACCCTGGATCAGGTCAAGGAACCTCGTCAGGCCTGGGGCTACAACGCCGGTCAGCGCCGCGTGCGTCGTGCGCCGAACCTGGCCTACGATACCCCGATCGCCGCGGCTGACGGTCTGCGTACCGCCGACGACACCGACATGTTCAACGGTGCCCCGGATCGCTATGACTGGAAACTGGTGGGCAAGAAGGAAATCTACATCCCGTACAACAACTACAAGGTCACCAGCCCTGACGTTAAGTACAAGGATCTGCTGCAGGTCGGTCACCTCAACCCGGCTCTGACTCGTAACGAGCTGCACCGTGTGTGGGTCGTCGAGGGCACGCTGAAGTCCGGCGCCCGGCATATCTACTCCAAGCGTACCCTGTTCCTCGACGAGGACAGCTGGCAGGCTGCGGTGGTGGATCAGTACGACGGCCGTGGTGAGCTGTGGCGCGTTTCCATCGCCTACCTGAAGAACTACTACGACCTGCCGACCACCTGGTCCGCGCTCGATGTGTTCCATGATCTGCAGGCGCGTCGTTACCACGTGCAGAACCTGGACAACGAAGAGAGCAATACCATCGACTTCACCCAGGCCACTCCCGACGACGGTTATTTCAAACCGGCCGCCCTGCGTCGCCGCGGTACGCGATAATAGTCGTGTAGTCTCACGCGAAGGCCGCTACAGTAGTAGCGGCCTTTTCGTATCAGCTTGGCGAATAGGCTTCTATCACGCGGGTTTTGCCTTAACAAAACATAACGTCACGCCAATTGTCAGGGCTTTCCGAAGCTCGCTAGGATGAGCGGCCTGCTAATCAGCAGTACCGCCTATAACAAGAAAGGGGGAAGGTATATGAGTGAGCCCGTCATGCGGCGCACCCAGTCCGGTCTGGCGCCCATCCTGGCGCGCAAATCGGCGCTCCGTGTCCATTCGCCGCTGGCTAAAGCGCTCTCGCTGTGCAGTGTGCTTTCCATTCTGGCTTTCGCTGCCGCGCCCTTGCAGGCCGAGACCTCAGCCGTAGCCGGGGCCGGTTATTCCATCGAATCGCCGAGGGCGGTTCACAGTCTCTTGCTCGATGTCGTCAACACCGGTCAGCGTCTGGTTGCGGCCGGCGACCGAGGGCACATTCTCTACTCCAATGATCAGGGGCAGACCTGGGTGCAGGCCAAGGTGCCGACCCGGCAGATGCTCACGTCCCTGTTCTTTCTCGATGCGCAGCACGGCTGGGCTGTCGGTCATGATGCCGTGATTCTTGCAACCACCGATGGTGGTGAAACCTGGGTCAAGCAGTTCGATGATCTGGAGCGTGAAGCGCCGCTGCTGGATGTCTGGTTCAAGGATCTTCAGACCGGTTACGCCGTGGGCGCCTATGGCGCGCTGCTGGAAACCACCGATGGTGGCCAGAACTGGGAAGACGTCAGTGATCGTCTCGACAACGAAGATGCCTATCACCTCAATGCCATCGCCGCTGTTAAGGACTCGGGCCTGTTCATCGTCGGTGAGCTGGGCCAGATGTTTCGTTCCGCTGACTGGGGTGAGACCTGGGAGCGCATTGAGGATCTGCCCTACGAGGGTTCGCTGTTCGGTGTGATCGGTACTGATCAGAGTGGTGTACTGCTGGCCTATGGTCTGCGTGGCCACTTGTTCCGCTCCACCGACTTCGGTGGCAGCTGGCAACAGATTCGCCTGGATACCGCCGGTAACGGCCCGTTGGAATTCGGCCTGTCCGGTGCGGTGCTGCTGGCTGACGGTTCCATCGTGGTGGTCGGCCATGGCGGCACGGTACTGAAAAGTGGGGACGGCGGGCGCAGTTTCAGCCTGTTCAACCGTCCGGATCGTCTGTCGTTGGTAGCCGTGGCTGCAGCCGACAAGGGTCAACTGGTTCTGGTTGGGCAGGGCGGTGTTCGCCTGGCTACAGCCACTGGCGCCACGCCGACCGCACAATAACAAGGGGTAGTCTTTGATGACCGATCATCACCAGGACAAGGCGAGCTTGCTCGAGCGCCTGATCTTCAATAATCGGCCGGCGGTTATTCTGCTCTGCCTGCTGACCACCATTTTCCTGCTTTACCAGGCCAGCCAGATTCGCCCCTCGACCAGCTTCGAGAAGATGATCCCGCTGTCGCATCCCTTCATCGAGAAGATGATGGAGCACCGCAACGACCTGGCCAACCTGGGCAACACCGTGCGCATCTCGGTGGAGGCCAAGGAAGGTGACATCTTCTCCAAGGAGTACATGGAAACGCTGCGGCAGATCCATGACGAGGTCTTCTACATCAACGGTGTGGACCGCTCCAACCTGAAGTCACTGTGGAGCCCCAGCGTACGCTGGACCGAAGTGACCGAGGAAGGTTTCGCCGGCGGCGAAGTGATTCCGCAAAGCTACGACGGTAGCCCGCAGAGCCTCGAAGAGCTGCGTAACAACGTACTCAAGTCCGGGCAGATCGGCCGCCTGGTGGCCAATAACTTCAAATCCAGCATCATCGACGTGCCGCTGCTGGAGTCCTATCCGGATCCGAATGACCAGGGCACCCTGATCAAGCTCGATTACCAGAAGTTCTCCCACGAGCTGGAAGAGAAGATCCGCGACAAGTACCAGTTGCAGGATCCCAATGTTCAGATCCACATCGTCGGTTTTGCCAAGAAGGTGGGTGACCTGATCGATGGCCTGATCATGGTGGTTGGCTTCTTCGCCATCGTATTGCTGATCACCTTCGTGCTGCTGTACTGGTTCAGCTGGTGTATCCGCAGCACCATCGGTGTGCTGGTCACCACCCTGATCGCGGTGGTCTGGCAGTTGGGCCTGATGAATCTGGTCGGTTTCGGTCTCGATCCCTACTCGATGCTGGTGCCGTTCCTGATCTTTGCCATTGGTGTGTCCCACGGTGTGCAGAAGATCAACGGTATCGCTCTGCAGTCCAGTGGTGCCGAGAACTCGCTGATGGCCGCGCGGCGCACCTTCCGCCAGTTGTTCCTGCCCGGCATGATCGCCATTCTGGCTGATGCCGTGGGCTTCATCGCGTTGTTGATCATCGACATCGGCGTGATTCATGAACTGGCCATCGGTGCTTCGATCGGTGTGTTGGTGATCGTTTTCACCAACCTCATTCTGTTGCCAGTGGCGATCTCCTATCTGGGCATCAGCAAGAAGGCGATCGAGCGCAGCAAGAAGGATGAAGTGACCGAGAAGCCGATGTGGCGAGTGCTGGCCAAGGTCGCCCATCCCAATGTGGCGCCATTCATGGTGGTGCTGGGGCTGCTGGCCGGGGTCAGTTGCTTCTTCTACCAGAAGGCCCACCTGCAGGTCGGCGACCTCGACCAGGGTGCGCCGGAGCTGAGGCCGGACTCGCGCTACAACCTGGACAACGACTTCATCATCCAGAACTACTCGACCAGCTCCGACGTGCTGGTGGTGATGGTCAAGACCGCGCCGGAAGGGTGTTCGACCTATGAAGCGCTGTCGGCCATGGACGAGCTGATGTGGAAGATGGAGAACACCAAGGGTGTGCAGTCCGCCATCTCCATGGTCACGGTGTCCAAGCAACTGATCAAGGGCATGAACGAGGGCAACCTGAAATGGGAAACCCTGTCGCGTAACCAAGACGTGCTGAACAACTCCATCGCCCGTGCAGACGGTCTGTACAACGCCGACTGCTCGCTGGCGCCGGTGTTGCTGTTCCTCGAGGACCACAAGGCCGAGACGCTCAAGCGTACCGTTGCGGCGGTGCAGGAATTTGCCGACGAGCACAACCGTGAAGGCCTGGAGTTCCTCCTGGCTGCCGGTAACGCCGGTATCGAGGCGGCCACCAACGATGTGATCTCCACTTCCGAGCTGTTGATGCTGACGCTGGTGTACCTGTGGGTGGCGATCATGTGTCTGATCACCTTCCGCTCGATCCCCGCGATGATCTGCATCGTGCTGCCGCTGATCCTCACTTCGATCCTCGGTAATGCCTTGATGGCCTGGCTCGGCATCGGCATGAAGGTCGCGACGCTGCCGGTGATCGCACTCGGCGTGGGTATCGGTGTGGACTACGGCATCTACATCTACAGCCGCTTGGAAAGCTTCCTGCGCGCGGGTCTGCCGCTGCAAGAGGCCTATTACCAGACGCTCAAGTCGACCGGTAAGGCGGTACTGTTCACCGGTCTGTGCCTGGCCATCGGCGTGGCGACCTGGATGTTCTCGGCGATCAAGTTCCAGGCCGATATGGGTCTGATGCTGACCTTCATGTTCATCGTCAACATGTTCGGTGCCATGCTGCTGCTGCCGGCGCTGGCGCGCTTCCTGATCAAGCCCGAGAAGCTGGTGGGCAAGAAGGGTGGTTCGCTGCTGGCTCACTAAGACAGGTAGTGTTTAACGAAAAACCGCGGCCCTTGGGCCGCGGTTTTTTCGTTATGGGCTCTTGGAAAGGACACTTAGCGAAGCGTGTCTACGTTCACGTAGGGTGCGCCGTGCGCGTCGCGGATTGTCGAGATGCATGCCTCGATCATTATCAGGAGAAATCGCTCGTCAGCCGTCAGGGTAGGCCCGATGCACCGTTGCCGGGAGCCGGTGCGCGCGGCGCACCCTACCACGTGTGGCTGCTATCAGCCGTAGGGTGCGCCATGTGTTCCATGGATGTTGCTGTCAGCGTGGATAGAGCGGCGGCAAGGCGCTGCTTTCCTGCGGCGCCGCGCTGGGCTCCTGGCTGGCGGGCAGGTTGCGAATCGCCTTCCACAGTACGTAGGGTGGGCCGGGCGGCGATCCGTTTCAGCCCACCAAGGTCAGCCGCTGTTGGTGGGCTGAAGCCCACCCTACCACTTGCACGCCTCGAACTGCGTATCCTGCAAGCCCATCGCGCGCCTAGCGCGGATACAGCGGCGGCAGCGCGCTGCTTTCCTGCGGCGCTGTGCTTGGCTCCTGTGCGGCGGGCAGGTTGCGAATCGCCTTCCACAGCTCCTCGCCTTGCCATTGCTGGCCAACTTCGCTGTATAGCGCGCCGTTGAGACCGTCCAGGGCGTCCGACAGCGGCACGTAGCGTGCGGCCATATCGGCGAGGGTTTCCGGTTGTTGGCGAGCCCAGGCGTCGAGTGCATGACGAGTGGCCTGGGCATCGCCGGCCTGGCAGGCGCGCTTGATGTCGTCGAGCAGCGTGCGCGGGCTCGGGCCACTCTGCGCCGCGCGCTGGATCGCCGGTTGCCGGCGGGCATGCCACCACAAGCCGAAGCCGAGCAGCGTGGTCAAGCTCAGCACAGCGCAGGCCAGCTGCCAGGGCCACAGTTCCGGCCCCTCGATCACCTGGGTCGTCACCATCGGCGTATTGGGTTGTTCATCGTTCTGCAGTTGCGGGTTTTCCGCGACCTGCAGCGTACGGGCGGAGAGGGTGGTGCGCTCCAGCGTGTCGGTCTGGGTGTTCCACCACAGCACTTCCAAGGGCGGCAGATCGAAACTGCCGCTGCGATTGGGTACCAGCGCCTCGCGTTCTTCGCGGGTACCGATGATGCCCGTTTCGCTCTTCTGGTCGCTCATCTGCGGCTGATCCGGGTAGCGACGCAGGCCGTCTACCTGGGTTGCCGGCAATGGCGGCAGCTGGGCGCTGGAAAGGCCATCGACCTTGAGAATCAGGCGGCGGGTCAGGGAATCGCCAACCTGGCTCTGCTCCGGTTGCGGGTTCCAGGTCTCCGCCAGGCCCAGGGCACGCGCCGGTAGCCAGGGCGCGTCAGCCGGGTAGTCGGCCGGCTTGGGTTTGACCTGCAGCGGAATGTCCGGTGATTTGACCCGCGAGACCTTGCCGGTACGGGGGCCGAAGGGCAGGAAATCATTGTTGCGTGTGCGATCGACCAGGGTGGCGCTGAAGGTCTGGCCCGGGATCACCAGTTGTCCGCTGCGCTGCGGGTAGATGGCGTATTGCAGCTCGATCACGCCGTGCAGCACGCCGCCGATGCTCTTCTCGTAGGTGCGTGGTTCGCCCAGTTGCTCGACCCGTGCATCCGCTATGCGCAGGGGCGTCAGGCTGCTGTCGTCGTACATGGACACCGAGTGGTAGATGCGCAGGGTCAGCACGGCCTGGGCCTGAACGTAGACGTTGTCCTGATCGAGGCTGGCATCGATGAATACCGGTGCCAGCTGTTCGCCGTTGCCGGCGCTGACGGCTGCCTCGACGTTCAGCGTGATCGGCAGGGTTTCGGCGTCTTCCAGGCGGATCGCCGGGATCGTCACCTCACCGTTGCGGCGTGGCTGCAGGGTCAGGATCCAGCGAGTGCTGGCGCGTGGCGTATCGCCGATGCTGCTCAGGCGATTGACCTGGCGGCTGCCAAGCACTTCGAAGTCCTTATCCAGCGGGCTCAGGTCGGGTCGGCCGAAGCGGGTCGGGTCGGTCGACTCCAGCGTCAGCACCACGGTTTCGCCCTCGCTCAGGCGAGTGCGGTCGACGCTGGCGAAAAAGGCTTCTGCATGGGCCTGCCCCGCGAGCAGTAGAAGAAGCAGGAAGACCAGACGCTTCATTGATTCGAGTCCTGACGCTGTTGCTGTTCATACCAGAATTTGCGCCGCAGCAGTTCGGCCGGGTCATCCGGGATCTGCCGCAGCCATTGTTCCAGCGCCTGTCGGCGTTCCGCCGCCGTGCCCAGATCGGCTTCCGTGCGGGGTGGCGCAACGGGCTCGGCGTCGCTCGGGAGTTCACTGCTGGTGCTGGGCTGGGTGTCTTCCCCGGCGCCATTGGCGCTGCCCTGTACGTCGCTGTTTTCACTGTTCTCACCGCTACTGCCCGGCTGGGTAGGCTGTGCGGCAGTACTCTCGGCGGGCTGGCCGGCCGGCGATTCATTCGGCTGCGACTGCTCGTTGGCTTGTTCCTGCTGCTCGGCCGAATCACCCTCGCCTGATTGCTGCTGATTTTCGCGCTGACGCAGCGCTTGTTCCACCAACGTTTTGTTGTGCTGCGCCGCGGCCAGCTCTGGCTGGCGCTCCAGGGCCTGCTCATAGGCATCCAGCGCTGCCTCCAGTTCGCCGGCCTTGGCCAGTGCATTGCCGCGATTGTAATGATCGGCTGCGCTGTCGCCCTTGGCGAAACGTTCTGCGGCGGCGGCATAATCCTCGGCCTCATAGAGTGCCTTGCCTTGCCACTGCGGATCGACGAAGCGTTGCGCGGCCTCGGCCGGGCGTTGCGCCTGAAGCAGGCGCTGGCCCTGCTGATCGGGGCGCAGCCAGAGATCGTCGAGTTCGAAGGCATGGCTGCTCTGGGGCGGCAGCATCAGCAGCAGTGGCAGGCAGAACAGCCAGCCGCGACGTCCGGCGCAGGCGGCGAGCAACAGCAGCGGCAGCAGTAGCCAGTAGCCCTGGTCGATATGGCTGTCGAGCTGTGTCGGCTCACCCGCTGCGCGCATGGCCTGCGGGCCGTCGAGCAGGCCCAGGCGACGCAGGTCCTCGTCGTCCAGGCGGCTCGCTGCGTAGCGGCCGCTATGGGCTTCAGCGGTTTCACGCAGGCCGCGCGCATCGAGGCGCGGAATCAGGATGGCGCCGCGCGAATCCTTGAGGAAGCTGCCGTCTTCCTGCACCACCGGCGCGCCTTCGCGACTGCCCACGCCGAGAATCAGCAGGGGTACCGAGCGCTTTTGCAGCGCTTGCTGGATGCCGCTGCGTTCCTCTTCAGAGAGGGCACTGGTGATCAGCAGCAGGCGACCCTGGCCCAGTTGCGCCTGGTCGAGCAGCTGCAGTGCACGGGCCACAGCCAGATCGGCGCGACGCCCCGGCTCCGGCATCAGCGAGGGTTTCAGCGCTTCGAGCAGGTTGCGGCTGGTGGCCAGGTCATCGGACAGCGGCACCAGGCTGTGTGCGCTACCGGCATAGACGATGATCGCCGTCTGCGCATCGCGACGCGCTTCGAGCAGATCGAGCAGCTTGCGCCGGGTCTGTTCCAGGCGGTTGGGGCGACCGTCGGTGGCGAGCATCTGCGGCGTCAGTTCGAGCAGAACCACCAACGGATCGGCAGGCTTCTGGTTGCTCTGCTCAACGCGCTGCCAACTGGGGCCGAGCAGCGCCAGTACGGCTAGCAGCCAGGCCAGGCCGAGTGCCAGCCAGGGCAGCTTGCTGGAGCGGCCGCTGCCACCCTTGAGTAGCGCCTGATGGAAGGCCGCCGGCAACAGGAGTTGCCAGCGCCCGCTCTGGCGCTCGCGATGCCACAGGCGCCAGAGCAGCCAGGCCAACGCAGGCACTGCCAGCAGCCACAGTGGGCGCAGCCATTCCGGCCAGAGCAGGCTCATGTACGCCTCCGCAGCCGCTGCAGCAGGTCGGGCCACAGTACCTGACCGACCAGCAGCAGCGAGCCCAGTAGCGCCAGCGCCAGCGGCCAGGGATAGAGGGCCAGGGCCGGGCGGGCGAGGGTAGGTTGCTGGGCGACCGGCTCGAGGCGGTCGAGGGTCAGTTCGATCTGCTCCAGCTCGGCCTGATTGCGTGCGCGGAAATACTCACCGCCAGTGACGTCGGTGATCGCGCGCAGGCTGGTTTCGTCCAGATCCAGGGCGCTGAAGCCGAAGCTGCCGAATGCACTGCTTTGCTGCGGATCGGCGCCGATGCCGATGGCATAGATGCGTACGCCTTCATCGGCGGCCAGTTGCGCGGCGACCATCGGATCGATCTCGCCGCCGTTGTTGGCGCCGTCGGTGATCAGCACCAGCACGCGGCTCTGCGCCGGGCGCTGGCGCAGGCGCTTGACCGCCAGGCCGATGGCATCGCCGATGGCGGTGTTCTTGCCGGCGATGCCGATCATGGCTTCGTCCAGCCAGGTGCGCACCGTGTGACGGTCGAAGGTCAGCGGTGCCTGCAGATAGGCCTGGCTGCCGAACAGGATCAGGCCCACCCGATCGCCACGGCGGCCTTCGATGAAATCGCCGAGCAGGCGCTTGACCAGTTCCAGACGGCTGATGGGCTCGTCGTCCCACTGCATGTCGGCGTAATCCATGGAGCCGGAGACATCCACCGCCAGCAGCAGGTCGCGGCCGCTGGCCGGCAGCGGCAGCGGTTCGCCGACCCACTGCGGCCGTGCGGCGGCGCACAGCAGCAGAAACCAGAGCAGTGCCAGCGGTGCTTGTTGGCGCCAGCTGGGCAGGGCGGCGCGGGCGCGGCGCCCGCTGAGGGCCTGCAATTCGTCGAGAAAGCCGACGCGCAGCGCCGCATCGCCGCTGTCTGCCGGAGGCAGCAGCAGGCGCAGTAGCCAGGGCAGCGGCGCGAGCAGAAAGACCCAGAGCCAGGCGAACTCAAACATGCTTGCGAATCCAGATGGCGATGGCCTGATCGAGCTCCACGATGGCCTTGTCGCTCAGGGTGCACTGCGGCCTGTAGCCGCCATCGACGAGGATCATCCAGCGGGTCAGGCCCGCCGCCGGGCAGCGGTTGTCGAGAAACGCCAGCCAGGCGCGGCTGCTCAGGGTGTGGCTGGCGCTCTCTGGATAGCGTTCGCGGCACAGGCGCTTGAGCAGGGCGTTGAGCTGCTGCAGCCAGGGGCCAGCCGGAGCACCGTCATAGGGTTTGCTCAAGCGTGCCAGCTCATCGAGCGCGGCCTGACGCAGTGGATCGAGTGTCTGCTCAGCCGCCACCTTGGGCGCACGTCGGCGCCAGTTGCGTAGCAAACGCCACAGTGCCCAGCCGAGCAATGGCAGCAGCACGGCCAGCACCCACCAGCCCGGAGCCGGCGGCCACCAGAGTATGGGAGGCGGGTCGATCAGCGGCTGCAACTGGTCGATGGGGTTCATAGCGACTTTCTCGAATGCAGGGCGCTGAGTTGCTCCTGCAATTGCTCGACCAGTTCGAACTGGGTGCTCAGCGGCAGCAGCGGTACGCCGAGCTTCTGCGCCAGACGCTGCCAGCGTGCTTCACGGGCCTGAGCCTGGGTGCGGTAGGCCTGGCGCAGGTCACCATTGTGGCTGTCGAGCTCCAGCTGAGCGCCGTTCTGGGTAAAGCGCAGCAGGCCGGCGGCGGGCAGGGCGTGGTCGAGCGGGTCGGACAGTGGCAGCAGCAACAGATCGGTGTGGCGCGCGAGCAGTGTCAGCTGCTGTTCGGCGTTATCGCTGAGGGCGCGTTCGTCGCACAGCACGATCACCAGGCTGCCTGGGCGCAGCACCTCGCGAGCGCGGCGCAGGGCCAGGCCGAAGTTGTCGCGGCCCGTGTTGGCCTGGCTCTCCGGGCCGAGCGCCTGGTTGGCACGGGCCAGCAGATTGAGCAGTTGCAGCAGGCTCTGCTTGCTGCGCCGTGGTTTGACTTCGTGATGCTCGTTGTCGGCGAACACCAGGCCGCCGATGCGGTCGTTATGCCCCAGCGCAGCCCAGCCAATCAGCGCTGCAGCACGCGCGGCCAGCACCGACTTGAAGCACTGGCCGGAGCCGAAGAACAGGCGCTGGCTCTGCTCGGCGATGATGAAGATGGGGCGCTCGCGCTCCTCATGGAACAGCTTGGTGTGCGGCTCCTGGGTGCGTGCGGTGACGCGCCAGTCGATGGTGCGCACGTCGTCGCCCGGCTGATAAACGCGCACCTGGTCGAAGTCCACGCCGCGACCGCGCAGCTTGGAGTGATGCAGGCCGATCAGCGGGCTGCGCCGAGCCGGTGTGGAGAACAGCGGCACTTCATGCACCTTGTGGCGCATGTCGATCAGCTCGCCGAGGGCGATATGGATGCCGGGTTGGCTGGCGGGGGTTTGCATGGGCTTCAGCCCGTAGCCCGGATGCAATCCGGGGAGGCAGCGTGATCAGCCCCGGATTGCATCCGGGCTACGTGGGACAGGCGCATGGGGCGCGGCTGCATCAAGCCACCGCCACCACGTCGAGGATGCGCTGGATCACGCGGTCCTGATCGACGCCCGAGGCTTCCGCCTCGAAGGACAGGATGATGCGATGGCGCAACACGTCGAACAGCACCGCCTGGATATCCTCGGGGCTGACGAAGTCGCGCCCGGCCAGCCAGGCATGGGCGCGGGCGCAACGGTCGAGGGCGATGGAGCCGCGCGGGCTGGCGCCATAGGCGATCCAGTCGGCCAGCTCGGCATCGAATTTGGCCGGGGTGCGGCTGGCCATGACCAGTTGCACCAGGTACTCCTCCACGGCATCGGCCATGTACAGGCCGAGAATTTCCTTGCGCGCGGCGAACACCGCCTGCTGGCTGACCCGGTGCTCGGGCTTGGCCTCGCCATTGAGCGCATCGCCACGGGCCTGGGCGAGGATCTTGCGCTCCACCGCCGCATCGGGAAAACCGATCTTCACGTGCATCAGAAAACGGTCGAGCTGCGCTTCCGGCAGCGGGTAGGTGCCTTCCTGCTCGATGGGGTTCTGCGTGGCCATGACCAGAAACAGTGGCGACAGGTTGTAGGTGCTGCGGCCTACCGACACCTGGCGCTCGGCCATGGCTTCGAGCAGCGCCGATTGCACCTTGGCCGGGGCACGGTTGATCTCGTCGGCCAGCACCAGGTTGTGGAAGATCGGCCCCTGCTGGAACACGAAGCTGCCGGTTTCCGGACGGTAGATCTCGGTGCCGGTGATGTCCGCCGGGAGTAGGTCGGGGGTGAACTGGATGCGATGGAACTCGCCTTCTATGCCTTCGGCCAGTTCCTTGATCGCCTTGGTCTTGGCCAGGCCGGGGGCGCCTTCGACCAGCAGATGGCCGTCGGCGAGCAGGGCGATCAGCAGGCGCTCGATGAGCTTTTCCTGGCCGAGAATCTGGGTGGAGAGAAATTGGCGTAATGCGACCAGCGCTTCACGGTGTTCCATCGTCGGGCTCTTCTGGCGGATGGGCGGGGCTTTTACTGCCGCGCGTGCAGACCGCCGACTTTAATGCATTTGCGGCTTCGGCCGCTATGTGCGGCGCGGGTCATGAACAGTCTGGCAACAGAAATGCGAGGGATGTCGCCAGCGCCGAAATGACCCGCCGTCGACGAGGGCGGGTCATGCAGCCAAGTGCGACGCTATTGCCACTGCGCCAGGAGCCGGCGCTGGGTGAGCAGGGCGCTGTCCTGCGTGGTGGGAGCAAGCTGTATGGTCTGCCCCGGCAGGCATTGCGCCAGCCGAGCCACGGCCTGTGGCGTCAGCGCGCCGAGGCGCGGGTAGCCACCGATGGTCTGGCGGTCGTTGAGCAGGATGATCGGTTGGCCATCCGGCGGTACCTGCACGGCGCCCAGCGGGATGCCTTCGGAGATCATCGAACTGCGTTGGCATTGCAGCTGCGGGCCGTTGAGACGAATGCCCATACGGTCGGCGCGCTGATCGATCAGCCATTGGCTGTTGAAGGCGTCGAACAGGCTCTGGCCGCGGAAGTCACCGATCTGTGCACCCAACACCAACTGCAGGCGCGGTGCGTCCTGGTACTCGGGAATGAACTCGGTGGGCATCTGCCGCGTTGCGCTGGTGCTGCCGGCCCAGCTCAGCGAATCACCGACAGCGATGGCTCGGCCATCGCCCTGCAGGCCACCAAGGCCCTCACGTAGCATGCTGGCGCAACTGCCCAGCACCAGCGGCGCCTGGAATCCACCTGGCGCTGCGAGATAGGCGCGGGCGCCCTGACGCGGCTGGGCGAAGCTCAGACGCTGGCCCTGGCGCACCTCGAAGCTGCGCCAGGGCGCCAGCGGCTGCTCGTCCAGACGCGCGCCGAGGTCGGCACCGGTCAGCGCCAGTGTGGCGTCACGGCGGCATTCGAACTCGGCGTTGCCCAGGGTGATCTCCACCACAGCGGCAGTCAGCGGGTTGCCCAGCAGCCAGTTGGCCCAGCGATGGGCAACCCAGTCCAGGGCGCCGCACTGGGTCACGCCGAGGTGGCGTACGCCGAAACGGCCAGCATCCTGCAGTTGAATGAACGGGCTGCTGCGCAATACGCGCAGGCCGCCATCGATAGCGCTCATTGGCTGGCCTCCAGCGGGCTGTCGTCACCACCCAGGCGGATGAATTCGGCGCGCTCGATGGGCACGAAACGCACCCGATCACCGGGTTGCAGCAGGCTGTAGCCTTCGATGTCGCTGCCGAACAGGCGGCTCGGCGTGCGCCCGATCAGGTTCCAGCCACCGGGCGAAACCACCGGGTAGGCGGCCGTCTGTCGTTCGGCGATGCCGACGCTGCCGGCGGCGATGCGCTTGCGCGGTGTGCTCAGGCGCGGCGCGGCGAGGATTTCCTCGACCAGCCCCATGAAGGCGAAGCCGGGCGCGAAGCCCAGGGCGAATACCTGATAGGCATGGCCGCTGTGCCGGGCGATCACCTCGGCCTCACTGAGCCCGCTGCGCCGGGCCAGCAACTGCAGCTCCGGGCCGACGCTGCGGTCGTACCAGGTGGGCAACTGGTGTTCGCGACCGCCTTGCAGATCGGCAGGCTGCAAGCCATCGAGTGCTTCGGCGACCTTCGCTCGCGCCTGCTCGCTGTCGAGCTGGCACAGGTCGTAGTGCAGCAACAGCGTGGTGTAGGAGGGGACGAGGTCGATCAGCGCGCCGCCGAACACTTCCTGCAGGCGCGTGCGTGCGGCCAGCATCCACGGCATGTTGGCTTCATCGATAAAGTCGAACAGACGCAGGATCACACTATCGATGCCGGCGACTTCCAGCCGGGCGTTGGGCGCCTTCATGCCTGAACCAGACTGTCGAAGGCCTGGCGGATGCGTTGCACGGCAGCCACCGAACTGGCGTTGTCGCCATGCACGCACAGTGTCTGCGCGGCCAGGTGCAGTGCGCTGCCGTCGCTGGCCTGCAGGGCCTCGCCACGCGCCAGGGTGACTGCCTGGCTGACGATCACCTCGCTGTCGTGATGCACGGCACCCGGCAGGCTGCGGCTGACCAGGAAACCGGCGGCATCGTAGGCGCGGTCGGCGAAGGCTTCGAACCACAGGGTCAGGCCGAATTCGTCGCCCAGTGCCTGGGCTGCGCTGTTGTCGCGGGTGCACATCAGCATCAGCGGCAACTGGCGGTCGTACTTGGCCACGGCGCTCATCACCGCGCGCAGGGTGGCGGGCTTGCGCATCATGTCCTGATACAGCGCGCCGTGAGGTTTGACGTAGCTGACACGGGTGCCCTGACTGCGGCAGATGCCTTCCAGCGCACCGATCTGGTAGAGCATCAGGTCTTCGACTTCCTGCGGCGTGCAGTCCATCGAGCGGCGGCCGAAACCGACCAGATCCTGGTAAGCGGTGTGTGCACCGATGCGTACATCGTGGGTCACGGCCAGGGCCACGGTCTTGCGCATCACGCTGGGGTCGGAAGCGTGGAAACCGCAGGCGATGTTGGCGCAGTCGATATAGGGCATGACCTCGGCGTCCAGGCCCATGGTCCAGGCGCCGAAGCTTTCGCCGATGTCGCAGTTCAGAAGCAGATCGTTCACGCGGGAGCTCCTCAGGCAGGCAGCCGATAAGCCGGTGCTGGCACGGCTTGCGACGGCCGTAGCCGTCATCCATGGCTGTCATTTTTCAACGGCCTGCCTGAGGCGTCCAACTAATTAAAGCGTGCGCCCGATATAGGAAAAGTCGATGAGGCTCAGGCCAGGCGGAACTGCCTGGCGCTGCGCCCCAGCGCATCGACCTGGGATGACAGCCCCTCGGTATGGCCGCCCAGGGTATGGCGCAGGTCCTTGCTCTGCCCGGTGTGCACGTGGATGGTTTCCATCTTGTCGGCGATGTCCTCGGTGGTGGTGGAGACTTCCTCGATGGCCACCACGACCTGGTTCATCTCGCCGGTCAGGCGCTCCATCGCCGAGGTGATGGAGCTGATGGCGTCGGCCACCTGAGCAGCATGTCGCTCGCTGTCGGCGGCCAGGTTCAGGCCGTTGCTCATCAGCTGGTGCATGTGCCGGGTCTGTTGCTGGAACTCGCCGACGATGGCGCTGATGTCGGTGGTTGCCGAGACCGTCTTCTGCGCCAGCGAGCGCACCTCATCGGCCACCACCGAGAAGCCGCGGCCGGCATCGCCCGCCCGTGCTGCCTCGATTGCCGCGTTGAGGGCGAGCAGGTTGGTCTGGTCGGCGAGGCTGTTGATCACATCGACGATGCCGTTGACCCGCGCGCTGCTCTGGCCGAGGGCATCGACCTGGCTGTGGGTGTCCTGAATCAGCTGCGCCAGGCGACTCATGCTGTCGACGCTGGCGGCGATCACTTCGCCGCCGTTACGCGCGGCATCGTAGGCGCTGGTGGTGGCAGTGCCGACTTGCGCCGTGCGCTGCGCCATGTCGTTGAGGGTGGCGCTGATCTGGTGCGAGGCCGAGGCGGCCTGCTCGGTCTGCATTTCCACCTGGGTGCTGTTATCACCCAACTGACGCATGGCATCGCCCAGGTGATGATGCAGGCGACTCAGCTCGCCGTTGGCACGGACCACTTCGGCAACGATACCGCCGATACCCTGGATCATGCGGTTGGCGGCGTCGGCCAACTGGTTGAATTCGTCACGCGGGTTGCTGCCCACCGGCAGCTTGCCGGTGAGATCGCCGGAGGCGACCTGAGTGAGCAGCTGGGTGACGTTGCGCAGGCGCGTGACCAGGGTGCGTGACGCCTGCAGCAGGGTGAAGCAGAGCAGGGCGGCAACGGCGAGGAAGCTCAGCCCCATCATCCACAGTGCGGACAGGCGGGCCTGCTCGGCTTCCTGGGTGCGGCGCAACAACAGGCCGCTCTGCAGCGCCTGCGCTTGTTCGTCGATGCGCGTCTGCAGTTGCTCGCCCAGTTGGCGCAGGCGCTGATCGGTCGCGTTGATGCGCTCGATGTTGCCATGGATATCAGTGAACGCCTGGGCATAGCCCTGCACGTTCTTGCCGATCGGTGTGTCCTGCCATTCGAGATCCGCGATCTGCTCCTGCAGCTTGTCGATCGCCGTCAGGGCAATCTGTGCGAACGCCGGGTCGAAGGTCGACAGATAGTCACGTTGGCTGCTCAGAGCGCTAGTAATGAAGGGTTTGATCAGCTCGAAGCTGATCGCTTCCAACGCCTTGCCTTTTTCCGTCAATGTTTTGCGCTGGCCCTCGAAAGGCGTCAGGCCCAGGGCCTGATTGAGGCTCAGCCACTGGCGCTGTTGGGCCAGTTCCTCGAGCAGCACGGCCTGGATCTGCTGGGCGTGTTGCAAGGTGGCGTCGTCTTCCAGTGTCTGGGATTGCGTCAACAGTTGTCCGATGAGTTCTTGCAGCTCATTGAGGCCGCTGTCGAACTCTGCCTGCAGGTCGGGGGTGATCTGTTGGCGCAGTGCGTTCTGTTGCCACCAGTGGTTCATCAACTGGGTACTGGCGCTGGCATAGGCTGCCGCCTGTTCCCTCGCCTGTAATGCGCTGCTGACGCGATGGTTGGCCCATAACGACGCGGCCGCCATCAAGATCAGGCTGATCAGGGTGAGCGCGATCAGGGCGCGGAATTTTTGTTGCCAGGACAGTAAAAAGCTCACGATAACGCCTCGCCATCTTCTTCAGGATGATTCTCAGGAGTCGGCAAGTTGTCATACAACTTGATTAAAAGTCTATGGCCTTCTTGCTTCCCGAGAAATGCAAACGGGGCCGTGATGGCCCCGTCATCGGGTTGAAGTGCTTACCAGAGCGCCAGGGTGTAGCTGAGAATCAGGCGATTCTCGTCGAGATCGTTGCCGAAATTGGAGCGAACGGTGGCGTTACGCCATTTCAGCCCCAGGTTCTTCAGCGGACCGTTCTGCACCACGTAGGCGATATCGGTATTGCGTTCCCATTCCTTGCCTTCGCTGCTGCGGCCGGCGACCTCGACGTTGTCGCCGGAGATGTAGCGGGTCATGAAGGTCAGGCCGGGGATGCCGATGCTGGCGAAGTTGTAGTCGTAGCGCACCTGCCAGGAACGCTCCTCGACGTTGGCGAAGTCGTTGATCTGCACGAAGTTGACCAGGAACGGGTCGCTGTTGGCGATGTACGGGAACGGATCGTCACCGCTCATGCGCTGGTAGCCGGCGCCGACGGCGTGGCCGCCCAGGCTGTAGGTGAACATGGCGCCGAAGGCCTTGTTGTCGAGGTCGCGGAAGTTACCGTCCTCGCGGCTTTGCGAGTAGCGCAGGTCGGTCTTCAACGATTGGCCATCGCCCAGCGGCAGTACGTGCACCAGCGTGCCGTAGTACTGCTGGTAGATATCCTCGAGGGTGCCGTAGTGCAGGCCGGCGGTCAGTTGCGGGGTGAGCTTGTACTCGCCGCCACCGAACACGAAGGAATCACTGCTGCCGCCGATGCGGTTGCCGGTCATCTCGGTGTAATCGGTGGAGCTGTTGGCCTTGATGCGGTTGATCTTGCCGCCCTGCAGGGTCAGGTTGTCGATTTCCTGAACGTTCAGCAGTGCACCCTGGAAGGTCTGCGGCAGCAGGCGTGAGTCGTTGGCCGAGACGATCGGGCTGCGAAAGTGCAGGGCGCCAGCTTTCAGTGTGCTGTTGGAGACCTTCACTTTGGCGGTCAGGCCGAGCTTGGAATACTCATCCTGCGAGCCGCCGGAGCGGTCGGCCGGGAGCAGGCCGCTGCCAGCGGTGCCGTCACCGGAGTCGAGTTTCACACCGAGCATCCCCAATGCATCGATACCGAAACCGACGGTGCCCTCGGTGTAGCCCGACTCCATGCGCAGCAGAAAGCCCTGCGCCCATTCTTCGGCCTTGTCACGGGCGCCGCTCTGGCGGAAGTCACGGTTGAAATAGAAGTTGCGCATCTCGACGCTGGCCTTGCTGTCAGCGATGAAATCGGCATGCGCGAGGGTTGGCAGGCCGCCGCCGAGCAGCAGTGCGGATGCCAGTGGGTAATGGGGTTTCATGGTGCAGTGTCTCCTGTTGGGAGCGCGCAGCCGACGTGAGCGGCTGCTTGGCAGAGCGCGTTTTGAATGATGTTGTTGTGGTCTGCGCAGAGCGCGGCGCCATTCTTCAAAGCGTTGTTCGGCTGCGTCCAACGAGAAAAAACAGGGGGCCAGCGATAGGAAAATTCATCGGCTGGGCGAAAAACCTCTGGCATACAACCTGCTACGCCTGAGGCTGCGTGGGCGCTGCAAATCAGCCCCTGAGAAGAACATTGCGAAGAGGCGTTACGGCATGAATCTGAGATTTCTCGAGACCTTCGTCTGGGTGGCACGGCTCAAGAGCTTCCGCCTGACAGCCGAGAAGCTGTTCAGCACCCAGGCGTCCATTTCCAGCCGTATCGCCGCGCTCGAGGATGAACTCGGCACGCGTCTTTTTCTGCGTGACTCCAAAGGCGTATCGCTGACCCCGGAAGGGCAGAAGGTGCTCGAATACGCCGAGCGCATGATCGACACCATGCAGGCCTTGAAGCAGTCGATCAGCGATACCGGCAACATTCAGGGGCGTATTCGCGTCGGGGCTATGGATACCGTCATTCACACATGGTTGAGTCCGTTCGTAACACGGGTGATGGAGCGCTACCCCGCGGTGGAGATCGAGCTGACGGCCGACACCGCGCGCAATCTCAACGAGCAATTGCTCAAGGGCTATCTGGATATCGTGTTCCAGACCGACATGGTCAACGGCGACAGCGTGCGCAATCTGGAACTGGCTGCCTTTCCGGTGCGCTGGATCGTCCCGACCGGTTCGTTGTACCACCGCAGCTATGCCTCGATGGAGGAGCTGGCGCGTGAGCGCATCATCACCTTCTCGAAGAATTCGCGGCCGCATCAGGACATTCTCAACCTGCTGCATGCCGGCAGCGTCAGTGCGCCACGCATCAATTGCGTCAACTCCATCGCCGCGATGACGCGTCTGGTGCGCGACGGTTTCGGTATCGGCGCGCTGCCGCCAGCGCTGGTGCATGACGAACTCAAGCAAGGCCTGCTGACCATTCTCGACGAGGTTCCCGAGCCGCCGCCCTTGCCGGTGGTCGCCACCTGGCGTACAGGCGTGGGGCTGGAGCTCAGCGAGGACATCATCGCCCTGGCCTGCGAAGCACTGGACGTCTACGCCGAGGAAATGGGCGAAGCCTGCATGGCACGAGTCGCGCCAGCGCCGGAACAGCAAAGCGCCTGAACACCCCCATTCAGCTTCTGCGGGCCTGGAAACGGCTGCCCGCTGCTGGTGCATTTGTCGCGAAAACGCCCCTTTTCATCCCATAACGATTTCCGATCATGCGCCTCCGGTTTTTCTAGTTGGACAGGGTAGGGCGATGCGCTGAGACTCGAAATCGTCTTCCAGCCGCGCCTTGCGGCGCACAAAAAACAATGAACAGGAGAGCACCATGAAAAGCATCGCATCGCGTTTCGCCATTACCGCTCTGGCTTGCGCACTGGGCTTCGGTGCCCAGGCCGCCGAGCGCTGGAACATGACCGCCGAGAACCCCGATGGCAACTTCATCACCACCGTGGCCAAGGAGTTCGCCCAGGATGTGGAGAAAGCCAGTAACGGCGAACTGCTTATTCGCGTGCACGCCAACTCGGTGCTGTTCAAGCGCCCCGAGGTCAAGCGCGCCGTACAGACCGGCCAGGTGCAGGTGGGCGACGTACTGATGTCAGTGCTGGGTAACGAAGATCCGATCTTCGAAATCGACAGCGTGCCGTTTCTGGTGCGCAACTACGAGCAGGCCCAGGCCCTGTGGGACGCGAGCCGCCCGGCTGTGGAAGAGCGCCTGGCCAAGCAGGGCATCAAGCTGCTGTACGCCATGCCCTGGTCGCCGCAGAGCATCTTCACCAAGACGCCGATCGCGAGCATGGATGACTTCAAGGGCATGAAATTTCGTGCCTACAACCCGGCCACTTCGCGCATGACCGAATTGATGGGCGCAGTGCCGACCGTGATCCAGACCGGCGAAATACCGCAAGCCTTCAGCACCGGCATGATCAACGGCATGCTCACCTCGCCGACCACAGGTGTGGACTCCCAGGCCTGGGACTTCTCCTCCTACTACTATGACGTCAAGGCGTTCATTCCGAAGAACTTCGTCATCGTCAACGCGCGTGCCTTCACCCGCCTGCCGGAAGCGACCCAGGCTGCCGTGCTGGCTGCCGCTGAGCGTGCGGAAAAACGTGGCTGGGCGATTGCCCAGGAAAAGACCAGTGAGCTGGTCAAGACCCTGGCCGACAATGGCATGCAGGTATCCGAGCAGGCCCCGGCGGCGGTGGAGAGCGGCTTCGAGCAGATCGGCCAGAGCATGGCCGATGAGTGGCTCAAGCGTGCTGGTGCCGATGGCAAGGCGATTCTCGACACCTACCAGCCGTGATTCTGCTGCCCGCCGCGCTGGTTGCGGCGGGCTTTTCTCGTGGCTTGACCAGGGAGCCCGTTGTTAATGACCCCACTGCACAAGCTCTACACCCTGTCCGGATGGTTGTCCGGCGTGTTTCTCGTTCTGATCTGTGTGCTGATCGTGGCGCAGATCGTCGCCCGCCAACTGGGCACCATGGTGCCCGCCGCCGATGAGTTCGCCGCCTACGCGATGGCTGCATCGGGCTTTCTCGCCTTGCCCTACGCCCTGCAACGTGGCGCGCACATCCGTGTGGAACTGCTGTTGCGCCTGCTGCCCGCTGGCGGTCGCCTTGTGGTCGATGTATTGGCCACGCTGGTCGGTTTGGGGATCGCCACCTATATGGCCTGGTACTGCGCGTTGTTCGTGCTGGAGTCCTACGAGTTCCAGGAAGTGTCGTCCGGCCTGTTGCCGATTCCCATGTGGCTGCCACAGCTGCCGATGCTGCTGGGCACGCTGATTCTGGTGGTGGCGATGGCCGAGCGCCTGGTGCTGGTCTGCCAGGGCAAGCGCTTCGAAGCTGTCGAAGCCGGTACGGCGATGAGCGAGTGAGCCCGCTGGCTCGACCTTTAATTGCGGCCAGCGCCGCACTGCATTCGTGAGTGAACCCGTGGACTACACAATCATTACAATCACCCTGCTGCTGGCGCTGTTCGTGCTGCTTGGCGGCGGCGTCTGGGTTGCCCTGTCGTTGCTCGGCGTTGGCATCATCGGCATGGAGCTGTTCGGCGGCGCGCCGGCCGGCTCGATTCTCGCGTCCACCAGTTGGGCTTCCAGCGCCAGCTGGACATTGACGGCGCTGCCGCTGTTCATCTGGATGGGCGAGATTCTCTATCGCACCCGACTTTCCGAAGACATGTTCAATGGCCTGGCGCCGTGGATGCGGGGCCTGCCGGGGCGTCTGTTGCACGTCAACGTATTCGGTTGCGGCCTGTTCGCCGCGGTCAGTGGCTCTTCCGCTGCCACCGCTGCCACCATCGGGCGCATCTCTCTGCCCGAGCTGAAGTCGCGCGGTTACCCGGAATCCATCGCCATGGGCTCGCTGGCCGGTGCCGGCACGCTCGGTTTGCTGATTCCGCCGTCGATCATGATGATCGTCTATGGCGTGGCGGCGCAGGTATCGATCTCGCGCCTGTTCATCGCCGGCATTCTGCCGGGCCTGCTGCTGCTGGCGATCTTCAGCGGCTACCTGATGCTCTGGTCTGCCTGCAATCGCAGCAAGCTGCCGGAGGAGGGCGAGCGCCTGCCGTTCATGGACAAACTGCGTCGGGCCAAACTGCTGATTCCGGTGCTGGGCCTGATCGTCGCGGTGATCGGTTCGATCTACGGCGGCATCGCCACGGCCACCGAGGCAGCGGCGGTGGGTGTGGTCGGTGCGCTGCTGATCGCGCTGGTCTCGGGGGCGCTGACCCGGGAAACCTTCATGGCCAGCCTGATGGGCGCGGTGTCCACCTCGTGCATGATCTTCTTCATCCTGCTCGGTGCGGCCTACCTGACCTCGGCCATGAGCTTCACCGGCCTGCCGGCGGCGCTGGCCGACTGGATCATCGCCAAACAGCTGTCGCCGTACCTGTTGCTGCTGGCGCTGACGTTGTTCTTCATCGCCCTGGGCTGCTTCCTCGACGGCATCTCGATCATCCTGCTGACCACCGCAGTGATTCTGCCGGCAGTGCAGGCTGCCGGGATCGATCTGCTGTGGTTCGGCATCTTCGTCATCCTGGTGGTGGAAATGGCGCAGATTACCCCGCCGGTGGGTTTCAACCTGTTCGTCATCCAGAACCTCACCGGGCGCAACCTGGGCGCGGTGGCGCGCGCCAGTTTCCCGTTCTTCCTCCTGCTGGTGCTGGCGGCGATCCTCATCACCTTGTTCCCACAGATCGTACTGGCGCTGCCCCAAGCGATGCGCGGCACCTGATCCCTCTCCCTGGCCCGCTCACGCTCTGGTGGCGGGCCATGGCTTTTCTTTTTGCACCGTGCCGGTGCAGCCTTGAAAGAAAATGTCGCAGCGCCGCAAGCGGTTGCGGGCCATCCCTCGTTAAGCTCGCTGGCTATATGTGACCAGTCGGTCGCTCCCTTCACGCCGGTCCGCATGCGACTCGCAAGTGTCATCGTCGCTTCATGGACTAACGTTGAACTAACACCCAGCGACAGCGATAGCGATCCAGACTTCCTGTCGAACCACCAGCCCAATGGAGCAAAACCATGGCGTTCTTTACGGCGGCCAGCAAAGCCGACTTCCAGCACCAACTGCAAGCGGCCCTGGCACAGCACGTGAGTGAGCAGGCGCTGCCACAAGTAGCCCTATTCGCCGAACAGTTCTTCGGCATCATCGCCCTCGAGGAGTTGACCCAGCGGCGTCTGTCCGACCTGGTCGGCTGCACCCTGTCGGCCTGGCACATGCTGGAGCAGTTCGATCACGCCAAGCCGCAGGTGCGCACCTTCAACCCCGATTACGAGAAGCACGGCTGGCAGTCCACCCACACGGCGGTGGAAATCCTGCATGGCGACATCCCGTTCCTGGTCGACTCGGTGCGCATGGAACTCAATCGCCATGGTTACAGCATCCACACCCTGCAGAACAGCGTGTTCAGCGTGCGCCGCGACAAGAATGGCCAGCTGCTGGAGATCCTGCCGCGTGGTACCCAGGGCGAGGGCGTGCTGCAGGAAGCGCTGATGTTCCTGGAAATCGACCGCTGCTCCAGCTCCGCCGAGCTGAAAACCCTGGAGAGGGCCATTCACGAAGTTTTCAGTGACGTGCGCATGAGCGTCGCCGACTTCCAGCCGATGAAGGCCAAGGCACGCGAGCTGCTGGCCTGGCTGGATCGCGCCAAGCTCAAGGTGGACAAGGCCGAACTGGATGAAATCAAGATCTACCTGAACTGGTTGCTGGACAACCACTTCACCTTCCTCGGCTACGAGGAATTCACCGTCGTGCCGACCGCCGATGGCGGCAGCATCGTCTACGACGAGAAATCCCTGCTGGGCCTGTCCAAGCGCCTGCGCACCGGCTTGTCCGCCGAGGAGCTGCACATCGAGCCTGAGGCGGTGGCCTACCTGCGCGAGCCGCAGCTGTTGTCTTTCGCCAAGGCTGCAGTGCCGAGCCGTGTGCATCGTCCGGCCTATCCGGATTTCGTCTCCATCCGCGAGCTCGATGCCAAGGGCAACGTGGTCAAGGAATGCCGCTTCATGGGCCTGTACACCTCGGCGGTGTATGCCGAGAGCGTATGGAATATTCCTTACATCCGCCGCAAGGTGGACGTGATCAAGCAGCGCTCGGGCTTCGACAGCAGTGCTCACCTGGGCAAGGAACTGGCCCAGGTGCTGGAAGTGCTGCCGCGTGACGACCTGTTCCAGACCCCGGTGGACGACCTGTTCAACACCGCGCTGTCCATCGTGCAGATCCAGGAGCGCAACAAGATTCGCGTGTTCCTGCGTCGCGATCCCTACGGCCGCTTCTGCTACTGCCTGGCCTACGTGCCGCGCGACGTCTATTCCACCGAAACCCGGATGAAGATCCAGCAGGTGCTGATGGAGCGCCTGCAGGCCACCGATTGCGAGTTCTGGACCTTCTTCTCCGAGTCGGTGCTGGCACGCGTGCAGTTCATCCTGCGCGTCGACCCGAAGAACAAGACCCAGATCGACCCCGTGCTTCTGGAGAAGGAGGTCATCCAGGCCTGCCGTTCGTGGAAGGACGACTACGCCAGCCTGATGGTCGAAAGCCTCGGCGAAGCCCAGGGCACCAACGTCCTGGCCGAATTCCCCGGCGGCTTCCCGGCCGGTTACCGCGAGCGTTTCGCCCCGCACTCGGCAGTGGTAGACATGCAGCACCTGCTCAGCCTGAGCAACGACAAACCGCTGGTGATGAGCTTCTACCAGCCATTGGCCCAGACAGGGCAGCAACTGCACTGCAAGCTGTATCACGCCGATACACCGCTGCCGCTGTCCGACGTGCTACCGATTCTGGAGAACCTCGGCCTGCGCGTGCTCGGCGAGTTCCCCTACAAGCTGCGCCGCAATGACGGCCGCGAGTTCTGGATCCACGACTTCGCCTTCACCTACGCCGAAGGCCTGGACGTCGACATCCAGCAGCTCAACGACACCCTGCAGGACGCCTTTATTCACATCGTCGGCGGCGATGCCGAGAACGATGCGTTCAACCGCCTGGTGCTGACCGCTGCCATGCCCTGGCGTGAAGTGGCCCTGCTGCGTGCCTACGCGCGCTACCTGAAGCAGATCCGTCTGGGCTTCGACCTCAGCTATATCGCTGCGACCCTGATCAACCACGCCAACATCGCCAAGGAGCTGGTGCGCCTGTTCCGCACCCGTTTCTACCTAGCGCGCAAGCTCACCGCCGAGGATCTGGAAGACAAGCAGCAGAAGCTCGAACAGGCCATCCTCGCCGCGCTGGACAACGTCGCCGTACTCAACGAAGACCGCATCCTGCGTCGCTATCTGGACCTGATCAAAGCCACCCTGCGCACCAACTTCTTCCAGGCCGATGCCAGCGGCGCGGCCAAGTCCTATTTCAGCTTCAAGCTCAGCCCGCGCCTGATCCCGGAGATTCCGCGTCCGGTGCCGAAGTTCGAGATCTTCGTCTACAGCCCGCGCGTCGAAGGTGTGCACCTGCGCTTCGGCGACGTCGCCCGCGGCGGCTTGCGCTGGTCGGACCGCGAGGAAGACTTCCGTACCGAGGTGCTTGGCCTGGTCAAGGCGCAGCAGGTGAAGAACGCGGTGATCGTGCCGATGGGCGCCAAGGGCGGCTTCGTACCGCGCAAGATGCCGGTCGGCGGTTCGCGTGACGAGGTGATGGCCGAGGGTATCGCCTGCTACCGCATCTTCATCAGCGGCCTGCTGGATATCACCGACAACCTCAAGGAAGGCGAGGTAGTACCGCCGCAGAACGTGGTGCGTCACGACGCCGATGACCCCTATCTGGTGGTAGCGGCGGACAAGGGCACCGCGACCTTCTCCGACATCGCCAACGGCATCGCCGCTGAATATGACTTCTGGCTCGGTGATGCCTTCGCCTCCGGCGGCTCGGCCGGCTACGACCACAAGGGCATGGGCATCACCGCCAAGGGCGCCTGGGTTTCGGTGCAGCGTCACTTCCGCGAGCGCGGCATCGACGTGCAGAAGGACAACGTCACCGTGATCGGCATCGGCGACATGGCCGGCGACGTGTTCGGCAACGGCCTGCTGCTGTCGGAAAGCCTGCAACTGGTAGCGGCCTTCAACCACATGCATATCTTCATCGACCCGAACCCGGACGCCGCCAAGAGCTTCGTCGAGCGCAAGCGTTTGTTCGAGCTGCCGCGTTCGAGCTGGGCCGATTACGACGCCAAGCTGATTTCCGACGGCGGCGGCATCTTCCTGCGCAGCGCCAAGAGCATCGCCATCACCCCGCAGATGAAGGCGCGCTTCGACATCGCCGCCGACAAGCTGGCGCCCACCGAGCTGCTCAACGCGCTGCTCAAGGCACCGGTCGACCTGTTGTGGAACGGCGGCATCGGCACCTACGTCAAATCCAGCAAGGAGAGCCACGCCGACGTCGGCGACAAGGCCAACGACGCCCTGCGCGTGGACGGTCGTGAACTGCGCGCCAAGGTGGTAGGCGAGGGCGGCAACCTGGGCATGACCCAGCTCGGCCGTGTCGAGTTCGGCCTGCATGGCGGCGCCAGCAACACCGACTTCATCGACAACGCCGGTGGCGTGGACTGCTCCGACCACGAGGTGAACATCAAGATCCTGCTGGGCGAGATCGTCTCCGCTGGTGACATGACCGAGAAGCAGCGCAACAAGCTGCTGGTCGAGATGACCGACGATGTGTCCGAGCTGGTGCTGGGCAACAACTACAAGCAGACCCAGGCGCTGTCGCTGGCCGAGCGTCGTGCCCGTGAGCGCGTTGGCGAGTACAAGCGCCTGATGAATGCGCTGGAAAGCGCCGGCAAGCTCGACCGCGCCCTGGAGTTCCTGCCGTCGGACGAGGAGCTGAACGAGCGCGCCACCAACGGTCAGGGCCTGACCCGGCCGGAGCTGTCGGTGCTGATCTCCTACAGCAAGATCGACCTCAAGGAGTCGCTGCTAAAGTCCCTGGTGCCGGACGACGAGTACCTGGCGCGCGAGATGGAAACCGCCTTCCCGGCGATCCTCACCGAGAAGTTCGGCGACACCATGCGTCGTCATCGCCTCAAGCGCGAGATCGTCAGCACGCAGATCGCCAACGACCTGGTCAACCACATGGGCATCACCTTCGTGCAGCGCCTGAAGGAGTCCACCGGCATGAGCGCGGCCAACGTCGCCGGCGCCTACGTGATCGTGCGTGACCTGTTCCGCCTGCCGCACTGGTGGTCGCAGATCGAGGCGCTGGACTACAAGGTATCGGCCGATCTGCAACTGCAGTTGATGGACGAGCTGATGCGCCTGGGCCGTCGCGCTACCCGCTGGTTCCTGCGCAGCCGCCGTAACGAGCTGGATGCCGCGCGCGACGTGGCGCATTTCGCACCGCGTATCGAAGCGCTGGTCGGCCGTCTGGACGAACTGCTCGAAGGCCCGGCCCGCGAGCAGTGGCTGGCGCGCTACCAGAGCTTCGTCGAAGCCGGCACGCCGGAGGAACTGGCCCGCGTGGTCGCCGGCACCAGCCACCTGTACACGTTGCTGCCGATCATCGAAGCGGCGGACGTCACCGGCAAGGATGCCAGCGAGGTGGCGACTGCTTACTTCGCCGTTGGCGGCTCCCTGGAGCTGTCCTGGTACCTGCAGCAGATCACCAATCTGCCGGTGGAGAACAACTGGCAGGCGCTGGCCCGCGAAGCCTTCCGTGATGATCTGGACTGGCAGCAGCGTGCGATCACCGTGTCGGTGCTGCAGATGGCCGATGGTCCGCAGGAAATCGAAGCGCGCGTGGCCCTGTGGCTCGACCAGCATCAACGCCTGGTCGACCGCTGGAAGGCGATGCTGACCGAGCTGCGTTCGGCGACCGGCACCGACTACGCGATGTACGCGGTGGCCAACCGCGAGCTGATGGACCTGGCGCAAAGCGCCTGAGCCGTGCGCTGAAATAAAAGAGCCCCGCCAAGTGCGGGGCTCTTTCTTTTTGCTGCACTGCATTCAAAGGCTTACGTAGCCCGGATGAAATCCGGGGAATTTGCCGCCGATGTCCCGGATTGCATCCGGGCTACCACTGATGGACCTGGCGCAAAGCGCCTGAGCCGTGCGCTGAAATAAAAGAGCCCCGCCAAGTGCGGGGCTCTTTCTTTTTGCTGCACTGCATTCACAGGCTTACGTAGCCCGGATGAAATCCGGGGAATTTTGCCGCCGTTGTCCCGGATTGCATCCGGGCTACCACGCCGTTATCGGTGCGCGCAGCGCACCGCCATGCTCCGGATCAGCGCAGCATCTGCTCGACCAGGCGCTTCTCCTCGGAGAGTTCGCGTTGACGGGCATCGATGCGCGAGGCCAGTTGGAAGTTGTTGCTGGCGCGGCGCTTGGCGAAGTCCAGCTGCTCGATAGCCTGGTTGTAGTCGCCGACTAGGGCGAAGAACTCCGCGCGTGCCTGGTGCAGGCCGATGGTATTGCCACTCAGGCCGCGCACCTCGGCGACCTGGTACCAGACGTCCGGGTCCTTGGCGCGAGTCTTGAGCAGATTGTCCAGGGCGCGCTCGGCATCGGCGATGCGTTGCTGCTTGAGCAGCAGATCGACGCGAGCCTGCTGCAATGGGTAGTTGCTCGGGTAGAGGGTGAACATGCGCTCCAGGCGACGCTCGGCAGCATCCAGGCGATTGGCCGCCATATCCAGCTCGATCTGCGCCAGGTTGTAGGTGATGTCGTCCGGGGTCTTGCTCAGTAGCGGCGCCAGGGTTTCACCGGCTTCGGCGAGTTGGCCGGTTTTCATCTGCGCCAGTACCAGGCCGTAGCGTGCGGCATCGAGGCCGGGGTTCTCGTCGAGCATGGCGCGAAAGCGCTTGGCCGCGACGCCCGGCGTCTCTTCGTAGGTCAGTTGCACGCGGGCGCGCATCAACTGGTAGCGCAAGCTGTCTTCGCGGCCCGTGGCCGGGTACTGCTCGGCGCGGTTGCGGGTGTCGGCAATACGCGATTCCGACACCGGGTGGGTCAGCAGGAATTCCGGCGGGCGGGCGTCGTAACGGTACTGACGCATCAGCCGTTCGAACATCAGCGGCATGGCGCGTGGGTCGTAGCCGGCCTTTTCCAGGTTGACCAGGCCGATGCGGTCGGCCTCCTGTTCGTTCTGCCGGGAGAAACGCCGTTGTTCCTGAATGGCAGCGGCCTGGGTCGACATGATCGCTGCCATGCCGGCATCGCCGGCGCCGGCCGCCGCGGCGACAATGCCGGCGAGCATGGCCGCCATCATTGGCAGCTGCATGCGTTGCTGGGCCTCGACGCCACGGGCGAAGTGGCGCTGCGACAAGTGCGCCAATTCGTGTGCCATGACCGAGGCGTACTCGGCTTCGGTCTGGGCATAAAGGAACAGGCCACCGTTGACCCCGACGATCCCGCCGGGGGCGGCGAAGGCGTTGAGCTGCGGGCTGTTGAGCAACACGAACTCCAGGCGGCGGTCCTGCAACTGGCTGGTTTCCGACAGGCGATAGACGCTGGACTCGACGAAATCCTTCAGTTGCGGGTCGTCCAGTTGCGAAACCTGGCCACGCAGCAGGCCGAGCCAGGCACGGCCGAGCTGGTGTTCTTGCTGGGGCGAGACGATCGAGGAGCTGGCGTCGCCTAGCGACGGCAGGTCACTGGCACCCGTGTGGGCGGCGAACAGGCAGGCCAGCGTCAGCAGGGTGGGGCGCAGAAAAGTCATGCACTCAGGGCTCTCGGGCGGCAAAGGCGTTACTGTAGCCGGCCAGCTACCGCGCTGGCCAGGGTTGTGGCGGCTTGGGTATCCTAGCCGACCTATCAGGAGTAGATGATGACAGACGTACCGGCTTTCGATGCTGAACTCGATGCCTGCGGGCTGAACTGCCCGCTGCCCTTGCTCAAGGCCAAGCTCGAACTCAATCGCCTGGCCAGTGGCGCGGTGCTCAAGGTCAGCGCCACTGACGCCGGCTCGCAGCGCGACTTTCGCGCCTTCGCCAGCCTGGCCGGGCATGCGCTGCTGCATGAAGAACTCGAGGCAGGCGTTTACCGCTATTGGCTGCGCAAGGCCTGAACAGCTGTTGCAGCTTGAAACACATCCCCGTGGTCATTCATGCGCGGCGTGCGCCATTTTTCATGTGGCGGGCGTAGTGAAAGAACCGGCACTTCTCTGCGTTAAGGAATTCTGATGGTCAAGGTTTTACGCGATTGGCTGCACCGCTACTTCTCCGACGAACAGGCGGTGGTGTTGGCGGTGCTGCTGGTGCTGGGCTTTGCCGTGGTGCTGACGCTGGGCGGCATGCTCGCGCCGGTACTGACCGGCCTGGTGCTGGCCTTTCTCATGCAGGGGCTGGTCAACGGCCTGGAGCGCCTGAAGGTGCCGCAGGTGCTGGCGGTCTGGCTGGTGTTCACCCTGTTCATGGGCGGCCTGACGGTGTTTTTGCTGGTGCTGATGCCGCTGCTCTGGCAACAGTTGAGCACGCTGTTCAATGAACTGCCGCGTATGGCCGCCGAATGGCAATCGGTGTTCCTGCTGCTGCCGGAGCGTTACCCGAACCTGATCACCGACGCGCAGGTCGTGCAACTGATCGACAGCATGCGCGGCGAAGCTGGCAAGTTCGGCCAGTGGGCGCTGTCGTTCTCCCTGTCCAGCCTGCCGATGCTGGTCAGCGTGATGATCTACCTGGTACTGGTGCCGATCCTGGTGTTCTTCTTCCTCAAGGACCGCGAGCAGATCGGTCAGTGGTTTCGCAGCTACCTGCCGCGCGAGCGCTCACTGATTACCCAGGTGGCGCAGGAAATGAACCAGCAGATCGCCAACTACATCCGTGGCAAGTTCATCGAGATCATCATCTGCGGCGTGGTCACCTATATCGCCTTCGCCTACCTGGGCCTCAATTACGCCGCGCTGCTGGCCCTGCTGGTCGGCCTGTCGGTGGTGGTGCCTTATATCGGCGCGGTGGTGGTGACCGTGCCGGTGGCGCTGATCGGCCTGTTCCAGTGGGGCTGGAGCGATCAGTTCCTCTACCTGATGGTGGTCTATGGGATCATCCAGGCGCTCGATGGCAACGTGCTGGTGCCGCTGTTGTTCTCCGAGGCGGTCAACCTGCATCCGGTGGCGATCATCTGCGCGGTGCTGCTGTTCGGCGGGCTGTGGGGCTTCTGGGGCGTATTCTTCGCCATTCCGCTGGCGACCCTGTTCAAGGCCGTGATCAACGCCTGGCCGCGTACCGAGCCGGTGTCCGCCGAATAAGGCGTCGATGGCAAAGGCCGTGCCTGGCTAATAAGGGGTCCAGCGCGGCCTTGCGTAGGAGCCCCGCCCCGGGGCGAAGCTTGTCAATTGCGCGCCACCCATGTTCGCGGCGGGGCGCCGCTCCTACAAATACGGCGCGTAGCTGCTTGGCTGAGCGCCGGGTTTTGCACAGCTCAAACCAGGCTACCGCCGAACAAAAACGCCGCGACAGCCATTGGCCGTCGCGGCGTTTCATTTGCAGGGCAGGGGGTCAGCCTTTGTTCAGGGCTTCGGCTGCTGCCAGCACCTTGTCGACATGGCCGGCGACCTTGACGTTGCGCCACTCTTCACGCAACACGCCGTCCTTGTCGATCAGGAAGGTACTGCGCACGATGCCCATGTATTCCTTACCGTAGTTCTTCTTCAACTGGTACACGCCGAACAGGTCGCACAGCTGGTGTTCTTCGTCGCTGATCAGCTCGAAGGGAAACGCCTGCTTGCACTTGAAGCTTTCGTGCTTCTTCAGACTGTCCATCGACACGCCGAAGATCAGCGTGTTGGCCGCCTTGAACTGCTCGAAGCGAGCGCTGAAGTCCATACCCTCGGTGGTGCAGCCCGGGGTCGCGTCCTTCGGATAGAAATACAACACGACCTGCTGGCCCTTGAGTGCGGACAGCTTTACCTGCTGGCCACTGGTGGCCTCGGCCTGGAAGTCGGCAACGGCTTTGTCGAGTTCAACGGGCATGGAAACTCCTTCATTCAGAGGTTGTCGGCGATATCGCGAGCTAGAGCCATGCAATACCGATGGCGGCCCCGCAGAAACAGGTGAGGCCCGGCCGGGGTCGCGTACGACTTTACGAGTTGTAAATGAGCAGGCCGAACCTGTTTCTAACGCAGCAGGGCCGACGCGCAGCAGATCGTCATGGATTCTGTGGGCGCCAAGGTTCGATCAAGGCATCCAGATTCAGCGCATCGGCGAAATCGAGGAACTGATCGCGCAGCCAGCTGATCTGCGTGCCGGCCGGCAGCGTCACGGTCAGGGTGGCGTTGAGCATGGTGCCGCCGGTCTGCGGCGCCTGGTAGGTGTCGCAGGTCAGGGCTTCCAGCTCGACGCGGTGGTCGATGAAGAACTGGCACAGCTCGTTGAGAATGTCCGGGCGGTATACGGCGCTGACGTAGGCCACATAAGGCAGCGCCTGCGGGCGCACTTCGGCGGCAGCGCTGCGCGCCAGGTCCACGCTGAAATCATGCTTCTTGGCCAGCAGCGGCAGGCTCGACTCCAGGCGCGCCAGTGCATCCCAGCTACCGGACACCTGCAGCACCAGGGCGCTGAATTCACCGTGACGGCTCAGGCGAGTGCTGATCACCGCACAACGGTTCTCATGACTGGTGCGGCTGAGCAGGTTGGTCAGGGCCATGGCATCGCGGCCGAGAGCGCTGATGACGAGGAATTGTTCGCGAACGAGGGGGGTGGACATGCAGCCTTCCTAAAGCGATGAACGGTCCACGCACGAGAAGCCGCAGACCAAAGACAGCAGGTTAGCGAAAAGCACCGCCGAGGGGAATGGCGAAGCCTTGTGCATCGGACGACGGCCTGCGCCGATAGCCGGTCGCGGAAAAACGCAGGTAGTGTTCAAACGACCTGATAAGCCCTTGTCCGTTGCTTGTGCCGGATTGGTGGCACCAGTACCATTACGGCTCAATTTTTCCGGCAGGAGCGGTTGCATGATTGCGGGCAGTATGGTGGCACTGGTCACGCCCATGGACGCGCAGGGTGGTCTGGATTGGGATGCCCTGAGCAAACTGGTGGACTTCCACCTGCAAGAGGGGACCAATGCCATCGTCGCGGTCGGCACCACGGGTGAATCCCCCACACTGGATTTCGACAGCGAACACTTAGAGGTGATTCGCCGCGTGGTCGATCAGGTTGCCGGGCGTATCCCGGTAATCGCCGGCACCGGTGCCAACAGCACCCGCGAGGCCGTGGAGTGGACCCAGGCCGCCAAGGATGTCGGCGCCGACGCCTGCCTGCTGGTCACCCCGTACTACAACAAGCCGACCCAGGAAGGCCTGTACCTGCATTTCCGCCATATCGCCGAAGCCGTGGACATCCCGCAGATTCTCTACAACGTGCCGGGCCGCACCGTGTGCGACATGCTGCCGGAGACCGTCGAGCGCCTGTCTAAGATCGACAACATCATCGGCATCAAGGAAGCTACCGGCGACCTGCAGCGCGCTCAGGACGTGCTGGATCGCGTCAGCAAGGATTTCCTCGTCTATTCCGGTGACGACGCCACTGCCGTCGAACTGATGCTGCTGGGCGGCAAGGGCAACATCTCCGTCACCGCCAACGTTGCGCCGCGTGCCATGAGCGATCTGTGCGCCGCCGCCATGCGTGGCGAGGCGGCCATCGCCCGCGCCATCAACGACCGTCTGATGCCGCTGCACAAGGCACTGTTCCTCGAATCCAACCCGATTCCGGTGAAATGGGCGCTGCACGAAATGGGTCTGATGAGCGATGGTATTCGTCTGCCGCTGACCTGGCTCAGCCCGCGCTGTCACGAACCGCTGCGCCAGGCCATGCGCCAGTGCGGTGTATTGGCTTAACTCAAGGATTCTACGCATGAAGCGACTGGCCGGATTTTCCGCCCTTGCTCTGATCGTCTCCAGCACCAGCGGTTGCGGCTGGCTCTGGGGTGAAAATGGCTACTTCCGTGATCGCGGTAGCGACTACCTGGAAGCGCGTCAGACTGCACCGATGCAATTGCCGGCTGATGTCCAGGCCAAGCGTCTCGATCCGTTGCTGCCGGTGCCTGCCCAGGTAGCCAGCAGCACCGCGACCCCGGCCGAATTCGAAGTGCCGCGCCCGCAAGGCCTGCAGGTACGTGCCGACGAACGCGAGTTCAGCCTGCAGCGCAGCGGTGATTCGCGTTGGGTCGTGGCCCAGCGCGTGCCGGCCGAAGTCTGGCCGCTGGTGCGTCAGTTCTTCGAGGACAACGGTTTCCGCATCGCCAGCGAGCGTCCGCAAACCGGTGAGTTCATCACCTCCTGGCAGCGTTTCGATGAGCTCTCCACGAGCATGGCGCGCAGTCTGAGCAGCCGCGTTTCCGGCGTTGCGGCGGATGCCGAAACCCGTGTGCGCGTGCGCATCGAGCCGGGTGTGCAGCGCAACACCAGTGAAGTCTTCGTCACCAGCGCCGAGCGTCCTGCCGGCAGCACCGCCGATGTCGATTTCGCTGCCCGTAGCGGCAATGCCAGCCTCGAAGCTGCACTGCTCGACGAAATGCTGGTGAGCATGGCCCGTGGCGTGGAGCAGGGCGGCTCGGTATCGCTGCTCGCCGCACGCGACTACGATGCGCCCAGCCGCGTCAGCCTGAGCGAAGACGGCAACGGCAACCCGGTGCTCAACCTCGGCGCCGATTTCGACCGCGCCTGGTCCGGCGTCGGCCGTTCGCTGGAACTCGGCAACGTGCGCGTCGACGACCTCAACCGCAGCCTCGGCCTGTACTACATCAACATGGCCGAAGGTGCTCAGATCAACGAAGAGAAGCCAGGCTTCTTCGGTCGCATGTTCGGCAGCGCGCCGAGCAAGGAAGAGATCGAAGCCCGTGCCGAGCGCTATCAGGTGCGCCTGACTCCGGTTGGCGATGGCGTCCAGGTCACCGTGGAAAAGGATCTCAACACCGTAGCCCCGGCCGATGTATCGCGCCGCGTGCTGAGCCTGATCCAGGATAATCTCGGCTGACTGGCGCCAGCAGGTCGTTGAAAAACGGCCTGCAGCGCGCTCCAGCCGTTAATCGATGGGCGAAACCCGCAAAGGTTTCGCCTGTTTTGTTTGCCAGAAACGGAAATGCCGACATGAGCACACCCACCACCCTGAGCCTGAAGAAGATCTACTCGGGCAAGGTCCGCGACCTCTACGAAATCGACGACAAGCGCATGCTGATGGTGGCCACCGATCGTCTGTCGGCATTCGACGTCATTCTCGAACAGCCGATTCCGGAGAAGGGCAAGATCCTCACCGCCATCTCCAACTTCTGGTTCGACAAGCTGGCTGGCGTGGTGCCCAACCACTTCACCGGTGACAAGGTCGAAGACGTCGTGTCCGCTGCCGAGCTGCCACTGGTCGACGGTCGTGCGGTCGTCGCCAAGCGTCTCAAGCCGGTCGCCGTGGAAGCCATCGTGCGCGGCTACATCGTCGGCTCCGGCTGGAAGGAATACCAGAAGAGCGGCACCGTTTGCGGCATCGCCCTGCCGGCCGGCCTGAAAGAAGCGGCCAAACTGCCGCAACCGATCTTCACCCCCTCGACCAAGGCCGCCGTGGGCGATCATGACGAGAACATCAGCTTCGAGCAGTGCGAAGCCATCATCGGCGCCGAACTGGCTGCCCAGGTGCGTGACACCGCGATCAAGCTGTACACCACGGCTGTCGAGTACGCCGCCACCCGCGGCATCATCATCGCCGACACCAAGTTCGAATTCGGCCTGGACGAAGACGGCACCCTGACCCTGATGGACGAAGTGCTGACCCCGGATTCCAGCCGCTTCTGGCCGGCCGACAGCTACGCCGAAGGCAGCAACCCGCCGAGCTTCGACAAGCAGTTCGTGCGTGACTGGCTGGAATCCACCGGCTGGAACAAACAAGCCCCGGCTCCGGCCGTACCGGCAGACGTCGCGCAGAAAACCGCCGACAAGTACCGCGAAGCACTGACCCGCCTGACCGCTTGAGCCTTGCGAGAGAAGGCCGGGCAGCCCCCGGCTTTTTCACAAGCGCCTGATAGAACACGAAAAATTTTCAAAATAAGCTTCGCCAAAACTCATTCAGCTGTTATGATTCGCGCCGCTTGGGAAGATGCCGGAGTGGTCGAACGGGACGGATTCGAAATCCGTTGTGTCAGCAATGGCACCTAGGGTTCAAATCCCTATCTTCCCGCCATATCTCAAGCCTAAGCCCCTGAAATTCCTAGAGTTTCGGGGGCTTTTGCTTTCTACGGCATGCAAAGTGTCGAAGAAGTGTCGAAAGCGGCTGGAGGCTGCAGCTAGCTCTGAACCGGTGGCCACATCCTGGCGACGTGCACCAGGGCAAGAATCCAGACCACATCACGCTCAGTCTGATAGACGAGACGGTAGTTCTCGTGAGGGATCAGCTCGCGAGTACCGACCACCGTTCCCAGCCTGCCCTTGTCGGGAAAGTCGGCCAGACTAGCGGCAACAGCACTGAATAGCTCGTCCATGTGCACGGCAGCACGAGGGTTCTCAGTGGCGATGTATTCCCAGATATCCAGACGGTCCTGCAGGGCCTCAGGTGTCCAAATAACCTGCATCAGTGACCCAGAGCCTTGGCCCGGCGAGCGGCGAATTCAGCTTCTACATCATCATTGGAGCGGCCACGACCAGCCTCTACCGATGCCCTTGCAGCAGTGACCTTGCGGTGCACGAACTCATCATGCTCTTTGGCCTGTTGTTGCTGGCGAATGAAGTCGCGCATGAGGTCGCGCATGACCTGGGACGCCGGCTGGTGTGCTGCTTGAGCGGCTGCCATGAAGTCTTCGCGCAGTTCGGGCTCAAGCTTCAGATTGAAAACGGCTTCTTTGGCCATGGTCGTCACCTGTCGGTTGATTCGTAACTACAACGTATATACGTTGTGCGCATGCTACGCAATGCTCGCGGCACTGGAAAGCACGCGTCATCGGATAGGGCTATGGAGTGATGATGCCGAGAAAGCGTAGGAACAATAGGGGGGCAGGCCATGATTTACGGAAAATTATTCGTGGTCTGTCCCCGGTTGTTCTTTACCTATTTCGCGCAGAGCTTGGTCGTAGGTGCTGTATAGTTTACTAACACGCCCTGAAAGTTTCATTCCACCCCTAGTAGCTCTGTCCGTCCAGTAATGGCCTTCAAGTTCCTCGGCTGGAAGGCCATGTATTTCGAGTGAAAAAGAACCATGATGAATTTCACTCTTAACACCTTGCAGTTCGATCCTTGGCTCATTCCTATATACTCCGACAAGCTTAAAAAGCTCATCATCTTCTTGCTGTTCAATACTATGAGCAACAAGAATAGATTTAGATTCTTTAGTTAGCAGCCTAAGGCTTAAGAAGGTCATAGACTGTCTAATGACCGCATATCCATAGGTAGGTGGTATTATTTCCCCCGTTTCCGGATCTTGCCAGTTGCTTTGTAATTCAACCCTCCATGTGCCTCGTAAATCTGGTCTCTTAACATACCACCCCCTAAATATCTTCCAAGACCACATGTACTTATTGAATATCATTACGAAGAGCGTTATACAGCCAACAACCGTGCTGAACGGTTTAACAAAGTCCCAACTCAGAACCGGCATTCCCTGAAGCCAAAGAGCAAGAAGCCAAACCGAAATCGTAAGAGCAATAAATGATGAAACGTGAAGTCTGGTTAGCATTATTGGTAACCTATGTAATCCCAAGCGTCACTCAAAAACTGATGTGCGCTTTTTCTAGTCCATGGCTGACTACCTCTAAATAGGTACTTTAGCTCACTAACCTCACCCCATTCAGAGCAGAGCTCGTCTGATAAGGTGTTATTAAATAACTCTGCAAGAATAGCTCTAATCATTAATTTAAATGTTTGGTATTGAAAGCAAGGGGTTGATGCATTAAATACTAGACATTCGATGAGAAAGCTAGGTGTATCTTTGGCGGATTGGATGCCAGCCAAGGCCATTTCATTAGAAAGGCTCTTAAGTATACGCACAGCTCTTTTGTATCTTCTCTGTGTAGCATCGTTTTTTGATACGCCATTATTGTAATGCTGCTCGGGCCAGTTCCTTACTCTAGGAGGGTTGTAATCATCCGGTATCATTTCCACTCCAGAGTGATAAAAGCCCGTAGTGACATATCTGCGGTGTTCAAAAAAAGCAGCAACGTCTGATTCTACACGGTAAGTATTGGCTTTTATGTCGAATGCTTTACTTCCGCGTCTAACAGAAACCCTTCCAAACCTGGCAATCAGCGCTTCCTCTAATTCGTTCTTGAAAGTGGCATATTCATAGCTTGCGGGGACAAAGCTTTTTGCAAGCTCCATCTTCACATTATCATCAGGATAGTCTGGGAAGTATGTATCAAAGCAGAGAACTCCAATATCTACATCACTAGCTCTTCTGACATTTACTCTGTTTCTATATGATCCTTGAGTGAATACCCGAATATCTCTATTTTTAAGCTTGTCACTAGCCCGGATTGCTTCCCTTATCTGTCTCTCAGCATTTTCTGCCCGTGCTTGCTCTGTCTGGCTGGGCCCTTGCGACCAGCTAGAGAATACAGATTCCCAATCCCTACTCATGCTATTACTCCGAAGCTTATAAGTTATTATTTTTTTAGTGAAAAATCTATCTTGGATTTATTGCCGCTCTTATGTGCGCCGCTAAAGAAGAAGCTAGTTCAATATAAGACTTTGCGTCATCTTCGCTAAGAGTTAGCTCCTCCGCATGTGCAGCCTTGTTGCGTAATTGCTTTAATTTGTTAAATGTGTCTAGCTGCTTTCTGTCAATGACCGCGCACTGCAATAAGTATTCCCCGAGCTTTGGGTGGGTTCTGAAAGTGGCACTTGGCGGCTCATTCCAAAAAGAACTTGCAGCGGCTGTTGCTGCAGATTCAACTTCTAGCCAAGCCTCCATAATGGCAGCGCGAGCTGAAAAATCTACTAATTGAAGCAAGTGGTTTTTCTGAGAGTACTGTGCTGGCTGCTGGTCTTCGATAGGCTGTATTGCATCAGCCACTTCAGCTTTGAGCTCGGCTACCTGCTTGGAAAACTCAAGTTCTAATTCTTTGTACTTTAGTCTCTGGAGGAATGGAATTAACTCTATGAGTGGCTTTTTCAGCATTAGAGCAAAAGCTAAAATCACAGCTGGCCATGCAAGAGAGTCAATTGCTTTGGATAGAAAGGTCAGACCGTCCATTTTTTGACTATTCCTTTGGTATGTGGCCAATAAGGGATTGCATGGATTAAGCACATAGGCGCTGGAGCGTGATGGCCAAAAGCTAGCTATAGCTGTCTGGCATGTCTAGTAGCACTGTCGAAAAAGTGTCGAAATCAACGGGCGACAGAGTGCCGCAATGGGCAGAAGGTATGAGGCGAAAGCCCCGATTTTGCTGGCTTTTGGCAGCAGTGGGCAGCAACGGGCACACGCCAAAACGGGCTTAAATCCCCCATCTTCCTTCCATATCTAAACCAAAGCCCCGAACCGCAAGACGCTTCGGGGGCTTTGTCGTTTCTGGGTGTTCGCTTGTGCCCGCCGTTAATGACTGGATGCCCTCGAAGCAACGCTCGCCGCGCTTACAAAGCGCGAGCTGGCGCACATTTCTGCAAAGCGCTTATTGGCGCCGGTTCCGTCAGTTTTGGCGCGCTGCTCGCCGCTTCGCTTGGGAAATTCCTTAACGATGAATAGGTGGATAGATTTTTCCGTTGGCCATGTTTTTTGAAGTCAAAAAAATAGCGTCAGCATGGTGACGGAAGGTCGTTAACGGCCGCTGAGTGTGCCGATATTCTGCGCCTCAACGCTCGAAGCGATGCTGGCACGGCCATGGATAGATCGGGCGTAGACCATCGTTTCACCCTCGGAGTACCGCCCCCATGATCGATCTGTCCACCTGGAACCTGACCATCCCTGTCGGTGTTCCCGCCGCCGTTATTTCCACCCCCGTTCTGGCCGGTGGGTATCAGGATCACTACTTTCAGTCCAAGGAGGGCAAGCTGTTTTTCTGGGCGCCGGTCAACGGCACCACGACCGCCAACTCGACCTACCCGCGCAGTGAGTTGCGCGAGACCTTCGCCAACGGCGCTCTGCGTAACTGGCCCTACAGCGCCGCAGATAACGTGCTGACCGCCACGGCGAGAATCACCCAGGTGCCTTCGAACGGGCTGATCGCCTTTTCCCAGATTCATTCGAAGAACAGCACCTCGCCCCCCGTGATGCTGGGCTATCAATCCTTGTCGCCCACTGGCTATGGCAATGTGGTGATTTCGTTTCGCGGCAATCCGGCCAGCGCCAATGCAACCAAGATCGTGCTGTCGAGCAAGATCAAGCTGAATCAGGATTTCAGTTATGAGGTGTTTCTGGCGAAGAACGGCAGGCTGACGATTGGTCTGGTCGAGCCTAGTGGTGCGGTCAAAACCTGGAGCGGTGTACTCAACTCGGCCTGGGCCAGTCACAACCTGTATTTCAAGGCGGGCGTTTACACGCTCGATAACAACGGCAATGAAACCAGTGCCGGGGCTGCGGTGTTCTCAACGCTAAAAGTCGAGCACCGTTAGCAGGCGTTGAAAAACTACCTGCGTTGGCAATACTGCGTTAAAAACGCCCTCAAAATGCTCATTTACAACACGTAAAGTCGAGCGCGACTCCGAGCGTTTTTCGGCCGTTTTTGTGGGGCCGCCATCGGTATTGTCTTGCCTGCCTCGCCTACGTTTTTCAATCGCCTGCTGACACCGCCTGGCCTGCACTCGGATCAGGATGAGTGCAGGCCTTTCGGATATGTCTGGCGCTGGTCAGTTGGTGCAGGTGGGGGCGTCTGCGCTGCTGCTGGTGCCGGTCAGGGGCTGGGATATCTGCAGGTGGCAGTTGCGCCGCACGGTGTTGTCGAGGATCTGGCTCTGCAGGGGTAGCAGGTCGCCGATCAGCAGGTTCTGCAATAGCGGGTTGGCGCGGTACTGGTTGCTGCCCAGCACGGTGTTCTGCATGCCTTCCACGCGGATCATGGCTTTGCCGATGCTTTCCAGGGTGTTGCCGGTGATGACCAGTTGGCCGGCGGTGAGCTGCTCGTTGCGCAGGCTGATGGCGTATTCCGGGGTGGACTGGATGCGGTTGTCGATGATCAGGGCGCCGCTGAGCCCGCCGGCGTCGATGGCGCTGAGCCGGCTGTTGGCGATCAGGTTGTTCTCGATCAGAAGCCCGGCGCCGCCGTTGATCTGCCGCAGCATCAGGCCGTAACCCCTGGATGCACCGAGGCGGTTGTTCTCGATCAGCAGGGCGCCGCTTTGCTCGCTGACTTCGATAGCACTCTTGCCGGTGTGCAGTATCAGGTTGTTCTGAATGCGCCCGCTGCTGCTACCGCCGATGCGGATGCCGCTGTTGTGTTTTACGTCGTCGATGCGGTTGTCCGTGATCAGGAAGCGGCTGTTGCCCAGATCAATGCCGTACTGCTGCAGGTGGCTGAACTGGTTGTTGCGGATCAGGGCCTCGCTGTGGCGCAGCTCCAGGGCGCTGGCCATGCTGTCGAAGCGGCTGTTGTCGATCAGGATGCGCGCCGCCGGCCGGGTGGCCGATTGCTGTGCGCTGATGCCGCTGCTGATGCCGCGGGAGAAGTTGGCGTTGTAGCCGATCTTGACCAGGTGCGAGTCGACAACCCGCAGACGGCTGCCGGCCCAGTTCATGATGAAGGGTCGGGTAGGGCGGTCGGTTGCCAGCGCGCGGCCGTCGCTCCAGCTTTCCAGGCGTGAGCCCTGTACCTGCAGCAAGCCCTGGTTGATCAGCGCGGTGCCCGACGGGCCGAAGAGGTAGAGCACCTGATCGTCGACGAGCAGGGCGGCGTCTTCGGCGATCATCAGCGGGTAGCTGAGCAGGTAACCGTCTTCATGCTTGCGCAGAACCTTTGGGTCGTTCAGTTGCGCGTGCAGTTGCGTCAGGCTGACGCTGCCACCGCGGATGACCACGGCGCGCGGGTGTTGCGCCTGGTAGCCGGCGATGGCGCGGAACAGACCGTTATGCACGAACGGCTCGAAGGGCCAGCTGCCTGCCTGCGCGGAGTACATCGGCTCCAGGCTGGCGTTGCCGCGCTGCGCCGGTGCCTGCAGGTCGAAGGCCGGTGGCTGGCTGTGCTGCATGATCTGCTGGCTGGTGCGCTGTTGCTGCTGCTGTTGCCACTGCGGGTCCAGCGTGTGCAACGCCGCCGGGCCGCCGAGGGCGCTCAGGCTGCAGGCTGCGCAGGCCGTCAGCAGCAGCGCGCGGGAGAGGGTCAGTGCCTGGGACATGGTGGCATCCTGAGTCAGTTGAGCTGGGGGTACAGCGGTTTCAGATCGCCGCCCACCTGGCTGTAATGATTGATGGCTTTGCCGTGTGCCTGATACAGGCGTGCGGCCCATTGGTGCTGCGGATAGCGAGTGAGAAAGGGCAGCACCCAGACCATCTTGTGCGGGCCGACTTCCGTCTGGCGCTCGGTCAGTTCCGCCAGGGTCTTGGGCTCCAGCACGGCGCGCGCGGCAAAGTTGGCCAGGCCGGCGAGTTTCTCGCGCTCCTGCTCGGTGAGCGGGCGACCGTTATGTTCGGCAGCCTCCACCAGCAACATCAGCGGTACCAGGGCGTAGTGGCTGTAGTCGGTAGCCAGGCGGCCGCGTGCGACCTCCAGGGGCAGGTACTGGTAGTCACCCTTGCCGGGGGTGAGCTGGGTGAAGGCGCGGCGCAGCGCGACATCGGCCCAGGCCAGGGCTCGGTCGTCGTCGAGCAGCATGGCGGTGGCGGCCACGGCCCAGGCGGCCCAATAGTCGTGGTTGTTGAAGTAGATGCCGCTGTCGTAGCGGCGTGGCTCGTACTCGGCCATCACCTTGGCCGACAGCTGGCCCAGCCAGCGCGTCTGAACGGCGCTCAACTGATAGCGCTGATCGCTCAAGGCCTGCACCTTGAGCAGTGTCGAGGCGATGGCGGCCAGCGCCCATTTGCGCGAGGCGACGCCGGTCTTGCTGGCGTCGTCGCTGAGCAGTGCCGATTTGCTGGCCCAGGCATCGAGCCACAGGTTCAGGCAGGCCAGGGCGATGGTGGCTTCGTTGGCCTTGCTGGTGCGCTGGAACACCTGAGACGCCTTCACCAGGCCGCCGATGTAGTGCTTGACCTGCTGGCGGATGCGTTCGGTGTCCTTGCTCTGGCGCGCCACCAGCCGCGATTTGCTGGCGTCGCTCTGGTCGTACTTGCTGTCCAGTTGCAGGTGCCCGGTGTAGGCGGCAGGCGGTTTTTTCGGGCAGCTTTGGTTGCGGTAGTCGCCCGTCATCTGCGCCGCCACGTTCGGCGTGTGGTTGCTCCAGATCGACTGCGTGGCGCTGGCGCTCATGGGGCCGGCGAGCAGCACCAGCATGATCGTCAGGCGGCCGGGCGAAATCCTTACAGGCATAGCTTGGTCTCGATCTGGAAGGGCTGCTCCACGACCTGGGTAGGCTCGAGCAGCACCGACAGCAGGTTGGCGTCGCGGAACTCCGCAGCGCGGCTCAGTTCCAGGTAGTACTGCCCACCGGTGACGATGGCCTCACGGCGGAACCACACCTTGTCGCGCGTGCCGTTGTCGTAGTAGGTGATGATGTAGAAGTTCTTGATGTTGGGGTCGCTGATGCGGATGTCGAGCACCGCATCGCGGCCCTTGAGGTCCTTGCGCTGCGCACCGGCGTTGCTGAGCAGTTCGAGACGGTCGTTGAGGCCCATGGCCGGGCGTTCGACGCGGGCTTCGAGCAGGCTGTCGCTGGCTTTGCAGCCGCCGTTGACCGCCGGGATCAGCTGGCGGTACATCAGGTCGCCATCCAGGCGATAGTTGGCCGGCAGTTCCCAGATGATCAGCTTGGGCGCCTTGTCCGGGGCGTAGTTGGACGACAGCAGGTATTCCAGCAGCGAGCCGTCCTGGCCCGCACCGGGCAGGGCGTAGTTGATCAGGTCGCTGCTCAGGTACTGCTTGAGAAAACCGTCGAAGTTGAACTGCTTGGTCTCGTCTTCACGGGCGGCGGAGTTACTGGTGCCGACCAGGACGATTTCCGGATCGGGCTGCTCTTCGAACAGCAGGGCGGCGTCGTTGTCTTCCGGCACGGTCTGGTAGCCGGGCACGAACTGATAGCCGAAGTGGTTGCCGCAGATCGCCGCCAGGCCCAGGTTGAGGGTGCCGTCCTTGTACAGGGTCAGGGTTTGCTCGGTGGTGTAGCCCTTGCGCGGCAATTGCGCGTAGACCGGGTGCTGGCGAATGGCGTCGGCGGTGACCCGAGCGGTAGCCTCTGCACCTACCGGGGTCCAGTGGTGATCGCGGCGAAAGAAGAAATCCTTCGGCGGTTGCTCCACCAGGGTCATGATGTCCGGAACGATGGCGCCGCCGTCACGCATCTGCTGCATGAACTTGCGCAGGTTGGTGCTGGCGCGCGCGTAGTCGAAGCCATGCATCTGCCCCGGCAGCAGCTGGGCGCGATGCATCAGGCCGCGAGTCGGCTGCACGGTCACTGCCACCTGCGTGCCATGGCTGGCGAACGCACGCATCAGGCGGGCGAATTCAGGCTGCATGGCCGGCGGAATGCCGAACTCGTTGGTCAGGTCGACTTTCGAACGGAACAGCCAGCGATCGCTCCCCGGAACGATCTGCTTGAGTGACTTCATGTTGCCTTCGGCATATTCCTCGGGCGCACTGAGTTGCGGGCAGATCAGGCATTGCAAATCCGTGCATTCATCGGTCTTTTCGCCCTGCGCTGCAGCGGAGGCGTTCTGTACGCCCGCTGCGATCAGGCTGCCGATGGCCAGTAGAAAATAGTGCTTCATGCTCGTTGGGATCATCGTCCGCTCACTTGTTTGGCCGGCCTTTCAGGGTTCATTCGCTGGGGTCGATGCTGTTGGCCAGGGTTATCGCGCGGTAGCCGTTGGCTGCGGGCAGCAGGGCATAGCTGTAGGAGCGGCCCTTTTTCAGGAAAAGCTCGTCGAAGCCGATCAGTTGTTCGCTGTCGGCATAGGCGGCGAAGGCAATCTTCAGCTCGTTGACCATGCGGCTGCCGGTCTCGTCGCGCTTGATGGTGTCGACCACCACGTGCTGCCCATCGACGGTCTTCAATGCCGCCGGGGTGTCGGTGAGGTTGTAGAAGGCGATCTGCGCCTTGCGTGGTTCGTTGACGAACTGGTCAGCGATCAGCAGCAGCTGGCCGTCGCGGTAGATCACCGTGCTGGCGGTGTTGGCCTTCAGCTCATGCTCGATCGCCTGGTTGGCCACGGCGATGCGCTGCTTGCCCGGTGCGACGAAGCGATAGCCACCGAACTGCCCGCCGGTGACGACCTGGGGCTTGTTCTTGCCGCTGAGGGTGACCTCGATGTTGCGTTCGCTGAGGTTGAGGACTCGCACGAAAGCCGAGTTGGCCGGAGCCACCGGGTCGTAAAGGTCGGCGTTGCCGTCCTGGGCTTGGGCGGCGGCGCTGGCGATCGTCAGCAGGATGATCAGGGCGCGGGAAATGAGGGCAGGCATACGACGGTACCTCGGTCAGTGTTGGGCAGTTTCTGGCGTAGCCAGGGGGGAAGGAATCTGACGCTGGGCGAGCAGGGTGCGCAGGGGGAACTCCCAGATCACCGTCTGCAACTCACCGCTTTTCGCGGCTGGGCCTGCGAGAAATTCCTTCATCGACTGGAACGGGCCGCGGGCTTCCAGGGCGACGCTTACCAGGTCGCGCTGCAGGGCCTCTTTGAGAAAACCGACGAAGTTCCAGTCATCGATACGGGTGTAGCTGGTGCCGACCAGCGCCAGTGATACGGCCTCTTCGCCGAACAGGCTGTCGGCGAGGTCGTTGCGGCTTTGCTGCAAGGTTTCGTAGAGCTGGATATGCACTGGCTCGAAATAGCTGGGGGCCAGCCTGGGGTCGAACTTGAGGTAGTTGAGCAGATCGCCGGTCACCTCTTTTTCGCTGACGGCCTGGGTCAGGTAAGGGGTCTCGCCCTGCAGTTCGGGAAACTGCGCGGCCAGGGTTTGCGCTGCCAGTTCGGCGCCCCTCGGGCTCCAGTGGGTGTCGTTACGCAGGAACAGCTGCTCGGTGGCGGCCGCACTCTGGTAGGCGCTGCGCAGGTCCACGGTGTCGATGCCGTGGTCGTGCAGGCGTTGGCTGAAGTGTTGGTACAGGCCGCTGATCTGCTCCGAAGGGGCATAGGTGGAGTGCACGGCGTAGGTGTCCAGCTTCATCGGAACCGGCAGGACGATCAGTCGCGCGCCCTGTTGCGCCAGTTGTGCGCGCACCTTGTCGATCAGCACGACTTGTCGCTCCAGGTTGCCCTCGAGGTCACGGGGTTGCAGGTATTCCTGGTTGGTGAATAACCAGCCGTCACGGCCTAGCACCACGCCGCTGGCGCCTTCACGAAAGATCGCGTGCTGGATGTTGGCCCACAGCTCGACGGACGGGTCGCGCAGGAACAATTGCTTGTCGTAGAACTGCTCGAACTTGCGCACCAGTTTGCCGTCGAGAAACAGCGACAGGGCCTGGGTTTGCGTGCCGGCGAAGGCGAACACCGTCGGCAGCGAGTACAGGAACATGGCGCACAGCATCACGCAGAAGAGAATCCCGTTGATCTTGCTGGCCGAGTTCATCACCGGAAACATGGGGGCACCCTCAGAACTGGAAGTACAGGAAAGGTGAGAAGGAGTTCGCGGCCAGGCGGGTCAGCGTCAGCAGGAAGCCGACCCACAGCAACAGGGCGCTGAAGCCGCCGACGTGCTGCATGAAGTACTGGTCCTGGCCGGTGCCCGCGTAGTAGCGAATGTTGATGCCGCCGGCGATGACGATCCACAGCAGGGCGATCAGGGTGAAGGTCATGGTCATGGCCGAGGTGCCGAACCAGTAAAGGTCCAGCGAGCCGATGCCATTGAGGCCGATCAGCGCCTGATAGACCTGCAGGGCGTGCGGCAGATTACCGGTGAAGAACAGCGGCATGCAGGAGGCCAGCACGAACATGCAGCGGGCATTGCGCCAGAAGTTGTAGGGCGTGTTGACCTTGGTGGCGATGCCCAGCTTGCGCTCGACCACCATGGCTATGCCGAAGAACAGCCCCCAGAAGATGAAGGCGAAGCTTGGCCCGTGCCAGAGCCCGGACAGCACCATGGTGATGACCAGGCCGACCAGCATGCCGACCAGGCGCTTGCGTACCAGCGGCATGTACACGTAGTCGCGCAGGAAGTCGGCCAGGGTCATGTGCCAGCGCTGCCAGAACTCGGTGATGCTCTGCGCGATATAGGGCTGGTTGAAGTTCTCGGCGAAGCGAAAGCCCATCATCATGCCCAGGCCGATGGCCATGTCGCTGTAGCCGGAGAAGTCGAAGTACAGCTGCAGGGCGGAGATCAGCAGGCCGAACCAGGCGTCGGCCATCTGCAGTTCGCCACCGCCACTGATGAACAGGGTATTCATCGGTGCCAGGGAGTCGGCGATCAGCACTTTCTTGATGAAACCGAGCATGAAGCGGCAGGCACCGAGGGAAAACAGCTCCAGCGAATGGGTGCGGTTCTTCAACTGCTTGTCGATCAGGCTGTAGCGCAGGATCGGCCCGGCGATCAGTTGCGGGAAGATGGCGATATAGGCAGCGAAATCGACGAAGCGATTGGTCGGCTCGGCATTGCGTCGATAGATGTCGACGATATAGCTCAGCGCCTGGAACACATAGAAGGAGATGCCCAGCGGCAGGATGATGTGTTCCAGAGTGAAGGTATTGATGCCCAGCGGCTCCAGCACCGCCACCAGCACGTCGGCGCCGAAGTTGGCGTACTTGAAGTAGCCGAGGGTGGCCAGGTTGCCGATCACGCCGACGGTCAGCAGGCGAAAGGCGATCTTCTTCTCGCCGGCATCGATCCGCGCCTTGATGCGCAGGCCGAACCAGTAGTTCCAGTACGAAATGGCAACGAACAGCAGCAGGAAGTCCGGACGCCACCAGGCGTAGAACAGGTAGCTGCCGAGCACGATCACGTACGAACGCCAGTGGTCCTTGGCTATGTAGTAACAAAGCAGGAACACCGGCAGGAACAGGAACAGAAAGACGTTGGAGGCGAAGATCATGCTAGCGCTGCTCTCGGTCAGTAGGTCAGGGTTATGCCCAGCGTCAGTTGATAGTCATCACCGATCTCCAACGCGCTGCCGGCCTTGAAGTAGCTCAGGCTGGCCAGGGTGTTGAGCTGTACCCGCTTGCCGTCGTAGGCCAGCGGGAACATGCGCCAGTAGTGGTTGATGTCGAGCACCTGGCCCAGATGGGACGAGCCGGTATCGCGCACCACGCCTTCGTTGGTGGTGCGCAGCGGCAGTTGCGCCGAACGGTTGCGCAGATGCAGATCGCTGATGCGCATATCCAGTGCAGTGCGGTCGGTGGGCTGGGTTTCCAGCACGATGCCGTAGAAGGCCAGGTTGCTCAGGTTGACGCTGACCAGGTTGCTGACCAGGCGACTGCTGTAGCTCAGCGGGTCGTTGCGCCGGTCGGACTGAATGCGGTTGAGGGTGAAACCGTCGCTGCCGCTGTCATCCGGGCGGTCAGTGAGGCCACCACTGATGCCAACGCGCGGCGTCCATGGCAGTGTTTCGAAGCGCTTGCCGACATCCGCCACCACGGCCCAGCCGGTCTTGTCACCGCTGTCGCGCAGGCCATTGTTCTGCGTGGTTTCCAGCCTGCCGTCGAGTGCCGCGACTTCCAGGTGGTAGTCGCTGACCAGCGACGTCAGGTGGCGGGTGTCACCGTGCAGGAACACTCCGTAGCGCAGGCCATCGAAGTCCTGGCGATCATCCGGCGAGCTGCCCGAGTAGTCGTCCTCGTGCAGCAGGCGCGCGCCGATCCAGTGATCGGCATGCCAGCGCCAGGCGTACTCGGCCATCAGGTAGCGGATCTTCTTGTCGCGCGGGTCGAGGCGGTTGTCGTCGGAGTTGTAGTAGTAGAACTTCTCGGCGATGGCGACGAAGCCTTTGCCGAAGCTGTCGTTGTAGTCCAGGCGCAGGGCTTCGATGCTGTCGTCCCACCAGATGCCGAAACGATCGCTGAAGCGCTGGCGGCCGAAGGTCGCGGAGAAGCGCGGGTCGTCGCCCAGCAGGTTGCGGCGTACATAGAACTCGCGGGCTTCGCTGTAGGCATGGCGCCGACTCGATACGTTCTCGTCGTTGCCCTCGTCGCTTTGCAGGGCATTCGGATCGGTGTCGTAGTTGAGCCACAGACGGCCGAAGGCTTCCCACTTGGCCCAGCGCTGTTCGGGGGAGTACCAGCGGTAGGACGGCTCGTAGCGCAGGCTGAAGAAGCTGCGACGGTCTTCGCCCAGGCGCGTTTCGTCCGGCCCGTAGCCGGTACGCAGGAACAGCTTGTGCGTCAGCAGCGAGGTGACCGGCTCCAGCTCGGGCGAGGTGATGCTGGCTTCTTCCGCGTGCAGCAGACCGAGTGGCAGAAAGGCGAGCAGCAGGGCTGCGCGGCCAAGGGAATTGGGAGCGCTCACAGTGTGGATTCCTCGATAAGACGGTTGCCTTCGGCGGCGGCTATATCGCGCTGTTCAGGCGTGAGCCGGGTGCTGAGCGAGTGCATCAGGTCGGTGGCGCGCTGGTCGCCCAGCTCGTGGGCGGCATAGGCGAAGGCGTAGGCCTTGCCGTTATCGCGGCAAATGGCGCGGCCGTAGGTATAGAGGCGGGCGATGCGCAGCAGGGCGTTCACCGAGCCCTGGCGGGCCTCTGCCATGTACAGCGCCAGGGCGCGATCCTGATCGGGCTCGTCCAACCCGCCCTGGCTGTACAGGTCGCCTTCAAGCAGCTGTGCCTCGGGGTACTGCTCGGCCTGCAGCTCGGTGATCAGGCGTTGGCTCAAGCGCGGATCGAGGGTGCGCCACAGCACCATGTGCAGGCTGGCGCGCAGTGCCTTGATGCGCTGCGGGGTGATCGGGTTTTCGCGTTCGGCCATGCTCAGGGTCAGGTTCTCGCCCTGGCGTTGTTCCAGGCGTTGGATCAGGGCCAGCACCGGCTCCGGACTGTAGCGGTCCGGTGCGGTCATGAGAAAGCTGGCCTTGCTCAGCATGGCTGGGCCGAAATCACGCTCGATGGCGTTGTCGAGCCACTGCAGCACTTCCCGGTCGAGCTGTTCGACCAGGCTGGCATGAGCCTTCGCCTTGACTTCGCGGGCCTGCTTTTCTTCGTCGTTCTGCGCGCGAGTGGTCGGGCGGTTGTTGTTGAAGGTGCTGATCTCGATGTTGCGGATGTTCGCCACCTGCTGGGCGATGCGGTGCACCAGGTCGACCGGCAGGGCGTTCATGCGCGGCGTCAGGCGTTCGGCGAAGGCGCGAAACAGCAGGTTGCGCTGCTCGCCAAGAAACTCGTAATAGCGCTGCACGGCGCGCGGGTCGCTTTCCACGGCCAGCTGGAACCACTTCTCGGCTTCGCTTCTCTCACCGTAGCGGGCTGCCGCCACCGCTCGGTACAGCGGCGCGTGGCAGTAGATCAGGCAGGCGCGGTCATAGAGCTCGATCAGGCGGGTTACCTCGTCCTGCGTGAACAGCTCGGGGTAGACCAGGAACACCTCCAGGCGCGTGTCGACGGCGATGAAGTCTCGTCCAGCGGTAAAGCGGCCGAGCGACTGGCGCATGTATGCGCGATTGGCTTCGCGCCAGCGCGGTTTGTTGTCCACCAGGCGGGCCAGGGGGATCAGCGCGCCGATGTCCCCGCGGCCATCGGCAAAGGCCTGCTTGAACAGGTCGATGGCCTGCGTGGTATTCGCCGGGCTGCGGCCGGCCAGCACTTCGCCGAGCAGACGCGTGGCGCCCAGGTCGCCACGTGCGGCCAGATGGCGCAGGTCTGCTTCGACCTCCGCCTGGCCGTCCTGAAACAGCGCATAACGGACCTGCTCGAGGCTGCGCGCCGCATGAGCCGAGCTGGCGAGAGCCAGCGTCAGGGCGGTTGTGCAAAGAAGGTATCTGACCGGCATGGCGACCTCAGAACGTCCAGCGCAGTGGCAGGCCGAGTTTGAAGTCGACGGCAGTCGGCAATTGATAGGCGCTGCGCGGCAACTCCTGATCCGGCTTGATGGTCAGCTCGACCATCTGCCGCAGGTCGTCGACGCGGCTGGCGACGATCTCGCCGCTGTAGATGGCGTCGCTGCCCAGCACGCGCATCTCGACCGCCCGCACGCGCTCGATCTTGTCCATGCGATCGAACGGCACGCTGGCCTTGACGTTCAGCGGCTGATCCTGCGGCAGCAGATGCACCAGTTGCTCCTGCTTGTAGGCGAAGCCATCCATGCGCGGGCGCGGGAAGTACAGGCTGCAGTCGCAGGGGCTGGCGATCACCGTCTCGACGGTCACGCGGCCGAGCAGGGCGGCTGCATCCTGATCGGAAAGGCTGGCCAGGGCGGCGATGTCGGTCGGGCTGGTCAGGCTGCTGGCCAGTTGCGTGGACACGCTGGCCAGCGGTTGGCCGGTGCTCACGCTGGTCTGCTCGGGGCCGATCAGGTACTTGAGGTTGCCGTTCTCCGGCATGCTCACCACGTAGGCATTGGCGCTGACCACTGCCTGTGCGGCCGGCATCTGGAAGAACAGCAGGTAGCTCTTGTAGAGGATCAGACTCAGTGCCGCCAGGCCGGCGCCGAGGAACAGCATCGAACCCAGCGCCGCCTTCAGGCGTTCCGTGGGCGTGCGCGAGCTGGCCTGCTTGGTCTTGCGCTCCTTGATGTAGTTCTCGCGCTGCATCACGTTGAACAGGCCGTTGATGTCGGCGATGTCGCCGGACATGTAGGCCGAGATGATGTAGCGCAGGATGTCGCGCTTCTGCCGATCCAGCTCGACGAACTCGGCGCCCACTTCATGGCCGCGCTGGGAGACGATCTTCAGCTTGGTGTCGATGTTCAGGTCGACCCTGTTCAGCTTCAGCTTGATCGAGCCCTGGAACAGGCTGCCGAGCTTCAGCGGCTGCTCGTGGGACAGACCGATGCCGCCCAGGGAGATGTCCAGGATCTCGCATTCCACGCCGTTCAGGCCGTGACCTTGCAGGCTGATGCGGGCGGGAATCTTGGCGCGGACGAACTGGCGCTCATCGATTGCTTCGTGAACAACGTTTGCAGGTAAGACAGTGGTGCTACTCATAGCATTCGCGCCTTTACTTAAGGTTGCGTGAGTTCTAGCAGGACCGAAATGACCCCGAAGAAGATGGCAATGGAGGACAACAACATCGTCTTCGACGTCCATCGATTAAGGGCCGCATCGAAACTGACGCTGCCATTGCTGAGCGTGGTCTTTTGCCGGGTCCAGCTCTGCTGATCCATGTGGAACATGGTGTAAACCTTCATCACCGAGCCGACGATCTGGTTGTAATACAGAACGAAGGGGTACATCGGATGCACCGGGTGCTTGGCGAAGAAGAACAACAGCGTTACCAGGGTGCGCGACAACAGCACCCAGAACAGGTACAGCAACAGGTACTGGATGCCGAACAGCAGGCCGGCCACCACCGAGGCGCTCAGGCCCATCAGGCAGGTCCACATGGACACGCGCTGGTCGTACAGCACGTACATGGTGAACAGGCCCAGGCGGTCGAGGCCCAGCAGTCGGGTGGCGCGGAAGTTCTGCCGCAGCGAGTTGCCATACCAGCGGTACATCAGCTGCCGGGTCGCGCGCAGGAAGCTGTTGTCTGGTGGATGCTCCACCGTCAGGGTGTGGCTGTCGGGCACGTAGAAGGTGTCCCAGCCGGCGCGCATCAGGCTGAACCAGGAGGATTTGTCATCGCCGGTGAGGAACTGGAAACGCCCCAGCCGCCAGTGATCGAGGAAGTCGGCTTCCACGTCCTTGATGAATTCCGGGTTGGTCATCACGCTGGCGCGGAAGAACGACAGGCGCCCGGTCATGGTCAGCACGCGTTTGCTCAGTGCCATCGAGCACATGTTGATGTGCCGCTGGACGAAGCGCATGGTGTGCCACTCCTGCATCAGCTTGCTGCCTTCCACCTCGCAGAACTCGTTGGTGGTGATGCCACCGACGCTGGGTAGATAGGCGAACAGGCTGACGGCGCGCTCGACGCAGCCGGGCAGCATCATGGTGTCGCCATCGACCACACCGACCACGGCGTTCTCCAGGGGCATCTGCCGGGACAGCGCGCGGAAGGCATGCGCCAGGCCGTCACGTTTGCCGGTGCCGCGGGCGCGCACGATAATCAGCCTGATGTCGTCGCGGTCGCGGACTTCCTGACGCATGATGTCCTTGATGAAGTTCTCGTCGCCTTTCTCCACGATCGAGGCGATGACGGTGCAGGGCACCGGCATGCGCTGCACTTCCTGAAACACCGACTGGTACACCTTGAAGGTGGTGTGGGTGGGGATGCGGAAGCTGGTCACCACCATGAACATGTGCTCGGGCAGCGCCGCGGCGCCCATGCGCTCGACAGCCTTGCGCATCCGTGGGAAACGCCAGTGCAGGAAGTACATGCCGCGCAGGTAGTGAGTGGCGGCGTTGCCGTAACGCCACATGCCCAGCGCGCCGATCAGAAAGATGAATTTCTGATGCGACGGGTCGAGGTAGCTCGGATCGACCATTTCCGAGGCAAGCGCGAGCAGGGCGATCAGGCACGCCCAACCGCACAGCTTGCCGAAACCGGATGAGGTATCGACCCCATTGAATAACCTAGGCATGTGACGTGCTTCCTCCAGTGAAGCCGTGTACGAGCGTCAGCCGCTGTGACGCTGAAAGTCGCTAGTTGACCGTGGTGTCGGTGCGGCCGTAGACATCCTCGAAGCGCTCGATGTCGTCCTCGCCCAGATAGCTGCCGGACTGGACCTCGATGATCTCCAGAGGAATCTTGCCGGGGTTGGCCAGGCGGTGAACGGCGGCGATGGGAATGTAGGTCGACTGGTTCTCCCAGAGCAGGAAGGTCTTGTCGTCACAGGTCACCCGCGCAGTGCCGGAGACCACGATCCAGTGCTCGGCACGGTGGTGGTGCTTTTGCAGCGACAGGCTGGCGCCTGGCTTGACCACGATGCGTTTGACCTGAAAGCGGTTGCCACTGTCGATGGAGTCGTAGCTGCCCCACGGGCGATAGACCTGGCAATGGTTCTGCGCCTCGGCGCGCCCGTCGCAGGTGAGGGTGTTGACCAGTTGCTTGACGTCCTGCACACGGTCCTTGTGGGCGACCATCACGGCGTCCTTGGTCTCGACCACCACCACGTCCTTCAGGCCGACCAAGGTCACCAGCTTGCTCTGGCTGTGGGCCAGGCAGTCCTGACTGTCGTGGATCACCACATCGCCCGAGCGGCTGTTGCCCTGGTCGTCCTTGTCCTGAACGTCCCACAGCGCGGACCAGGAACCGACGTCGTTCCAGCCTGCTGCGAGCGGCACCACGCAGGCGCGATCGGTCTTTTCCATCACCGCATAGTCGATGGAATTGTCCGGGCAGCACTCGAAGGAGCTGGGGTCGATACGGATGAACTGCAGGTCGCTCTTGCTGCGGCTGAGCGCCAGCTGGCAGGTGTCGTAGATGTCCTGATCGTGGCGTTGCAGCTCTTCCAGATAGCGGCTGCAGCGGAACAGGAACATGCCGCTGTTCCAGACGTAGTCGCCTTGTGCCACGAACTCTCTAGCTGTGGCCAGGTCGGGCTTCTCGACGAACTGCTCGACTGACAGCACGCCACCCGGCAGTCCGGATCGCTCGCCGGTCCTGATATAGCCGTAACCGGTTTCAGGCCGCTCGGCAGGGATGCCGAACAGCACCATCTCGCCCTGTTCTGCAGCCTTACGAGCCACGCCGAGAGCGCTGTGGAATACCGGCAGGTCTTCGATCACATGATCGGCCGGCAGAACCAGAAGCAGCTCGTCACGGCCAGCGGCGAGCAGGTGCATGGCGGCGATGGCCACGGCCGGTGCGGTGTTGCGGCCGAACGGCTCCAGCAGAATGGTCTGCGCCTCGTTGCCGATAGCGGCAAGTTGCTCGCTGACGATGAAGCGATGTTCTTCGTTGCACACCACGATGGGCTTGCTGACGCCCTCGATGGCCAAGCGGCCGAGCGTCTGTTGAAACAGGGTCTCACTGCCGGTGAGGGCCAGGAACTGCTTGGGATACAGCTTGCGTGAGAGCGGCCAGAGTCTGGAGCCACTGCCGCCGGACAAAATCAGAGGAATCATGCTGTCACTCCTGTAAACATCGATTCGGATCGTATGGGCAGTGAGCTGGCGACACGCCATAACCAACCAAGCGGCACCTGACTGGTGCCGCCTCTGTTCTTGTTAGCTTTCTGCTACCAGCAGATGCCTTCCTTGTTGGCCTGGGTGGCATGCGCCATGAACCCCACGAGATCGACGATCTGTTTGTCGTCGCCGACGCTGTTCATGACCTCGGCGAAGCGCTGTTCGCCATTGCCGATGATCAGTACATCGGATTGCGAGACCACCTCGTCGAGCTCCTTGCACAGCAGCGAGGAAACGTGGGGGATCTTCGATTCGATGTATTCCTTGTTCGCGCCGAATACGCGGGCGTACTCGACGTTGCTGTCGAAAATACGCAGCTCATAGCCTTTGCCGATCAGCATTTCGGCCAGCTCGACCAGGGGGCTTTCACGCAGGTCGTCGGTGCCGGCCTTGAAGCTCAGGCCCAGCAGACCGATGCGGCGCTTGTCGTAGTGAGTGACGATGTCGAAGGCTTTCTTCACCTGAGCGGCGTTGCTGCGCATCAGCGAGCTGATCAGCGGTGTTTCCACGTCCAGGCTGCCGGCGCGGTAGGAGAGGGCGCGCACATCCTTGGGCAGGCACGAGCCGCCGAAGGCGAAGCCGGGCTTCATGTAGTACTTGGAGAGATTGAGCTTGTGATCCTGGCAGACCACATCCATCACTTCGCGGCCGTCGAC